>JANRIF010000258.1:0-32298 GCA_033765245.1 Lysobacteraceae bacterium
GCCGAGGCCCTGCTGGTTCAGCTCGATGCCGCCACCTTGCAACCGCGTCAGGTCGAGGATCTGCGCACCCGTCTGTTCAACGCCAAGACCTATGCCTCGATGAAGCCGGGACAACGCCTGACCGACCCGTTGGCCAGCGGCGGCAGCGGTCCGGAGTTGGTGGTGATCCCGCTCGGCAGTTACTCGATGGGCTCGCCGAAGAACGAGAAGGATCGCGCCAACAACGAGGGGCCGCAGGTTCAGGTCAAGTTCGCGCGCGCATTCGCCATGGCCGCGAACGAAATCACGGTGGCGGAATTTCGCCGGTTCGTGAAGGCCACCAGCTACGCGCCGACATCCCTGCAAACCCGCAAGTCCACCATTTACGACGAGTCGACCGGCACCCTGAGCGAGCGTAATGGCGTGACCTGGGAGGACGACCACCTGGGCCGCAAGGCGTCGGACAACCTGCCGGTGATTCACGTGTCGTGGCAGGACGCGCGTGCCTATGCCGAATGGCTGTCGCGCGAGACCGGCAAGCGTTACCGACTGCCCAGCGAAGCCGAATTCGAGTACGCGCTGCGGGCCGGCAGCAACACGCCGTATCCGTGGGGCGATGGCTTGCCGACCAAGCCCGTCGCCAACGTCACCGGTTCGCGCGATCGCTCGGAAAGCAAGCGCAATTGGGTCAATTCGTTCGCCAACTACAACGATGGCTACTGGGGGCCGGCGCCGGTCCGGAGTTTCGAGGCCAACCGTTTCGGCCTGTTCGATATGGCCGGCAACGTCTCCGAATGGGTCGAGGACTGCTGGCACGACACCTACCAACGGTCGCCGACCAATGGCAGCGCCTGGGTCAATGATGGTTGCGGGACGCGCATGTTGCGCGGTTCGTCATGGGCCAGCGCGCCGGATCAAGTGCGCTCTGCGTTCCGTCTGGGCGCATCGCCCAACAGCGTCGATGCGCGGCTCGGCTTCCGCCTGGTGCGCGATCTGTGAATAAAGCGCCGCCTGCCGGATGCAGGCGGCGGCTTCGTTCAGAATCCGATGTACAGCCCGCCATTCACCGGCAGATTGATGCCGGTGATGAAGCTTGACGATTCCGCGCACAGGAATGCCACCGCGCGGGCGATGTCCTCGGGCTGGCCGATGCGGCCCACCGGGATGCTGTCGATGATCTGCGCGCGCAGTGGCGCCGGGATGCTCTTGACCATCTCGGTCTCGCAGTAACCCGGCGACACCGAGTTGACGGTGACGCCCTTGCGCGCCACCTCGCGCGCCAGCGCCATGGTGAAGCCGTGCATGCCCGCCTTGGCGGCGGAGTAGTTGGTCTGTCCGAACTGGCCGGTCTGGCCGTTGATCGAACTGATGTTGACGATGCGGCCATAGCCGCGCTCGGCCATGGCGTCGACCACCTGGCGGGTGAGGTTGAACACGCCATCGAGGTTGACCCGCAACACGTCCGACCACTGCTGTGGCTGCATCTTGCGCAAGGTGACGTCGCGGGTGATGCCAGCGGCGTTGACCAGCACGTCGATCGCGCCGAAGCGTTCGCGCACGCGCGCCGTCATTGCCGCGCAGGCGGAAAAATCGGTCACATCGCACGGTTCGAAATGCACGTCATGCCCATCGACGCGCTGTGCGAACGCCGCTTGCCGCGCTGCGTTGCCATCGAGATCGGCTGCGACCACGGTGTGGCCCGATTGCGCCAGGTGAATGCAAATCTGGGTGCCAAGCCCCCCGATACCGCCACTGACGACGGCGACGCGCTTGCTCATGAGCCTCTCCGGATTCGCTGGGTGTGGCCGTCTGCTGCGGCGCACAAGAAGGCGCAGGGTAGAGGCGCGATCAGGGCAGGTCAAGCCGGGAAAATTTCCGGTACGTCGTCGTCTCGCATCCTGTTGCGTGCATGTCGATCGCCGCGCGCCGCGCGATCATCAACGCCAGCGCACCGCCATCAACGCGGTCTGGTCTTGCCGGGGTCGCGGGGCTTGCCTTCGGCATCGCTCTTCATGGTGCCGAGCAGGCCCTGCTGGAACCGCTTCCACAGATCCATGTTGCGCTCGGTGAGTTGATTCATCATGGTCCACGGCGCCTGACCCAGCATGCTGTTGAGCTGGCTGCGGAACTGCTGCTGCTGCTCCAGGAACAGGTGCATGCTGCGTTCGAGGTAGCTGCCCATGAAGCCTTGCAGCGAATCGCCATAGAAACGGATGATCTGGCTCAGCAGTTCGGTGGACAGCATCGGCTGCCCGTCCTGTTCCTGGTCCGCGATGATCTGCAGCAATACCGCGCGCGTCAGGTCTTCTCCGGTCTTGGCATCGCGGACTTCGAAGGTCTCGTTGTCCACGATCAACTGACGCACGTCCTCCAGCGTGATGTAGCTGGAAATCTCGGTGTCGTACAGACGCCGGTTCGGGTACTTCTTGATGATCCGGACTTCAGCCATGCGTGGTCGCTTCCAGGATGTCTTGCGGTGCACCAGAAACTGCAGCATGACGCAGCACTCCCGGGCTTGCAAGCGAACCGCGCGAGGGCCGGCTACAACAGCTTGTGGATGATCGCGGCACCGCCGATCCAGACTCCGATCACGGTGCCGAAGTTGGTCAGGACGAAGTTGACCATCACCCGCGCCACCCGATTGCGCCACCAGCCGCGCACGCTGGTGGTGTCGTCGCGCAGGTACAGGAAATCGCGATAGGTCGGCTTGCGCAGCCATGCCTCGACTGCCGCGCTGACCATGCCCGATGACAATGCCGGATGCAGCGGCGTCAGCGGCGAGGCGATGAAAGCGGCCAGCACGCTCAAGGGATGTCCGCCCGCGGCGATGCAGCCGATCGCGCCGAACACGCCGGTGGTGAGCACCCAGCCCAGCGCCAGTTCCATCCCCACATTGCCGCCGCGGCTGAAGCCCCAGGCGAAGCCACCGATCAGGAACGCCGTGAGCGCCAGCGTGAACCAGGGGATCGACGAGGTTTGCGGCACCTGCTCCAGCTCGGTGCGCACGCTGGCTGGAGCGGCTGGCGATTCCTGCAGCGCTTGTGCCAGACCTTGCAGATGACCCGCCCCGATCACCACCAGCACGTCATGCGCGTCATCGGCGGCCGCCTGCTCGCGCAGCCGCGCTGCCATGTACTGGTCGCGCTCGGCAATCAACGCGCGATAGATCGGCGGACTTTGCCGGGCGAACTCGCCGAAGCTGCTTTCCAGCAGGTCGCCTTGTTTGAGTTGCTCAATTTCCTCGGTGCCCACCGATTCGTCGACCATCAGGCTGGTGCCGAGCCCGGCGATCATCCTGGCGCGTGCCCACCAGCCCAATCCGCTCCAGGCACGACGCAGCGTGATGCCGACTTCGCGATCGATCATCCACAGTCGCAGCGCAGCATTCCTGGCACTGTCGCAGGCGGCCTTGAGTTCGGCGCCGGGCTCGATCCCCAGTTGTTCCGCGAGGCGGCGCTGATAGGCGGCCAACGCCAGATTGGCGGCCACCATGCCGACCTTGCCGCTGCGCACGATGGCGAACAAATCCATTTCATGCAGCGTGTCTTGTTCGGTGAGGGCGCGGGCACGCTGAGCATCGAGTTCCACCGCGATCGTATCGAAGCGCGAACTGGCGACCAGCGCGCGCACCGCATCCACCGACGCCTGGGACACGTGTGCGGTGCCCAGCAGCGTGTAGCGCACGCCGTCGCGCAACACTACGCGCGTCGGTTGCGACGCGATCAGTTCGTCGTGATCGCGCGCCAACTGCGGTTCGTTCATGCGGTCAATCCCGGTAGCGCTTGAGCAGGTCGGCGTAGGCGTCGATGCGACGATCGCGCAGGAACGGCCAGATCCGCCGCACCTGTTCGCTGCGATCCAGATCGATCGGCGTCACCAGCACCTGCGGCCGTTCCGTGTCGGCCTCGGCGATCACTTCGCCCTGCGGCCCCAGCACCTGACTCGATCCCCAGAACTGGATGCCGCCCGACTGCTCCGGCGCCGCTTCGAAGCCGATCCGGTTGCAGCTCAGCACCGGCACGCCGTTGGCGACCGCATGGCCTCGATGGCTGAGGATCCATGCCTCGCGCTGACGCGCTTTTTCGGCCTCGACATCGCTGGGATCCCAGCCGATGGCGGTGGGGTAGAGCAGCAGTTCGGCGCCGGCCAGCGCCATCAGCCGCGCGGCTTCCGGGTACCACTGGTCCCAGCACACCAGCACACCCAAGCGGCCGACCGAGGTATCGATGGGAGTGAAGCCGAGATCGCCCGGGGTAAAGTAGAACTTCTCGTAGAAGCCCGGATCGTCCGGGATGTGCATCTTGCGGTACTTTCCCGCCAGGCGGCCGTCGCGGTCGAACACCACAGCGGTGTTGTGATAAAGCCCGGGCGCGCGGCGTTCGAACAACGAGCCGACCAACACCACCTTGTTGCGCTGAGCGATTGCCGCCAGCCGTTCGCTGCTGGGGCCGGGGATCGGCTCGGCGCGATCGAACTCGGCAACGCTTTCGTGCTGGCAGAAATAGGCGCCGTTGTGCAGCTCCTGCAGCAGCACCAGTTGCGCGCCGCGTGCCGCCGCCTCGGCGACGCGGGTTTCGATGCAGGCCAGGTTGGCTTCCACCGAACCGTGATCGGATTCCTGCACCAGCGCCACCGTCAACATGCGCTTGCTCATGCCAGCAGACCCTCGGGAAGTTGCATGGTCAGACAGTGCAGACTGCCGTTCTGCCAGATCAGCGGCCGGCATGGCACCGACACGATCTCGCGGCCGGGAAACGCCTGACGCAGCACTTCGGCGGCGACGGTGTCGGCGGGGTCGTCGTAGGCCGGCATCAGCACCGCACCATTCACGATCAGGAAGTTGGCATAGGACGCCGCCAACCGCCGCCCGTCATCCTCGATGGCGCGCGGCCAGGGCAACGCGAGCAGCCGGTACGGCGCGCCGCCGAGGGTGCGCAGTTGCGACAACTCGACCGCCATTGCGCCAAGTTCGGCGAAGTGCGCATCGTCGGCGTCGGGGCACGCCTGGTAGACGATGGTGTCGTCGGGCGCGAAGCGGGCGAGGGTGTCGATGTGCGCATCGGTGTCGTCGCCTTGCAGATAGCCGTGGTCCAGCCACAGCACGCGTTGCGCGTGCAGGTTGCGACAAAGGATATCGGTCACTTCGGCACGCGAGCGCTGTGGGTGACGCTCGTGCAGGCAGCGCCAGGTACTGAGCACGCTGCCGCGACCGTCGCTCTCGATGGCGCCGCCTTCCAGCGCGAAGTCGACCGGGCGATGCCGGCAGCGGGTAAACGCACCGCGCTCCAGCAGCGCACTCACCAGGCGGTCGTCGCGGCTAGCCTCGTACTTGCCGCCCCAGCCGGTGAAGCGAAAATCCAGCAGCACCGGATCATCCGAGCCGGTCAGGGTGATCGGTCCGGAATCGCGCAGCCAGGTGTCGTCGTAAGCGCACTGCACGAAACGCACGCGCTCGTGCTGCGGGATATCGGCAAGTACGGCCAGCGCACGGGAGCGCACTGCGGCATCGGGCACGCAGATCAACGTCGGCTGGAAACGCACGATCGCCGCCACCAGCGCGCGATAGCTCGTTTCCACCTCGGCAAGGCGATCCGCCCAGTCGGTGCCGGCGTGCGGCCAAGCAATCAGGACGGCGGACTGGGGTTCCCACTCCGCGGGGAGGCGCAACATCGAATCGGGCATGGCGGGATCAATCGACGGGCTTGGGCCCGAGCTCCTGCGGCGATGCCTTGTTGAGCACCGCGTTGATGACGTGGTCGTTCTCGAAATACACGGTGAACTGCGGATACACCCAGCGCGTGATGGGCGGACGCTGCGCGCTGCTGCCGCCAACCGCGGCGAGCGCCTGTGCCGGCTCGCCGAAGGCCGCGCGCACCGCACTCATGCGCTGGCCGCGCGTGGGGAGCGTCATCCCCGGTTCGGCCTGAATGCGCTCGATCAGCAACACGTCCTTGCGTGGCGGCTCGGCATCCTGGGCGAGGGCGGTGGTCGCCGCGGCCGAGCACCCGAGAATCATCGCGGCAATGCGAAGTGCAGTAGCGGACATGGCGTTCTCCCAGCGACGAGTGAAGGGGCTATGTAGCAAAAACTGCGGTCGAGCGCCATTCGGCGGCTAGGCGCCGACACCGGGGCAGCGCGCGCCGATGTCTGCAGCAACGAAAAAGGCCGCTCTACGCGGCCCTTCTGGCAGACGGTGGGGCGAACGCCCCACGATCGGCAGCAATCAGCGCTGGCGAGCCTTGAAACGCGGGTTGCTCTTGCAGATCACGAAGACCTTGCCGCGCCGACGCACGACCTTGCAGTCGCGATGACGGGACTTGGCTGACTTCAGGGACGACAGGACTTTCATGGCCAAACCTCGGGTTTCTAGAAGGCGGATCGACAAAAACAGCAAAACCAGCCGCTTATCCTATCGCGATGTGATTGATGAGGCAAGTGTGTGTGAGTATCGAGTCCCCGGTCCCGAGTCCCCGCCTCATCGAGTCTCCAGTCCCGGCTTCAGGACTCCCGGCGCCATCATGCCCGATCGATCAGCGCGAACCGGTACAATTGCCGGTTTGCCAGCGTCGGCATGGTGCCGGGGCGGATTCGATCCGAGGGTGCGCATGACAGCGATTCCGGTACTGACCATCGACGGCCCTTCCGGGTCCGGCAAGGGCACGATCAGTCGGTCGGTGGCGGGGCGCCTGGGCTGGCATTACCTCGATTCGGGGGCGCTGTATCGGGCGGTGGGGCTGGCGGCGGCGTGGGCAGACCTCGATTTGAGCGACCCCGATGCGCTGGTGCGCTGTGTGCAGGACACCCGCATCGAATTTCGCCGTCATGGCGATGCCAGCGGCGAGCCACGGGTGCTGGTGAACGGGGTGGACGCCACCGACGAGCTGCGCACCGAGACCGCCGGCGCGGCGGCGTCGGCGATCGCGGCGGTGCCGGCGGTGCGTGCCGCCCTGCTGTCGCGGCAGCGCCGTTCGCGGCGGGCGCCCGGGCTGGTGGCGGACGGGCGCGACATGGGGACCGTGATCTTCCCCGACGCACCGTACAAGGTGTTCCTCACCGCCAGCGCCGAGGAGCGCGCATTGCGCCGCTTTAACCAGTTGAAGGACAAAGGGGTTTCGGTTAAGCTGGACAGTCTGCTGCGCGAGATCGTCGCGCGCGACGAGCGCGATGCCCAGCGTACGGTGGCACCGTTGATGCCCGCACCCGATGCGGTCCTCATCGACACCACCGGCGTTGCCATCGACGCCGTCGTGGCGCGGGTTCTCGCACTGCTGCCGGATTCGTTGCGGCAGCCGTAGCCGGGCCCGTGCAGTTCGCGGTGCCGGTCGCGGCAGACCTAGAGCCCCCCGCATATCGATGCCGGGGAATTACCCAACCGGCGCGCAAGCGCCACACAACGGTGGGTCGTGCGGTTCGCGGCCCGTGTGTTCAACCGAGAAATCATGCAATGACCGAATCATTTGCCGAACTGTTCGAACAGAGTCAGGCTTCGCTGTCCAAGCTCAAGCCGGGCGCCATCGTCTCCGGTACCGTCGTGGAGATCCGCTCCGATGTGGTGGTGGTCAACGCCGGGCTGAAGTCCGAGGGCATTGTCCCTATCGAGCAGTTCCGTAACGACGCCGGCGAGTTGGAAGTCAGTGTGGGCGACCTGGTGAAGGTTGCGCTGGACTCCCTGGAAAACGGCTTTGGCGAGACCGTGTTGTCGCGCGAGAAGGCCAAGCGCGCGATGGTATGGGACGAGTTGGAAGAAGCGCTGCAGTCCAACGCCACCATCACCGGCCGCATCAGCGGCAAGGTCAAGGGCGGCTTCACTGTCGACATCAAGGACGTGCGCGCGTTCCTGCCCGGTTCGCTGGTCGATGTACGCCCGGTGCGCGACCCGGCCTACCTGGAAGGCAAGGAGCTGGAGTTCAAGCTCATCAAGCTCGATCGCAAGCGCAACAACGTGGTGGTATCGCGACGCGCGGTGGTCGAGAGCGAGTTCTCCGAAGAGCGCGAGAAGATGCTGGAGCGCTTGCAGGAAGGCTCGATCGTCAAGGGCGTGGTCAAGAACCTCACCGACTACGGCGCGTTCGTCGACCTCGGCGGCATCGATGGCCTGCTGCACATCACCGATATGGCGTGGAAGCGCGTGCGCCATCCGTCCGAAGTGGTCAACGTCGGCGACGAGATGGACGTGCGGGTGCTCAAGTTCGACCGCGAGCGCAACCGCGTCAGCCTGGGCCTGAAGCAGCTCGGCGAGGATCCGTGGGAGAACATCGCCCGCCGCTATCCGAGCACCGCGCGCATCTTCGGCAAGGTCTCCAATGTCACCGATTACGGCGCGTTCGTCGAGATCGAGCCGGGTGTCGAGGGCCTCGTGCACGTGTCCGAGATGGACTGGACCAACAAGAACGTCAACCCGTCCAAGGTAGTGCAGGTCGGCGACGAGGTCGAAGTGATGGTGCTGGACGTGGATGAAGAGCGTCGCCGCATTTCGCTCGGCATCAAGCAGTGCACCTCGAACCCGTGGGAAGCCTTTGCCGCCATGTACAAGAAGGGCGACAAGGTCATGGGCCAGATCAAGTCGATCACCGACTTCGGCATCTTCGTCGGCCTGGAAGGCGGCATCGATGGCCTGGTGCATCTGTCCGACATCTCCTGGAACGCCACCGGCGAAGACATCGTTCGCAACTTCAAGAAGGGCGACGAAGTCGAGGCCGTGGTGCTGGCGGTGGACCCGGAGCGCGAGCGCATCTCGCTGGGCGTCAAGCAGCTTGAGCAGGACCCGTTCGGCCAGTACATGGCTGCCCACACCAAGGGCGACATCGTCACCGGCACCGTCAAGGAAGTGGATGCGCGTGGCGCCACCATCGACCTTGGCGACGGCATCGAAGGCTACGTGCGCGCCGCCGACATCGCCAAGGAGCGGGTCGAGGACGCCAGCGCGGTGCTCAAGGTGGGCGATCGCATCGAAGCCAAGTTCATCGGTATGGATCGCAAGGGCCGCTCGCTGCAGCTCTCGATCCGCGCCAAGGACGAGGCCGAGATCGCGCAGGTGCTGGAGGATTACCAGGCAGCGTCGAGCAGCGGCACGACCAAGCTGGGGGCTTTGCTGCGCGAGCAGTTGAACAAGTCCGAGTAAAACGGGGGCGGGGCCCGGATTCCGGGCCCCGCTCGCTTCGTGCACGCCGGTAATCCACTCTCATCCGAATGTCATGACCAAGTCCGAATTGATCGAAATGCTGGCGCGCCGCCAGGCGCATCTGAAAGCCGACGATGTCGACGTCTCGGTCAAGAGCCTGCTGGAATTGATGAGCGACGCGCTTTCGCATGGCGAGCGCATCGAGATTCGCGGGTTCGGCAGTTTTTCGCTGCACTTCCGTCCCGCCCGCATCGGGCGCAATCCCAAGACCGGCGAGTCGGTCGCGCTGCCGGGCAAGCACGTGCCGCACTTCAAGCCGGGCAAGGAACTGCGCGAGCGCGTCAACCAGGCCACCATCGAGGTCGACGGCGGTTGAGGGCAGGCGGCAAGCGAATCGACGGCTGTCATTTTCCAAAGGCCCCACTCGGGGCCTTTTTCATTGCGCGGCGCTATCATGTGCCGGTCATCGCCCCCGGAATTTCGCACATGCGCGTCGTTCATGCCTTGCTTGCGCTTGCCTTTCTTTTGATCGGCGCCGCTTTCGCCGCACTCAACACCACTCCCATCGCGATCGATTTTTACTTCGTCCAGGTATCCGGCAATGCCGGGTTCATCGTGCTGGCGGCAATCCTGACCGGCGCTGTGCTGGGGGCGGTTGCAGTGATCGTCGGCGGTACCTGGCCGCTGCGGCGGCGTCTGAAGGCATTGCAGCGCGAGCGCGCCAAGGCCGATGCCGGCACCAGAGTCGCCCGGCCTGCGGACGTGCCGTGAGCAACGGGTTCGCGCTGGCGGCGCTGCTGCCGCTTGCCGCCGCCGGTGGCTGGTACATGGGACGACAATGGGCGATCCGACGCGCCGGGCAGCGCGTCAGCCGGCTTTCGACCACCTATTTTCGCGGCCTCAACTACCTGCTCAACGAACAGCCGGACAAGGCGATCGAGCTGTTCCTGCAAATCGCCCACGTCGATCACGATGCGGTGGAAACGCAGATCGCGTTGGGTCATCTGTTCCGTCGGCGCGGCGAGGTGGAACGAGCGATCCGTCTGCACCAGGGGCTGATTTCCCGCAACGGCATCAGCGACGAGCACAAGGTGCTGGCGTTGTTGGAGCTGGGCGAGGACTACATGCGCGCCGGGCTACTCGACCGCGCGGAAACCCTGTTCACCGATCTGGTGCGGCTGGATGGCAACCAGGACAAGGCGCTCCGGCATCTGCTGGCGATCTATCAGTTCGAACGCGACTGGCCCAAGTCGATCGAGTTCGCACGCCGGCTGGAGGAGGTGACCGGCGAATCCTGCGCGCGCCTGATCGCACATTTTTATTGCGAGATGGCGGAGCAGGAGCGACGCCGTGGCGACATCGCCGGCGCCCGCTCGCGTCTGACGCAAGCCAGCGGCGCTGATCCGCACAGTGTGCGCGCCGGGATGCTGGAGGCAGCATTCGACGCCAACGAAGGCAATCCTCACGCGGCCGTCCGCACCTACGAGCGCATCGCACGGATCGAGCCCGACTACCTGCCCGAAATCCTGCCGCCGTTGCTGAACTGCTACGCACAATGCGGTGAGAGCGAGCGCGCGCACGCATTCCTGTCCGAGATGATCGAGCGTCATCAAGGGGTTGCGCCGATCCTGGCGATGACCAAGTGGCTTGAAGATCACGAGGGCGCGGAGTCGGCACGGGCGTTTTTGTCGGCACGGTTGCGCGAGCGACCCTCGGTGCGCGGTCAGGCGGCGCTGATCGAGCTGGTCCGTGCGCAAGCCGCCGCGCCCACCCCGGCACTGCTCGACGCGCTGCATGAGAGCACCGCCGACATGCTCAAACGCGCCCCGGGGTATCGCTGCAATCGCTGCGGTTTCAGCGCGCGTGCGCACCATTGGCAGTGTCCGGGATGCCGCAGTTGGGGCACGGTGATGCCGGTGTTGGGCCTGTCGTTGGAATGACCCGCATGCCATTGCAGCTCGGCATAACGATCGTCGCCATGCTGTCGTCGGTCGCGGCAATCTTCTGGGTGCGGCGCTTCGCATTGCGCGCGCGCATGCTCGATCTGCCGGGGCAACGACGCAACCACACGCATCCCACACCGCGCGGCGGCGGCTTGGGCGTGGTGACCGGCGCCTTGCTGCCGCTGCCGTTGGTGTGGCTGGCGGACGCGCATTCCGGGCTCGCCTTGCTCGGCTATGGGTTGGGCACGACGTTGATTGCCGTTGCGGGATGGGTGGACGACCGGCGCGGCCTTGCCGCGACGATCCGGTTGGCGGTGCAGATGCTGGCCGCGAGCCTGTTCCTGATCGCGATGCAGGGAAGATCGTTCGAAGCGGTCACGCCGTTGGCGTGGGTCTGCGCCTGGCTGCTGCTCGTGGGGCTGAGCAACGTCTGGAACTTCATGGACGGCATCAACGGCATTGCCGGTTCGCAGGCGGTGCTGGTGGCAGGTGCGTTGGCGGTGATCGGACAACCATCACTGCCATGGTCGGCGGTCGCACTGGCGTTGGCGGTGGCGAGTGCTGCGTTCCTGCCGTTCAATTTTCCGTCGGCGCGGATTTTTCTGGGCGACGTGGGCAGCGCGCCTCTGGGTTTCATGATCGCGGCGTTGCTGACGGAGGCGGTGGCCGATGGGCGCTTGCCATGGCCGATGGCGCTGGTGCTGGTTTCGGCGTTCGGCATCGATAGCGCATTGACGCTGGGTCGGCGTATCGTGCACGGCAAGCGCTGGTGGCGCGCGCATCGCGAGCATACCTATCAATGGTTGGTGCGCGCTGGCCTGCCGCATTGGCGTGTCACCGCGCTGTATGGATCGTGGACCGTCGCATCGATCGCGATTGCGGCGATGACGCCAGCCGGGGGGGCGGCGCTGGTGACGGCAGTGCTGTGGTTGTTGCTGGGCGTCATGGGTTGGATCGCTTTGCGGAGGTGGGTGTTGCGCCAGGTGGAAAGGAAACCCCGATGACGACGATTGGATCCCGGATTGCGGCGGTGGTGCCGCGCCTGCTGGTGGTGTGCCACGACCTGACGATGGTCTGGTTGTGCTGGAATGGTCTGCTCTCGGTGCGCTACAGCTACGTGGTGGGTGCGTTGCCGCGCCCATGGTTCTCCACTGAGGTGGTGATCGTGCTGGTGGCGCAGGGCCTGGTGTTCTGGGCGGTCGGCCTGTATCGCGGGTTGTGGCGCTTCGCCAGCGTCGCCGATCTGTGGAATATCGCCCGCGCCAGCGCCTTTGGCCTGTTCTGCATCGCAGTGGGACTGTTCCTGTACAACCGCCTGGAGGGCGTGCCGCGTCTGGTGCTGGCGTTGTACATGCCGGCGCTGGTGATGCTGCTGGGCGCTCCGCGCCTGCTGTACCGCGCCTGGAAGGACCGCCGTCTGGCCGCCAGCCTGGATCAGCCGCGCAGCCGCGTGCTGGTGCTGGGCGCCGGCAGCGCGGGCGAGGCGCTGGTGCGCGACATGCGCCGCGATGGGCGCTATCGCCCGATCGGGTTTCTCGACGACAAGCCCAGCTTGCAGCGCGCGCGGTTGCAAGGATTGCCGGTGCTGGGTTCCATTGAACGCCTGCCGCAGGTAGCGCGCGAAGTGGCAGCGCAACTGGTGGTGATCGCGATCCCGACTGCATCGCCCGAGCAGATGCAGCGGATCGTGCGGCTGTGCGAACAGGCGCGCATCCCGTTTCGGGCGGTGCCGCGGCTGAGCGACGTGCTCGGCGGGCGCGTCGCTCCGGGCGAACTCAAGGAAGTGGCGATCGAGGATCTGCTGGGGCGTGAACCGGTGGCACCGGACTGGCGCGCGGTGCGCGACTGGCTCGCCGCGCGATCGGTGCTGGTCACCGGCGCCGGTGGTTCGATCGGTTCGGAGCTATGCCGTCAGGTGGCGCGTTTGGGGGTCGGTCATCTGACGTTGCTGGAACACTCCGAACTGGCGCTGGAAACCATTGCCGGTTCGCTGCGCGCAACGTTTCCGGCGTTGACCGTAGATGCGGTGCTGGGCGATTGCGGCGATCCCGCGGTGATCGCGCACGCGCTGCGGCGGGGCCGGCCGGACACGGTGTTTCATGCCGCTGCCTACAAGCACGTGCCCGTGCTGCAGGTGCAGTTGCGCGAAGCGATCCGCAACAACGTGCTGGCCACGCAGACGGTCGCGACCGCGGCAGCACGCGCCGGGGTGCGCACCTTCGTGCTGATTTCCACCGACAAGGCGGTCAACCCCGCCAACGTGCTGGGCGCCAGCAAGCGCTGGGCGGAGATGGTGTGCCAGAGTCTGGCCGAGCAGTCCGAATGCCGCTTCGTCACGGTGCGCTTCGGCAACGTACTCGACTCGGCTGGCAGTGTGGTGCCGCTGTTTCGCGCGCAGATCCGCGCCGGTGGGCCGGTCACCGTGACCGATCCCGAAGTCACGCGGTATTTCATGACCATCCCGGAGGCTTGCCAGTTGATCCTGCAGGCCGGCGCACTGGCGCCGCATCAGGCCATCTACACCCTCGACATGGGGCAACCGGTGCGGATTCGCGACCTCGCCGAACAAATGATCCGGCTCTCCGGCCCGGCATCCGCGCAACCGGTGCAAATCGTCTACACCGGACTGCGACCTGGCGAAAAACTCCACGAAACGTTGTTCCACGCGGAGGAGGATTACCGGCGCACGCCGCATCCGCGCATCTTCGAGGCCGAACAACGGCCCGTAGCCGCCGCGCGGATCGCCGAGTTGCTGGTGCAGGCGCGTGCGGCGGTGGCAAGCTACGACGAAGCGGCGCTGCAAGACCTGCTGCAGCGCGCGGTGCCGGATTACGAGGCTGCGCCCATCCATTCCCACGAATCACGGAGTCGTTCATCGTGAATGTTCGCGTTCGCAAGGCCATCTTTCCGGTCGCCGGCTTGGGAACCCGCTTCCTGCCGGCGACCAAGACGGTGCCGAAGGAAATGCTGCCGGTGGTCGACCGTCCGTTGATCCAGTACGCCGTCGATGAGGCGATCGAGGCCGGTTGCGACACCCTCGTGTTCGTCACCAATCGCTACAAGCACGCCGTGGCCGATTATTTCGACAAGGCTTACGAGCTGGAACAGAAACTTGAGAAGGCCGGCAAGACCGAACTGCTGGCGCTGGTGCGCGATGTGCTGCCGCGGCACGTGCGCGCGGTGTTCGTGACTCAGTCCGAGGCGCTCGGTCTCGGTCACGCCGTGTTGTGCGCCCGCGCCGTGATCGGCAACGAGCCGTTTGCGGTGGTGCTGCCCGACGATCTGATCTGGAACCGCCAGGGCCACGGCGCACTGCGCCAGATGACCGATCTATATGCCAGCTCGGGCGCCAGTTCCGTGGCGGTGCAGGACGTGCCGCGCGCGCAGACCGGCAGCTACGGCATCGTCGCCACCGATGATTTCGAGGGCCGCGCCGGACGTATCCGCGCCATGATCGAGAAGCCGAGGCCGGACTTGGCGCCCAGCACCCTGGCGGTGGTCGGACGTTATGTGCTCAGCCCGGTCGTGTTCGACCTGCTTGAACGCCAGGCCCCCGGCAAGGGCGGCGAGATCCAGTTGACCGATGCGATCGCCGCGCTGCTGGCCGAGCATCCGGTGTTGGCGTACCGCTTCCAGGGCACCCGCTTCGATTGCGGCAGCCGCATCGGTCTGGTGGAGGCGACCATCCGTTTCGCACTGGACAACGAGGACCTCAACGAACCGGCGCGCGTGGCGATGGAATCGGCGCTGCGCGAGCTGGGCGTGCGCGAGTTGCACTGAGCGCCTGTGAAACAAATGCCCGTCACCTACTATCAAGCCACGGCGCCCGCCTCGACATTTGCGCCATTGCGCGGGCGTCATGACGCACAGGTATGCGTGATCGGCGGCGGCCTTGCCGGGCTCAATACCGCGTTGGGGCTGGTCGAACGTGGCCTGCGCGACGTGGTGGTGCTGGAGGCGCGGCAGCCGGGCTTCGGCGCTTCCGGTCGCAATGGCGGTTTCGTCTTCGGCGGCTTCAGTCTGGGCGAGGAGCGCTTGCTGGCAGACCTGGGCCCGGCACGCGCCAAGGCGCTGTATCGCGGCACGCTTGACGCGGTGGCGCTGATCCGCGAGCGGGCAGGGCGCTATCGGATCGATTGCGATCTGGTCGAAGGCGGGGTGATCTGGGCCAACTGGTTTCGCGATCCGCAGGTTCTCCGCGCACGGCAGGCGTTGCTGCGCGAACACTTCGATACCGATTGGCAATGGCTGCCGCAAGCGCAGTTGCGCGAGCGCCTGCGCAGCGAGCGCTATCACGACGGCCTGTACGAGCCAGCCGCGATGCACTTCCATCCACTCAAATACGTACAGGGCATCGCTGCTGCGGCACAACGCGGCGGCGCGCGCATCCACGGCGACAGTCCTGCCACCGCGCTGCGGCGCGAAGGCGCGGGCTGGCACGTGAGCACACCGCAAGGCGAGGTGCACGCGCAAACCGTGGTGCTCGGTTGCGGTGGCTATCTGGCCGGCCTGCATCGGCGCGTCGACGCCGCGGTGTTGCCGATCGCCACCTACGTGATGGTCACCGAGCCGCTGGGTGCGCGCCTGGGCGAAGCAGTGACTACCGCCGCCGCGGTCTACGATACCCGCTTCGCCTTCGATTACTACCGGCCATTGCCGGATACCCGGCTGCTCTGGGGCGGGCGCATTTCCGTCCTCGACCGCTCGCCGCGCGCAGTCGAGCGGGTGCTGCGGCGCGACCTGCGCAAGGTGTTCCCGAGTCTGGCCGATGCCCGCATCGATTACGCCTGGTCGGGGCTGATGAGCTACGCGCGCCACGAGATGCCGCAGATTGGTGAGGTCGAGCCGGAACTGTGGTTGGCGCAGGCATTCGGTGGGCACGGGGTGGCGCCGACCACGTTCGGCGGCGAGTTGCTGGCGGCCGCGATTGCCGAGCGCGACCCGCGCTGGCGCGAGCTGAGCGGCTATGGTCTGGTGTCTGCGTTCAAGCCCGCGGGGTTGGTCGGCGCGCAGTTGGGCTACACCTGGCTGCAATGCCAGGACGCATGGAAGGCCTGGCGGGAGCGCGTGCCATGAACGAACCGGTGGCGCCCATCGCTTGGGCCGACTTCGAAAAGGTGCAGTTGTGCGCCGGCACCGTGCTGCGGGTGGAGGACTTTCCCGAAGCGCGCAAACCGGCCTGGAAATTGTGGGTGGATTTCGGTCCGCACGGAGTCCGCAAGACCAGTGCCCAGATCAAGGCGCTGTATGCACCGGCCGATCTGATCGGCCGGCAGATCGTGGGCGTGATCAACTTTCCGCCCAAGCAGGTTGGTCCGTTCGTGTCGGAGTTCCTGTTGACCGGATTTCCGACCGATCAGGGTGTGGTGATCACCACGATCGAACGCCCCGTGCCGGACGGTACGCGCCTGGCCTGATCGCCGCGGCTACGGCCGCGACACGTGGAAAAGCGGCAAAGCGCGCCGGGTCCGCGAAGAACGCCAAGGACGCAAACAGAGGATCCGTCTTTGCGTCCTTGGCGCCATTTGCATTCTTCGCGGACCCCGGTTTCCTCGTGAACGCCCGGTTCGCACGCGCGATTGAATTACTCAGAGCGCTTCGAAGATGCCCGCCGCGCCCATGCCGGTGCCGATGCACATCGTCACCATGCCGTACTTGAGCTTGCGCCGGCGCATGGCGTGCACCACGGTGGCGGTGCGGATCGCGCCGGTAGCGCCGAGCGGATGGCCCAATGCGATGGCGCCGCCGAGCGGGTTCACCTTGGCCGGATCGAGCCCGAGATCCTTGATCACCGCCAGCGCCTGCGCGGCAAATGCTTCGTTGAGCTCGATCCAGTCGATCTGATCGCGCGTCAGGCCGGCCTGCTTGAGCGCCTTGGGAATCGCTTCCTTGGGACCGATGCCCATCACGTCGGGTTCGACGCCGGCTACCGCAAAGCCGACGAAGCGCGCCAGCGGGGTCAGCCCGTAGTCCTTCAGCGCCTGCTCGGAGGCCAGCAGCACCGCGCCGGCGCCATCGGACATCTGCGAGGAGTTGCCGGCAGTGACCGAACCGCCGGCACGGAACACGGTGCGCAGCTTGGCCAGGCCGTCAGCGCTGGTATCGGCGCGCGGGCCTTCGTCGGTGTCCACCAGTACGTCGCGCAGGCGCACGGCATTGCCGGCGAGGTCGGGTTGCCGCGAAACGACGTGGTACGGGGTGATCTCATCGCGGAACTCGCCCGCGGCTATCGCAGCCAGTGCCTTCTGGTGCGAGGCGAGCGAGAAGGCGTCCTGTTCGGCGCGGCTGACGTTCCAGCGCTCGGCCACCTTCTCGGCAGTGATGCCCATGCCGTAGGCGATGGCGACGTTGTCGTCGTCGAATACCTTGGTGCTCATCGCCACCTTGTGGCCCATCATCGGCACCATGCTCATCGATTCGGTGCCGCCCGCCAGCATCAGATCGGCCTCGCCCAGCCGGATGCGGTCGGCCGCCAACGCCACCGCCTGCACACCGGAGGAGCAGAAGCGGTTGATGGTCTGCGCCGGAATCTCGATCGGCAGCTTGGCCAGCAGCGCGCCGATGCGCGCCACGTTCATGCCTTGCTCGCCCTCCGGCATGGCGCAGCCGACGATGATGTCGGCGATGCGCTTCTGATCGATGCTCGGCGCCTGCGCCAGCACGGCCTTGAGCACGTGCGCCAGCATTTCGTCAGGGCGCGTATTGCGAAACACGCCGCGCGGCGCCTTGCCAACCGGGGTGCGGGTGGCGGCGACGATGTAGGCGTCTTGGATCTGTCGGTTCATGTCGTGCTCCATCAAGACAAAAGCTAATGGGTCCGCAAATGACGCAAAGGGCGCAAAGAAATTTGGAAAACCATTTGCGATCTTCGCGTCCTTTGCGGACAAAGGGCTCCTGCTCAGTTTCTGAGCGGCTTGCCGGTGGTCAGGGTGTGCATGATCCGCGCCTGGGTCTTGGGCATTTGCGCGAGCGCGACGAAATGCTCGCGTTCCAGACGCAGCAGCCAGTCCTCGTCGACCAGGGCGCCGCGATCGACGTTGCCGCCGCACAGCACGGTGGCGATGCGGGTGGCCACTTCGTAGTCGTGTTCGGAAATCATGCGGCCTTCCAGCATATTCACCAGCATCATCTTGAACGTGGCGATGCCGACGTCGCCGGCAACCGGTATCTGCCGTGCCGGCATGGGTGGGCGATAGCCACTCTCGGCCAGCGCGCGCGCCTGTTGCTTGGCGACGTACAGCAATTCGTGGGCGTGGAATACCACCACGTCGTTTGGACGAACGAGCTGCAACTCCTTGGCTTCCGGTGCCGAGGTCGAGACTTTCGCCATCGCCACCGCCTCGAAATATGGCTTGAGGCCGGCGAACACGTCGCCGCCAGCGGCCGTGGCCAAGCCCACCCGGGTCGCGATCTCCTTCAGTCCGCCGCCGGCCGGCAGCAGGCCGACGCCAGCCTCGACCAGTCCCACGTAGCTCTCCAGCGCCAACACCGTGCGCGCCGCGTGCATCTGGAATTCGCAACCGCCGCCAAGCGCCATGCCTCGCACCGCCGCCACTACCGGCACCAGCGCGAACTTGATGCGCTGGCTGGTGGCCTGGAAGTTGGCGATCATGGCGTCGAACTCGGCGACCTTGCCGGCCTGCAACAGGCCCATCGCGCCCTTGAGATCGGCGCCGGCAGAGAACGGCTCGCTGTCCTGCCAGATCACCAGACCCTGGAACTGTTGCTCGGCAATTCCTACCGCCTTCTGCAGGCCGTCAAGCACCGCGTCGGAAACCGTATGCATCTTGGTCTTGAAGCCGACCACCGCGATGCCGTCGCCGTCGTGCCACATGCGCACGCCGTCGTTTTCGAACACCGTCTCACCCTGCGCGTAGCGCTCGCCCAGCACCGGATCGGGGAAGCGCTGGCGCGCGTACACCGCCAGATCGGAACGCGGCTTGATGCTGCCGCTGCCCGGGCTGTAGCTGCCCGCCGCACTGTGCACGCCTTCGCGGCCGTCGTTGACCCATGCCGGCAACGCCGCGCCGGCCATGGTCTTGCCGGCTGCGATGTCCTCGGCGATCCACGCCGCTACCTGCTGCCAACCGGCGGTCTGCCAGGTCTCGAACGGACCGAGTTTCCAGCCGTAGCCCCATCGGATCGCCAGGTCGACGTCGCGTGCGGTATCGGCGATATCGGCCAGATGGTAGGCGCTGTAGTGGAACAGGTCGCGGAAGCAGGCCCACAGGAACTGCGCCTGCGGATGCGCGCATGCGCGCAGCTTGGCGAACTTCTCGGCCGGGTTCTTGAGCTTGAGTATCTCCACCACTTCCGCGGCGGCCTCGCCGGTGGCGGGGCGGTAGTCGCCCTTGGCGACGTCCAGCACCACGATGTCCTTGCCCGCCTTGCGGAAGATGCCGGCGCCCGTTTTCTGTCCGAGCGCACCCTTGGCGATCAGCGCTTGCAGCCATTCCGGCGTCTTGAAGTGCGCGTGCCAGGGATCGTTCGGCAGGGTGTCGGCCATGGTCTTGATGACGTGCGCCATGGTGTCGAGCCCGACCACGTCCGAAGTGCGATAGGTCGCGCTCTTGGGACGGCCCAGCAACGGGCCAGTCAGTGCGTCCACCTCATCGAAGCCGAGCCCGAAGGCGGCGGTGTGATGC
This sequence comes from Lysobacteraceae bacterium, assembly GCA_033765245.1. GTDB lineage: Bacteria > Pseudomonadota > Gammaproteobacteria > Xanthomonadales > Xanthomonadaceae. The sequence continues at coordinate 19,689 of JANRIF010000258.1, forward strand.
AGCACCGAGAGGATCGAGAACACGCCGATGCGGTTGCCGATGAAGTTCGGCGTGTCCTTGGCATACACCACGCCCTTGCCGAGGGTGGTGGTGAGGAAAGTTTCCAGCCCCTTGAGCACGCCGGCATCGGTGCCGCGGCACGGGATCAGCTCGGCGAGGTGCATGTAGCGCGGCGGATTGAAGAAATGCACACCGCAGAAGCGCGGGCGGATCGCATCAGGCAGGGCGTCGGCCATGGCATTGATGCTCAGCCCCGAAGTGTTGGACGCCACCACCGCATGCGGCGCGATGTGGTCGGCGATCTTGCGGTACAGGTCGAGCTTCCAATCCATCCGCTCGGCGATCGCTTCAATGATCAGATCGCACTGCGCCAGCAGCGGCAGGTGCTGCTCGTAGTTGGCGGCGGTGATCGCGGCGGCGCGCGATTTCAGCGCGAGCGGCGAGGGCGAGAGCTTGCCGAGATTGGCGATGGCGCGGTTGACGATGCCGTTGGGGTCGCCTTCCTTCGCCGGCAGATCGAACAGCACGGTATCGACGTCGGCATTGACCAAGTGCGCGGCGATCTGCGCGCCCATGACGCCGGCGCCGAGCACGGCCACCTTGCGGACTTTGAGTGTGTGGGGCATGAGAGGGACGTCTCCAGGTTCGGGTTGCAAAAAGCGGGATCGATGAACTCGAGAATGCGAGTGAGGTGATGGCGCCGGATCAGGGCGCGCGCAAGCCGGCCGCGGCGAACCGGATCAGCGCCTGGGCGCTGCGCTGGCAGTGGGTGCGTTCGCTGACGTTGCCGGGCCGCTTGATCAGTCCGAAGTCGGCCATCGCATAGGTCAGTGCACCGGCGATGAAATCCAGGCGCCAGTAAAGTTCTTCCTTGCCCAGATTCGGCACCAGCTCGACGATCGCCTTGGCGAACTCGCGCAGCACATGGCCGTAGTTGTCGGACAGGAACTTGCGCAGGCGCTCGTTCTTTTCGGCGTAGGCGCGCGCCAGCACGCGCACGAACGCCGAACCGCCGTGGCGGTCCAGGGTGAGCGCCAGCGCCGGCTCGATGAATGCCGCCAGGATCGCTTCCAGGTTGTCGGGACTGGCTTCGCGGGCGGCGGCAAGTGCCGCCAGACGTTTCTGGCTGAGCTCGTCCAGGCGCCGACGGAACACCTCGTTGACCAGGTTTTCCTTGGACCCGAAGTGGTAGTTGACGGCGGCGATGTTGACGTCGGCGCGGGTGGTGACCTGGCGCAGCGAGGTGCCGGCGAATCCGAATTGCGCGAACAGGTCCTCGGCCGCGGTAAGCAGCCGTTCCTTGGTCGAAAAGTGCACCGATGCACCCATGAATTGATCGCTCGATTCAAACAAACGTTTAAGAGCGTAGCGTCGCCGCCTGCCGCGGTCAATCGGGGCGCGGGGCGCCGCTGTGACCGCGTTCGCGTATTTGGCTAGAATGCATTGGGGGAGTTTCCCCTAAGCTCGCGATTGTCGGCGCTATTTGTGATAGCCTCGCGCATTCCGGAGTAACGTAGACGGAGCCGGTCAGCGGCCACCGCCAGGGGCCGAACGCGCGCAGGGGGCGCCGTCGGTCCGTTCCAGGCGTAGCGGCGCTGCCTGCGCCGGGGTCGCCGACGTTGCGCCGCGAAAGAACCGCCGTACATCCAACATCTTATCCACGGAGTGTTTTACATGGCGCTGGAGCGCACCATTTCCATCATCAAGCCCGATGCCGTCGCCAACAACGTCATCGGCCAGATCTACGCCCGCTTCGAGCAGGCAGGCCTCAAGATCGTCGCCGCCAAGATGAAGCACCTGTCGCGCAAGGAGGCCGAGGGCTTCTATGCGGTGCACCGCGAGCGTCCGTTCTTCAATGCGCTGGTCGAGTTCATGACCTCCGGTCCGGTCATGATCCAGGTGCTGGAAGGCGACAACGCGGTCGCGAAGAATCGCGAACTGATGGGTGCAACCAACCCGAAGGACGCCGCGCCCGGCACCATCCGCGCCGACTTCGCCAAGAGCATCGACGCCAATGCGGTGCACGGCTCGGACAGCCTCGAGAACGCGGCGATCGAAACCGCCTATTTCTTCGCCGCCACCGAACTTTGCCCGCGCTGAGATGTGCCCTGTGACCGAGATCGTTGCCAAGCAGAACCTGCTCGATCTCGATCGCGGCGGGCTGGAGTGCTTCTTCGCCGACGTGCTCGGCGAGAAGCGCTTCCGCGCGCATCAGGTGATGAAGTGGATCTATCACCGTCACGTCACCGATTTCGAGCAGATGACGGACCTGGGCAAGGTGCTGCGCGGCAAGCTCGCGCAGCACGCCCAGGTCTTGCCGCCCGACGTGGTGTTCGAGAAGCCCTCGACCGACGGCACCCACAAGTGGTTGCTGGGCATGAATGGCGGCAATGCCATCGAAACCGTGCTGATTCCCGACAAGGGTCGAGGCACCCTGTGCGTGTCCTCGCAGGTGGGCTGCGGCCTCAACTGCCAGTTCTGTTCCACCGCGACCCAGGGTTTCAATCGCAATCTGTCCACCGCCGAGATCATCGGGCAGGTGTGGGTGGCTGCGAAGCATCTGGGCAACGTGCCGCATCACCAGCGCAAGCTCACCAACGTGGTGATGATGGGGATGGGCGAGCCGCTGCTCAATTTCGACAACGTGGTGCGCGCGATGAGCATCATGCGCGACGATCTCGGTCTGGGTCTTGCCAACAAGCGCGTGACGCTGTCCACCGCCGGCCTGGTGCCCATGATCGACCGCCTGGGGCTGGAGAGCGACGTCTCGCTGGCGGTGTCGCTGCACGCGCCCGACGATGATCTGCGCACCTCGCTGGTACCGCTCAACAAGAAGTATCCGATCGAAGAATTGATGGCCGCCTGCGTGCGCTACGCGATCCGCAAGAAGCGCGAGTCGGTCACCTTCGAATACACCCTGATGAAGGGCGTCAACGACCAGCCCGCGCAGGCGCGCGCGCTCGCCCGCCTGATGCGCAAGTTCGATGCGCAGGTGCAGCGCGCGGACAGCGCCAAGGTCAACCTGATTCCGTTCAATCCGTTTCCCGGCACCCGTTTCGAGCGCAGCGAGGAGGCCGATATCCGCGCCTTCCAGACCATCCTGCTCGATGCCGGTGTACTCACCATGGTGCGGCGCACCCGCGGCGACGACATCGACGCCGCCTGCGGTCAGCTCAAGGGCCAGGTCATGGATCGCACCCGCCGGCAGGCCGAATTTCAGCGCAAGCTGCAGCAGGGGATCACCGATGCGGCAGCGTGAATACTGGCGGATCACGGCGGCGCTGTGCGCTTGCCTGGCGCTGGTGGCATTGGGCGGTTGCGGTGGCGGCGCAGTCCGCCGCGCGGACGATGAACGCGCGGTGCACACCAACCTCGGGCTTGCGGAAAGCTACATGCGCAACGGGGACTACGAGACCGCGCTGGCCAAGCTGAAAAAGGCCGAGCAGATCGATCCGCAATCCGCCGACGTGCAATCGATGCTGGGCCTGCTGTACGCCAGCATCCGCCGGCCCGAACAGGCCGACGAGTACTACCACAAGTCGGTCAAGCTGGGGCCACGCGCGGGCGGCATCCTGAACAACTATGCCACCTGGTTGTGTCGCAGCGGGCGCAGCGCCGAATCGCTGGAATGGTTCGACCGCGCGCTGGACGACCCGTTCTACAAGACCCAGGCGCTGGCGCTTTCCAACGCCGGTCGCTGCGCGGTGGAAGCCGGGCAGTTGGAACGCGCCGATGGTTATTTCCGCCGCGCGATCGAGCTCGACGGCTCGTTGCGGGATGTGTTGCAGGACATGGCTGCGCTGAGCTTCCAGCGCGGCGATCTGATGCGTGCGCGTGCCTTCGTGCAGCGCCGCGAGGCAGCCGGGACAGTCGGTCCGCAGCTGCTTGAACTTGCGGAAAAAGTAGAAGACGGCCTGGGCGACAAAGAGGCCGCAAAACGCTACCGGAATCGCCTCATCAAAGAATTTCCGGAGTTCCGTTCTTCCTTGCCAGGTGCCACCAACGAGCCATGAACACGCAGACCACGCACGAATGTGCCGATGCCAGGGAGAGCATCGGTCAGCAGTTGCGAAGCGCACGGATCGCCAGGGGATACAACATCGCCGATGTCGCCAGCCGCCTGCGGGTGCTGGCCAGCGTCGTGCAGGACATCGAACGCGACGATTTCTCGCGGCTCGGGGCGCCCATTTTCGTTCGCGGGCATCTGTCGAGCTACTGCGGGTTGGTCGGCGTCGCGATGCCGCCGATCGAGGATGCTTCGGGGCCGGATCTGGCGACGCTGCCGGCGTTGCGCCCGATGGCCCGCACCTCGCGCGTGCAGCGCGCCGTCGAGCACTCCGCGCGCAGCCTGGTCTACGTGGTGTTGAGCGCGTCGATCGGTATTCCGGTGATCTGGTTCGCGTTGAACGCGCCACCTTCCGGCGCCGCGCCGGCAGCGGCGCTGACGCGGCTGGACCCGCTGCCGAGCGCGCCGGCGCCGTCCGTTGCGGCGCCATCGCGCGTCGAAACGACGACGTCGGCGAGAGCGCCGGCACCGGCCGCCGATGCGGCGCCTCCCGTGGTTGCCTCGCTCGCCGGGTTCTATCCCCCTGTCGCGCGTGATGCGGCTGCAGCCCAGGCTGCCGGCGTCGACGCTGTCGCGCCAGACACCGGCGGCAGCATGGTGCTGCACTTTCGCGACCGCAGTTGGCTGGAGGTGAAATCCCCGTCCGGTGCGCGTCTGGACGAGGCGCTGGTCCAACCGGGCGAGGAGCGGCGTTATCCGCTGCCGCAGGTCGGCTACGTGACGTTGGGCAATGCCGCCGGAGTGGACGTGAACGTAGACGATACACCGGTCGACATCGCGCCTTATCGCCGCGCGAACGTGGCGCGCTTTAAGGTATCCTCTGACGGCCAGTTGGCGCCCTCAGACGGCTGAACCTGCGCAAATTCATTTCCGTTCCCGTTCCCGCTACCCCAGTTTCCGGGCCCGTGCCCGGACATCGAGACATCATGGCAATCGAAATCCTCGACGAACACGAACAGAGCGAGCGCGTCCGCGCTTGGCTGAAGGACAACGGCAGCAATCTCATCACCGGCATCGCGCTCGGCATCGCGCTGGTAGCGGGCTGGCACTGGTGGCAGGGTTCGCGCCAGGAGCACCGGACCACCGCCGCGGTGCAGTATCGCGCCCTGGTGGACGCCGCTGGCGCCAAAGAGGGGGATTCGGTAGACGCCATCGCCAAGTCGCTGCAGTCGGGTTACAAGGACACCCCATACGCGCTGATGGCGGCCATGGAGGTCGCGCGCGTCAAGCTCGACGCCGGCGACCAGAAGGCCGCGCTGCAGGCACTGTCGAGCATCGACCTGGACGATCACGATCCGGCGCTTGCCGCCATCGTATCGTTGCGTGCGGCACGCCTTGAGATCGCATTGGGCGAGCCGGCCAAGGCGCTGGCGCGCGTCGAGCGGCTGGCGCCGGCCTACGCCGCGCTGGCCGATGAAACCCGCGCCGATGCGCTGCTGGCGCTGGGACGCAAGGATGAGGCGCGCAGCGCCTACGAGAAAGCCCTGACCCAGATCGACGCGGGCTCGCCGCTGCGTGCCGCTGTGGACATGAAACTGCGCGAGTTGGGCGTGCCCGCCGAGCCGGAGGCCTGATATGCGAGTTGCGGCCTTGCGCATCCTGGTGGTGGTGTTGTCGATCGCGCTGATCAGCGGCTGCGGTTCCATGCGCAAGCTGTTCGGCAAGTCCAAGAACGCCGAGCCCGATGAGCCCGCCGCGCTGGTGGCGATCGAAACGCCGTTGAAGATCGAGCAGGTATGGAGCCAGTCGCTGGGCAAGGGCGAGGGCAACCTGTGGAACCGCCAGGCACCGGCCGTGGCCGAAGGGCGGGTCTACGCCAGCGACCTCAAAGGCCGGGTCAGCGCATTCGATGCCGCTTCCGGCAAGTTGCTGTGGCGGGTCGATACCGATCTCGCGCTCAGCGGCGGCCCCGGCGTCGGCGCCGGCCGCGTGGTGCTGGGCAGCCTGGAAGGCGATGTGATTGCGTTGGATGCCGATTCCGGCGCCGAAATCTGGCGCGCCAAGGTGTCCTCTGAAGTGATTGCCGCGCCGCTGGTGTCGCGGGGGTTCGCGGTGGTCCGCAGCAACGACGGCCGCGTGTTCGGTTTTTCGCTGGGCGATGGCAAGCGCAGTTGGGTGTTCGACCGCGGCCTCCCGCCGTTGACCGTGCGTGGCAACGCCACGCCGGTGGCCGCCCACGACGGCGTGGTGATCGGCTACGAGGATGGCATGGTGGTGACGCTGCGCATCGCCGACGGCAGCCCCGTCTGGGAGCAGGCGGTGGCCAATCCCGATGGCCGCAACGAGCTCGAACGTCTGGCCGACGTGGACGGCGACATCCAGGTGGGCTTGAGCGAAGTGTTTGCGCAAAGCGTCAAGGGCCAGGTCATGGCGATCGATCTCGCCAGCGGCAGACCGCTGTGGAACCGCGACCTGCGCGGTTACACCGGGTTGGCGCTGAGCGGCGACAAGGTCGTCGCCACCGACACCAGCGGCGTGCTGACCGCGCTCGATCGCTCGACCGGCGCCGGCATGTGGCGCCAGGACGCCTTGATCAACCGCTGGATCACCACGCCCGCCGCGGTTGCGGGCGCCTACGTCGTGGTCGGTGACGTCGAGGGTTACCTGCACTGGTTCGACGCCACCACCGGCAACCCGGTGGGGCGCGTGCACGTGGCGGGCGATCCGATCCGCGCCACTCCGCAGGTCTCCGCCGACGGCGTGGTCTATGCGGTCACCACCGACGGCAAGCTGGCGGCCTATCGCGTCGCCGGACCGTAGTCCGCAAGGAATTCGACATGCTGCCTCTGGTTGCGCTGGTAGGGCGCCCGAACGTGGGCAAGTCCACGATCTTCAACGCGCTCACCCGCACCCGCGACGCCCTCGTCCACGATCAGCCCGGGGTCACGCGCGACCGCCATTACGGCGTGTGCCGCAGTCTTGAGGATCGACCGTTCGTGGTCATCGACACCGGTGGCCTCACCGACGATGCCGATGGCATCGCCGGCCTGACCGCGCAACAGGCCATGGCAGCGACGGTCGAAGCCGATCTGCTGGTGTTCGTGGCGGACGCGCGTGCCGGACTGTTCGGGCCGGATCAGGCGATCCTGGCGCAGTTGCGGCGCACCGGGAAGCCGCTGGTGCTGGCGGTCAACAAGATCGACGGCCTCGATCCCGACGTGGCGATGGCCGAGTTCTCGCGTTGCGGCGTGGATCACACGGTGCCGCTCTCGGCGGCGCATCGCAGCGGAATCGACGACCTGCTCGACGCGGTGAGCGCGCGCTTGCCGTCCCCCGACGCATCCGGCGAAACCGAAGAACCCGGCGACCCCAACCGGATCCGGGTGGCGGTGGTGGGGCGCCCCAATGTCGGCAAGTCCACCTTGATCAACCGCGTGCTGGGTGAGGATCGGCTGGTTGCCTCCGATGTGCCAGGCACCACGCGCGATGCCATTTCGGTCGATCTGGAGCGCGACGCGCATGCGTACCGACTGATCGATACCGCCGGTATCCGACGCAAGGGCAAGGTCGAGGAAGCGGTCGAGAAGTTCAGCGTGATCAAGTCGTTGCAGGCCATCGATGCGTGCCAGGTGGCGGTGATCATGATGGACGCCAGCGAAGGCATCACCGAACAGGACGCCACCGTGCTGGGGCACGTGCTGGAGGCTGGGCGCGCGCTGGTGATCGCGGTCAACAAGTGGGACGACCTCAGCAAGTATCAGCGCGAGCAGATCCAGGCCACGCTGGCGCGCAAGCTGACCTTCGTCGAGTGGGCGGAAATTGTGTTCATTTCCGCCAAGCACGGGTCCGGACTGCGCGAGCTGTTCCGCGCCATCAATCGCGCCTACGCCTCAGCAACCCGCAGCTTCAGCACGTCGGAAATCACCCGCGCGCTGGAAGCCGCGGCCGAAGCCAACCCGCCGCCGTCGGTGCGCGGGCACCAGCCCAAGCTACGCTTTGCCCATCCCGCCGGCGGCAACCCGCCGACCTTCGTGGTGCACGGTGGCCGCATCAAGAACCTGCCCACCAGCTACACGCGCTATCTCGAAAACTTCTTCCGCAAGCGCTTCAAGCTGGTCGGCACGCCGATCAAGTTCGAGTTCCGCGAAGGCGAGAACCCGTATGCTGATCGCAAGAACGTTCTCACCGAGCGACAGGTGGCGCAGCGCCGCCGGCTGATGCGTCACGTCAAGCGTTGAGCGACGCTTTCCGCACCACCGCCATCGTGCTGGCCGGTGGCCGCGGGTTGCGTCTGGGCGGCGTCGACAAGGCGTGGCTGACGTGGCGTGGCCGCCCGTTGATCGAGACGACACTGACGTGCCTGCAGCCGCAGGTGGAGCAAGTCCTGGTGGTCGCCAACGCGCACGCCGCGCGCTATGCCGCGCTGGGCGTGGCTTGCGTCGGCGATTCGCGCGAAGGGCAATTGGGGCCGATGGCCGGGCTGGAAGCCGGCATGCAACGCTGCGATACCCCGTGGGTGCTCTGCGTGCCGGTGGATGCACCGCATCTGCCGGGAGACCTGACCTTGAAACTGCATGCCGTCGCCGCGCGCGACGGCGCGCGCGCCTGCGACGCCGAGGGCATGCAGCCGCTGCTGGCGTTGTACCGTCGCGATGCCGTGCTGGCCTCGCTGATCGCGGCACTGGATCGCGGCGAACGTGCCATGCACCGTTGGCAGGCCGGGCTCGCGTTGGGCACGCACGACTGGTCGCCGGCTCGCTTCGGCAACCTCAATACGCCGGCCGACCTGCTTGCCGGACAGGACGAATCATGACGCTATCGACTGGCCCTATCGGATTTGCCGAAGCACTCGACATCCTCGCGCGCGTCGGCGTTGACACCCGTTTGCCGATCGAGCAGGTCGCGGTCGGGATGGCTGCTGGTCGCGTGCTGGCGCGGCCGTTGGTGGCCGAGGTGGCGTTGCCGGGTTTCGACAATTCCGCCATGGACGGCTTTGCGGTGCGCGCGGCCGACCTCGATGCGCACCAACCGACCACGCTGCATCTGCTCGGCGAGCAGTTCGCCGGGGTCGATCGCGGCTTGGCGCTGACGCCCGGAGGCGCCATCCGCATCACCACCGGCGCTCCGTTGCCAGCCGGGGCCGATACCGTGGTAATCAAGGAAAACGCCCGCGTCGCCGGCGCCTCCGTGGTCCTGTCCCCCGGCACCGTGCGCGGCGCCAACGTCCGACGACGCGGCGAGGATCTTGAGGCTGGCGCGCAGGCGCTTGCCGCAGGCATCGCGCTCAACGCCGCGCAGGCGTCGTTGGCGGCGGCGCTCGGTTGCGCACGACTGCCGGTACATCGACGTCCGCGCGTGGCGGTGTTCAGCACCGGCGACGAATTGCGCCCCCCCGGCGCCACGCTGGTGCCAGGTAGCCTCTACGACAGCAACACACCACTGCTGCACAACCTGCTGGCGGACGAAGGCATCGTGATTGCCGCGGGCGCGCATCTGCCGGATGCGCCGCAGGCACTGCGTGCTGCACTGACCGAGGCGGCGGGCGCCTGCGACCTCATCCTGAGTTGCGGCGGGGTGTCGGCGGGCGAGAAAGACTATCTGCCAGCGCTGGTGGCGGAGCTGGGCGAAGTGTATTTCTGGAAGGTGCGGATCAAGCCGGGGATGCCGATCTTGTTCGGACGCATCGGCAACGCCCTGATACTGGCCTTGCCCGGCAATCCGGTGGCGGTGCTGGCGACTTTCCGCACCCTGGTGGTGGCGCTGCTCGATGCCCTGCAGGGGCGCGCTTCGCCGCGTCCACGCTGGTTTGCCCGGCTGCACGCGCCGCTGCACAAGGACCACGCGCGCTTCGAATTCCAGCGCGGTCTGCTGCGTTGCGACTCCGATGGCACGCTGTGGGTCGATGCCGACGCCGCCACCGGTTCGCACCGGCTGGCGGCGGCGGCAAACGCCAACGCGCTGATCTGCGTACCCGAGGGTGTGCAGAGATTCGAACGCGGCGCGGTGCTGGAAGTGCTGCCGTTGACGCGCGGCGGCTGAGCGATAATGGCGCGCATGAATCCGAACCGCGAACCGTCGGCCACCGAGTTGTCGCCCGAGCAAGCGCATCGACAGGTGCGTGGAGGAGCGATCCTGCTCGACATCCGCGAGGAACACGAACGCGCACTGGGCATGGCCGACGGTGCAATCGGCGTAGCGCGTGCGCTGCTTGAGGCGGAGCCGGAACAGTGGCTGCCGGATCGCGACGCCGCCGTGGTGCTGATCTGCGCGCGCGGCACGCGCTCGCTGGCGGCGTGCGCCGCGTTGAGCCGGCACGGATTTCTCCAGGTGTATTCCGTGGCCGGCGGCACCGATGCCTGGCGCGCGGCCGGGTTGCCGATGACCGCTGCCGACGACGACGCGGATTTCTACCAACGCTACGCGCGTCATCTGCTGGTGCCGGAGATCGGCGTCGAGGGGCAACGCCGCCTGCAGCGCGCCAGCGTGCTGCTGGTCGGGGCGGGTGGCCTGGGTTCGCCGGCCGGCTACTATCTGGCCGCCGCCGGCATCGGCACACTGACTCTCATCGATGACGACCGCGTCGAGCGCAGCAACCTGCAGCGCCAGATCCTGCACACCGATGCCCGCATCGGCGCCGCCAAGGTGGACTCGGCGCGCATCGCCCTGAATGCGCTCAACCCCACCGTCCGCATCGACGCGATCGACGCGCGCCTGAGCCGCGACAACGTCGACGCGCTGGTGGCGCAGGCTGACGTGGTGATCGATGGTGCCGACAACTTCCCGGCGCGCTACCTGTTGTCGGACGCCTGCGTGAAGCACGCCAAGCCGATGGTGTACGGCGCCGTGCATCGCTTCGAGGGACAGGCCAGCGTGTTCGATGCCGGGCGTCGCCGCGGCGAGGCGCCGTGCTATCGCTGCCTGTTTCCGGAGCCGCCGCCGCCGGAGTTTGCGCCCAACTGCGCGCAGGCGGGCGTATTGGGCGTGGTGCCCGGCGTGATCGGGCTGATCCAGGCCAGCGAGGCGATCAAACTGGTGCTCGGCATCGGCGAATCGCTGGCCGGCCGCCTGCTGCAATTCGACGCGCTGACAATGCGTTTTCGCGAGACCCGCTTGCGCCCGGACCCGGACTGCAGCGTCTGCGCCGCCGGCCGTGCCTTTCCCGGTTACATCGATTACCAGCAGTTCTGCGCGCGCTGACGGAGAGGGCTGCCGCCGGTTGCGGCACGCCGATCAGGGCTCGGCACATCGTTGCGCGATGGGTGTCGGGTCGCCGCGCAGTATCTGGTTGAGGTAATACCCCAGCAGGTCGCGGGCCAGTGGCCGATCGGATTCGGGAATCAACTCGCCGAGCGTCGCCATCCAGCCCGCGGTGCACTGATCGGCGCTGGCGTCGGACGCCGCGCAGGCGAGCAGATGGTCGAAGCCTTCGCGATAGGTCATCAGGTCGCGGCGCGTCATCGCGGCGCCGTGCCCAGGGATCAGGGTGCGGAAGTCGACTTGCTCCAGCTCGCGCAGGGTCTGCTGCCAGCGCGCCGGACACGCAGTGTCGAGCAAAGGCGCCGGCAAGGTAACCAGATCGCCGGCAACCAGCAAACGTGCCTGCGGTTGGTACAGCCACACGTCGCCCTCGGTCACCGCGTGCGTCGCCAGATGCACCTGCAGCGTGCGCCCGGCCCATTCGACGCTGCCGTCGGCGCCGACTGGCGCATCCGGATACAGCGCCTCGCCGGCATCGATGATCGCCAGTTCGGCCTGCCACGCGGCCTTTCCAGCATCGTCCGCGCTGCCCGCGAGTTGCGCTTGCAGATCGCTCCGATAGCGCGCCAGGAATCCGCTCATCGCACCGACGATGGCGTTGCTGGCATGCACCTGCAGTCGCGGATACGTGCGCTTGAGCACGGGGTTGCCGCCGACGTGATCCAGATGCCAATGCGTGTTGACGACGTGCTGGATCGGCAGTTCGCGCGCGCGGGCAAATTCAACAATCCGCTGGGTGTGTTCCCGATGGCGGCCGCTGTCGACGACCACCAACCCGGCTTTGCCCACCAGTACCACGCTGTTGCCGTCCGGCTGGCGCCCCGCTACGAATTCGCCACGCAGCAGGTAGGCGTCGTCGCCCAGCGATTCGAACACCGGCTCCGCGCGGGCGCTGCTGGCGAGCGCCAACAGGACAATTGCAATCGCACGCATCGACAGCACCTCGCTTCCGACGGATGGGCCGCCAGTGTGCGGTCACCCACGACGCGCGGGCATGAGGCAGACGTCACGTGTTTGCGGGTTGCGCGATCCGCGCCTGGCCGCCGGTCAGCGCTCCGGCGGCTGCGCGCGCGCGAACGCGGCGAGTTGCTCGGCAGAGGCTTCCGCCTGATAGCGCTGCTTCCACTCGGCGTATGGCATGCCGTAGACGAGCTCGCGCGCCTCGTCCTTGCTTATCGGCGTGCCTTCGTCGGCGGCCGCCTCCTGCAACCAGGTGGACAGGCAGTTGCGGCAGAACCCGGCAAGGTTCATCAGATCGATGTTCTGCACATCGCCGCGCTCGCGCAGATGCGCAAGCAGACGACGGAAGGCGGCGGCTTCGAGGGCGGTGATGTCGTGCATGGGCGG
>JANRIF010000259.1:0-4865 GCA_033765245.1 Lysobacteraceae bacterium
AGCACCTGGCCTATCCGCAGCACTGCCTTGGGGCCGAGACCATTGATGCGCTGCAGGTCGCCAATCCGCAACCCATAGCGGCGCGCGATCGTCCACAGCGACTCGCCGCTTCGTACCGTGTGGCTGGTGATCGGCGGCCGCTCTTGCGCACCCTGCGCCCGCGGCGACCATAGGGAGTGCAGAGCCAATTGCACATCCATGTGCGGCGGCGATTCGTGCAGTTGCGCCAGTGCGTCGAACGCGGTCGGTGTGGGCTGCGGAACCAGAACGCGGCGTGCCCCGCTGACGGACGCCTGGGCGCGCTTGAATCCATTCAGACGCCGCAGGGTTGCTTCGTCCACGCCCAGCGCAGCCGCGATTGCGGCGACCGAGTGCGCGGTGGGCGGCAATGCCACGCTGACCAGCATCCGCTCCGGAGCCTGTTCAGGAAGACTCAGCCGGTGGGCGGCCGGCTGCGCGATCAGGCAGCTCAGTGCCTGCAGCTTTGCGATGTATTGGATGGTGGTGGCCGGCAGTCCCGGTGGCAGCCACCCCTCGATGGGCGTCGATGCAGCGCGCCTGGCGGCGGCCTTGGCGATGCGCGCCTCGCCGGCGTTGAATGCCATCGCCGCCAGACGCCAATCGCCGAAGCGTTGCATCAGCTTCTGTAGATGATCCAGCGCGGCCATGGTGGATTCGAGCGCCGATAGGCGCGTGTCGCGGCGCGGATCGATCGGCGCGCCGTGCGCGCGTGCGGTTGCCGCCATCAGTTGCCACATCCCCAGCGGTCCGCCGCGCCCCACCGCGTCGGCGCGATAGTCGCTCTCGATCAGCGGAATGAGCGCGAACTCGGCCGGCAGCTCGCGCGCTGCCAACTCGCGCTCGACGAAATCCAGCAGTGGCAGCACGCTGCCCAGGCGCTCGCCAAGCCGTGCTCGCGGCGCTGCGTAGCGCTCGAGCCAGCGTGCGGTGGAGGCATCGGCGCCGCACTGAAGCGGCTGCAGACGCGCGCGCAGGCGCGCCAGCGATGCCGGTTCCGGCGCTGCCGGGGGCGGCTCCGGGGCGGGCGGCGGCGTTGGCGGCGGCGTGACCGGCGCAGGTGGGGTATCCACTGCAGGCGGAGTGGGACGCAGGTTCGGCTGGCAGGCGGCGAGCAGCGCGAGCAGCGACACCGCCGTCAGCGCACGTCGCAGCCAAGTGGCCGCGGCGCGCACTGGCGTATTGCAGCGCGTGGAGCGCCGCCGTTCGCGCGGACTCATCCGCAAAATCCGTCTTTCCAGCGACGCAGGCTTGCGAATGCATCGACTCGATCCGCCGGCGTGCTGCCGTCGTGTCGCGTCAGCGCCGCCATCACCGCCGGCGTATCGACCCGCAGGAACGGATTGGCGTCGCGCTCCGCCCGCAACGGCACCGGCACGGTTGGCTGCTGCGCGGCGCGTTGCGCCTGTGCGGCCGCGACGCGCGCCTGCAGCGTGGCATTGTCCGGGTCCACCGCCAGCGCAAAGCGCGCATTGGCCAGGGTGTATTCGTGCGCGCAACACACCAGCGTCTCATCCGGCAGCGCCGCCAGCCGGTCCAGTGATGCCAGCATCTGCGCCGGCGTTCCCTCGAACAACCGCCCACAGCCGAGGCTGAACAGGGTGTCGCCACAAAACAGCCAGCCATGGCCGGAATAGGCGATGTGCGAGTGGGTGTGCCCGGGCACCGACAGCACCTGCAGACTCAGGCCCAGTGCCGGCAGTTCGATCCGATCGCCATCGCCTACCCGCACGTCGATCGGCGCGATGCGCGCATCGTCCGGCCCGTAGCAGGGGACCGCAAAGCGCGCACGCAATGCCGCCAGTCCGCCAATGTGATCGGGATGATGATGAGTGATCAGGATCGCGGCGAGCGTGCGGCCTTCAGCCGCGAGGAAGTCGCACACCGCGGAATCGGAGCCGGGATCGACCACCACGGTACGGCCGTCCGCCGCCACCATCGCCCACAGGTAGTTGTCCTCAAACGCCGGAATGGCATGCAATGTCAACACCTGTGCGGCTCTCCTTGCGGGTGACCGATGCGGCGCTTTCGCGCACAATCCGCACCATGCCCGAGCGTCCCGCCGTCCGTCAAACCCTGCCGCCCGCCGAGTCCTGGTTCGGCTCGACGGCAATGAGGACGATGCTTGCGCTGGAGCAGCGCCAGGCGGCGCCCGACATCGACGCCGTATACGGCCAGTGCGGGTTGTTCCTGTTGGCTGGTGCCGCAGCGCCTGGCGCACCGTTGGCGCATCGCATGCACCGCGAGTTGTGCCTGCATCGACAGGCCGACGCGCTGGCTGGCGATCTGAGGTGTCGCGATCAGGCGTTGCCGGTGGCATCAGGGGCGATCGCGCTGGCCTACGTGCAGCACGTGCTGGAGACAAGCGTCGATGCCGACGCTCTGGTCGGCGAGTTGGCGCGGGTGTTGGCGCCAGAAGGCGTCGCTGCCTTCATAGCGTTTCATCCGTATCGCCCATTGCGCCTGCGCTGGTGGGTGCGCGGATTGCATGCGATCCCGGCGTCACGGCTTTCGGCGATGGTGGTGGAGCACGGTTTGGAGGTGCGCAGCGTGCGGCCGCTTGGGGCGGTGTGGCAGGCGCGCACCGGAAGTGAAAATGGCGCCGCGGCACCGTGGTTGGCGGGATCGTATCTGCTGCTCGCGCGCAAGCGCGTGCATGGGTTGACGCCGCTGCGGGCCAGCGGCCAACGAGTGGCATTGAATGCCGGAATGGGAGCGGGATGAAACAGGTCGAGATATTCACCGATGGCGCCTGCCTCGGCAATCCGGGTCCGGGCGGCTGGGGCGCGCTGCTGCGCTACGCCGGTCGCGAGCGCGAGCTGGCGGGCAACGAAGCCCACACCACCAACAACCGCATGGAACTGCTGGCGGCGATCATGGCGCTGGAAGCCTTGACCGCGCCCTGCACGGTGGTGCTGCATACCGACTCGCAGTATGTCCAGCGCGGAGTCAGCGAATGGCTCAAGGACTGGATCCGGCGCGGCTGGAAGACCGCGGCCGGACAGCCGGTGAAGAATCAGGACCTGTGGCAGCGTCTGGCTGCCGCAGCGGCGCCGCACCAGGTGCGCTGGGAGTGGGTGAGGGGCCACGCCGGACACCCCGAGAACGAGCGTGTGGACGTGCTGGCGCGCGACGCCGCCAGCGCGCTCCGGGGCGTGGCGGGTGGGGTGTCGCGATGAGGCAAGTGGTGCTGGATACCGAGACTACCGGGCTGGCGTGGGAGCGCGGTCATCGCGTGATCGAGATCGGCTGCATCGAACTGGTCAAGCGCCGCCCGACCGGGCGCCAGTTTCAACGCTATCTCAACCCCGATCGCGCGATCGACGCCGGTGCGATGGAAGTGACCGGCATCAGCAACGAGTTCCTGCTCGACAAACCTCGATTCCCAGAGGTGGTGGACGAATTCCTGGATTTCATCCGCGACGCCGAACTGATCATCCACAACGCCGCCTTCGACGTCGGCTTCCTGGACAACGAGCTCAATCTCGCCGGACGTGGACTTGGCCGCATCGGCGACTACGCCTCCGTGGTCGACTCGCTGCTGTTGGCACGCGAGCGCTATCCCGGACAACGCAACAGCCTTGATGCCCTGTGCAAGCGCCTGGGTGTGGACAACGCCCATCGCACCCTGCACGGCGCGCTGTTGGACGCACAACTGCTGACCGAGGTGTACCTGAGCCTGACGGGCGGGCAGGGGGATCTGGGTTTGAGCCTTGCCAGCGACGCCGCGCCCACCCGCGCGTTGGACAGCGGTCCCGCGACCGGCCTGCCGCGCAAGCCGCGCAAGGTGCTGCGTGCGAGCGAGCACGAGCGCGAACTGCACGCGGCGCGCCTGCAGAAGATCGCAGGTAAGTCGCCAGGCGATTGCGTATGGCTGCGCGGCGGCAATGACGCGGATCGCGGGGATTGAAGAAACCCCGAAAGCAACCGACAGTTTGTTCGCAGGCCGACAAGGCGAGTCGTGGGTGTGCCGTCATGTCGGTTCCGCGCCGTTGGTGCATGAACCGACCGGCATTGCGAGGCAATGTTTGCAGGTCGGCTCAAGGTGGTGGCCGCTGCTGCGCATCGTTCCCTTCGCCCCGGGTCACACCTCGCGGGCCAGCACCACGGTGATGTTGTCGCTGCCGCCGCCGCGCAGTGCGCAAAACACCAGGTGTTCGACCATCTCTTGTGCCGATAGCTCGCTGCGCCCGAGGATCTGCCCGATGCGCAGGTCCGGTACGTGTTCGGTGAGGCCATCGGTGCAGAGCAGCAATTGCTGGCCGCGGCGCCATTCGCCTTGCGCCATGCCGATGCGCAGGCTGTCGGGATCGGTCACTCCCAGCGCTTGGGTGACGACGTTGCGATGCGGGTGGCTGCGCGCCTGATCGCTGGTGAGCGAGCCCTGCGCGATCAGCTCCTGCACCACACTGTGGTCGTGGGAAAGCTGTCGAAGACCGTCGTCCCACAGATATACGCGGCTGTCGCCGACCCACGCAACCTCGTACTGGTTGGCGTGGGTCTGTGCCATGGCGATGGTGGTGCCCATCGGCAAGGCGGAACGGCGCCCCTGCGAATACGCGGCGACGGTGTGCCCGGCAAAGCGGATCGCGTCGGCCGGGGTGCGTTCGGCGCGGACCGCTTCCAGCACGGCGTCGCGCGCCAGTGCGCTGGCGACCTCGCCGAATTCGTGGCCGCCCATGCCGTCGGCCACCAACCAGACTCCGAGCTCTGCGTTGGCGCAGTACGTGTCTTCGTTGAGGTCGCGCCGCAGGCCGACATGGCTCAGGTGGCCGAATTCGATCATGGTGGTCTGGCGGTGGTCCGGGCTGGAGGAAGGTGAGGGACGCAGAGAGCTTAGGTCGAGT
>JANRIF010000260.1:0-6855 GCA_033765245.1 Lysobacteraceae bacterium
TTCTCGGCGTTGCTGCGCTCCATGTCCTCGTCGGCGATGGCGACGGCGCGGCCGTGGCCCTCCACCTCGGCATAGACCTTGTGCTCGATCCCGGCAAGGCGTGCGAGTTCGCGCTTGCGCTGTGCTTCGTCGGGGAACTCGACCAGCATGGTCGCCTTGAGGTTGTGGCCGGTCGGGATCAGCGGATTGTAGGCGTCGAGTTCTTCCTGGATCGCCGCCGGCTCGAAGATGCGCTCGATACGCAGCATCTCCTGCACCTGGTACTGGATGGTGAGGCGGTCCTCGAACAACAAGGTGACGTGTTCGCCCAGCGGCACCTGGCGGTTTTTCTTGTGTGCGATCACCTTGGCGCGAAACGCGGCGCGCTCGCTGGCGTAGGCTTCGAGGGTGTAGAGGTCGGCGCGGGTGAGGGCGGTCATGGAACGTTTCCTTGGGGTCGCGCTGGGTGGCGATGCGCGAGCGTCGTCGTCACTGCGAACGCTGGCGGCTTGAATGTGGGAGCGTGCTTGCGCGCGACAGTGGCGGCCGGGGTGCGAACTTCGGGTCGCCCGCAAGCGGCCTCCCACAACCGCAATCGATCTTCCACGATGGGGCGCGGCTCAAATGCCATACGCCTTGCGCAGCAGCGTCAGCGGATGCTCGGCGCTGCGGCCATCGCCGAGGCCGTGGGCGATGTGGTTGCCGGCCATCACGCAGTCGCTGGTGAAGTGGTCGGCTTGCGCCTGCTTGACGCGCTGTTCCACCGGTTTGGCGATCTTGCGGGCGAGCGCGTAGGTGGCCTGCTTGACGCCGTAGGTGCCGTCGTGGCCGGAGCAGCGCTCGATCGCGGTGACTTCGGTGCCGGGCACCAGTTCCAGCACCTGCCGGGTCTTGGGGCCGATGTTCTGCACGCGCTGGTGGCATGCCGCCTGCCAGGCGATCTTGCCCAGTTCGTGCTTGAAGTCGGTGTTGAACACGCGGGCGGCCTGGCGGTGCATCAGGTATTCGAAGGGGTCGAAGATGGCGCGTTTCACCGCCTGCACGTCGCCGTCGTCGGGGTACATCAGCGGCAGCTCCTGTTTGAACATCAGCACGCACGAGGGAATCGGCGCCACGATGTCCCAGCCTTCGCGCACGAGTTGCGCGAGGTCGGGCAGGTTCTCGCGCTTGTAGCGATCCACCGAGTCCAGGTCGCCCAGTTCCAGCTTGGGCATGCCGCAGCACTGGTTCCTGCGCACCAGTTTCACCGCGATGCCGTTGTGGCGATACACCGCCACCAGGTCTTCCACCATCTGCGGGTGGTTGTAGCGGCCGTAGCAGGTGACGAACACCGCGACCTTGCCGCGGGTGGGACCGGCGACCACGGCAGCATCGCCGCTGTCGTCATCGCGCACGCGCTTGTCCGCGGTGTCGCTGTGATAGGCCGGCACTGCGGCATCACGATGCACGCCGAGCGTCTTTTCCAGTGCGCCGCGCACCACGTCGTTGCGGTTGCCCCAATTCACCGCCTGCACCAGCACCGGAATCGAAGCGAGTTTGCCGACGGTGCGGGTGTTCGACAGCAGTTTCGCCGACGCACTGGCACCTTCGTGCCGGAACTGCACCGCCTTGGCGCGCAGCATCAGGTGCGGAAAATCGATGTTCCACTCGTGCGGCGGAATGTAGGGGCACTTGGTCTGGTAGCACAGGTCGCACAGGTAGCACTGCTCCACCACTTTGCGGTAATCGGCCTTGGCGACGCCATCCACTTCCATCGTGTCCGAGTTGTCGACCAGATCGAACAAGGTGGGGAAGGCGTGGCACAGGCTGACGCAGCGGCGGCAGCCATGGCACAAGTCGAACACACGCTCCAGTTCGTGATCGAGCGCGTGCTGATCCCAGAATGCCGGGTTGTGCCAATCCAGCGGGTGCCGGGTGGGGGCGGCGAGGCTGCCTTTGCGTGGGGGCGTGGGGGCGTGGCTCATGAGTTCCTCGGTCGGGCGACGATCGCCCCGAATGGCTGGGTTCGCGCAACGCGCAATGGGATACGCGGCGAGCGCAAGGCCCGCCGCGCCAAATCCATCAGGCGGCCAATTCGCCCAATGCCTTGGTGAAGCGATTTGCGTGCGAGCGCTCGGCCTTGGCCAGGGTCTCGAACCAGTCGGCGATTTCGTCGAAGCCTTCGTCGCGCGCGGTCTTGGCCATGCCCGGGTACATGTCGGTGTACTCGTGCGTCTCGCCCGCGATGGCGGTCTTGAGGTTGTTGCTGGTGCTGCCGAATGGCAGGCCGGTGGCCGGGTCGCCGCAGGCTTCCAGGTATTCAAGGTGCCCATGGGCGTGGCCGGTCTCGCCCTCGGCGGTGGAGCGGAACACTGCGGCGACGTCGTTGTAGCCCTCCACGTCGGCCTTCTGCGCGAAGTACAGGTAGCGGCGGTTGGCCTGCGACTCGCCGGCGAACGCAGCCTTCAGATTGTTTTCTGTCTTGGAACCTTTGAGTGACATGGGGACCTCCTGTTAACGAAAAAGAATGACGCCCGGCTTGGCCGGGACAGGTCGCAATACAGTTCGCTCAAGTAATTTCCGGCCTACCCGTCACCCCCGCAAAAGCTGGGGTCCGCGTGGCTCTTGCGTGCAACACCCCGGGCAAAATGGATTCCGGCTTGCGCAGGCATGACGACATTGGGGCGGGTAATGGTTAACCGAACTGCATTGAGACGGGTGGAGCATAGCGCCGTACCGGGTCGTGAAGAAATTGATTGTACGAATCGCTTGCATAGCGCACGGCTATCGCGTGCGATCGTCGCAGCCGTCGTCAGGCAGCCTTGCCGCGCGCGCGCGCGGGTTTGCCGGCTGGCACCGGGACGGCGCCGGTGGCGTGCGGATCGAGCAAGCCGCTTGGCAGCACTCGCAGCGTTTGCGCCAACTGCGACAGGAAGCTGTGCAGCGCCGAACTGCGGCGCCACACCATGGCGATGTGGCGGGTTGGCGGCTTGCCTTTGAACGGCAACATGCGGATGTGTTCTACCGCAGCCACCGGTGGCTTCACTGCCAGCGTGGGCAGCAACGTGATGCCGACGTTGGCGGCCACCATCTGCCGCAGCGTTTCCAGGCTGGTAGCGCGAAAGCCGCTGCGCTCGCCGGCGCCGGCGAGGTGGCACACGTCCAGTGCCTGATCGCGCAGGCAGTGGCCGTCTTCGAGCAGCAACAGACTCTGGTCAGCGAGGTCGGCCATCGCCACCTCGCGACGCCCTGCAAGCGGGTGGACGTCCGGCACCGCCAGCACGAAGGGTTCGTCGAACAACCGCTCGATGTGCAGGTGTTCGTCGTGCAGCGGTAGCGCCAGCACCCCGGCGTCGAGCGCGCCCTCGCGCAGCATGCGCAGGATGCTTTCGGTCTTTTCCTCCGCCAGCAGCAACTCCAGGCGCGGGAAGCGCGCGCGGATCGCCGGCACCACGTGCGGCAACAGGTACGGGCCGAGCGTGGGAAAGATGCCCAGACGCACAGTGCCGGCCTCGGGGTCGAGCTGGCGCCGCGCCGATTCCTTGAGTTGCTCCACCTCGGTAAGTATCTGCCGCGCGCGTTGCGCGATGTCGCGCCCGGCCGGCGTCAGCATCACCTTGCGCGGCGCACGTTCGAACAAGGGCACGCCCAGTTCCTCCTCCAGCTTCTTGATCTGGGTGGAAAGCGTGGGTTGGCTGACGAAGCTGGCGCTGGCCGCGCGGCCGAAATGGCGGTGGTCGGCCAGGGCCACCAGATAGCGCAGGTCGCGTAGGTTCATCGGCGGATCAGCGATAGCGAAAGTCTATCGATGATATCGCAACAATCCATTGGATTGATAGATGCGGGCCCCCCAGACTGGCGGCCGTCGGGATCGCAAGCGTACCCGGCAACACCGCGATGCCGCTCCCCCAACACCAGGAGATTCCCATGCTTTCCGTCGGCGCACCGTTTCCGCAGTTCAAGGTCAAGGCCACCGTTTCCACCGATCTCAACAATGCCTTCATCGAAATCGACAACAACACCTACGCCGGCAAGTGGCTGGTGGTGTTCTTTTATCCCAAGGACTTCACCTTCGTCTGCCCGACCGAGATCGCCGCGTTCGGCGCGATGAACGCGCAGTTCGCCGATCGCGACGCGCAGGTGTTGACCGGCTCCACCGACAGCGAGTTCGTGCACCACGCCTGGCGCACGCATCACAAGGACCTCAACGACCTGCCGTTCCCGATGCTGGCGGACGTGAAACGCGAACTGACCTCGGCGCTCGGCATTCTCGACGCGAACGAAGGCGTAGCCCAGCGCGCCACCTTCATCGTCGACCCGCAAGGCATCATCCGCTTCGTCTACGTCACTGACCTCAGCGTCGGCCGCAGCCCGCAGGAAGTGTTGCGCGTACTCGACGCTCTGCAAACCGACGAACTGTGCCCGTGCAACTGGAAGCAGGGCGAGGACACGTTGAAGGTGGCGTGATTCGCACGGGACTCGGGGCTCGGGACTCGGGACTCGGGACTCGGGACTCGGGACTCGGGACTCGGGACTCGGGACTCGGGACGACAAGCTTGCGAACTCTCGCTTTGCGCTCTTGCTTCTTGCTTTTGCTTTTCCGAGTCCCGAGTCCCCAGTCCCGAGTCCCGGCTTCATCGAGTCGCGGCTTCATCGAGCCCCGCACCCCCAACCACCCAAAGGAACCCACCATGACCCTCGACTCAATCAAATCCGCCATCCCGCCCTACGCCAAAGACCTGCGGCTCAACCTCGACAGCGTGCTCGCGCCGACCGGCGCGCCGGGGCTGGACGAACGTCAGATCGCCGCGGTGGCGCTGGCATCGGCAACCGCTACCCGTAACGAACCACTGCGTGTCGCGATCGAATCCTTCGCCGCCATCACGCTCAACGCTACCGAATGCGATGGCGCCCGCACCGCCGCGGCGATGATGGCGATGACCAACGTCTACTATCGCTTCACCCATCTGGTGAGCAACAAGGAATACGAAACCCTGCGCGCCAGCCTGCGCATGAATGCGATGGCCAATCCCGGCATCGACAAGGTCAGCTTCGAGCTGGCGGCGCTGGCGGTGTCGGCCATCAACGGCTGCGGCATGTGCATGGACTCGCACGAGAAAGTGCTGCGCCAGCATGGCATCGGCACCCAGGGCGTGCAGAGCGCGGTGCGCATCGCCGCCGTGTTGCACGCGGTGGCGAATGCACTGGAATCCGTGCCGCAGGCATTGGCTGCAGCCGCCTGAATCCGCGCTTGTGGCATCCGGGCGGGTGCCTCTCTCCCGCGTTGGCGGGAGCGGCGCGCACCCCGGGTGCAATGTGTTCTGGCGCACAGAGCGGCCGCGCTCCTCCAGCCCACACTGCCCTTGCCGAACGGGTTCGCCAGGCCGCCTGTGGCGGCGGCGCGACGCACACGTGCCATGCCGCGGAGGGCTGTCCAGCCCGCGCCGATGGCTTTGGTACGGTGCCAATCAACCAAAGGATGCACGCCATGAAACGCCTTTCGATCACCGCACTGCTCATGCTTTGCTTCGGCCTGATCACCGCCTGCAATACCGTCGAAGGCGCGGGTCGTGATGTCGAAAGCGTAGGCGACGCTGTTGCCGACGCCGCTGCCGACTGCAAGGACGACGGCGGTTGCGACGACGATGATTGACGTTGAAGCGCGCATCCGGTTTGCCGCCGGGAGTGAGTCCCGATGCGCGGCAAATCGGATGTCGGGTCAGCGGAACACAGCGAGTTCAATCACGGCCGCTACCCCGCATTCATCGACAGCCCATCCAGCCGTTTCGGACTGAACGTCCGGTACAACACTCCGAGCGCGATCCCGGCGAGCGCGCCGCTGACGTGCGCCATGTAGTTGATGTGGCTGCTGCCGTCGTTGTGGTTCAGGTCGTAGACGTTCCAGCCCAGATACCACAGCGAGACCACCATCACCGGGATGGTGAAACGGCGCACCCATAGCAGGAACCAGAAGAAGCACCAGATCCGCGCCCGCGGCAGCAGCGTGGTCAGCAGTGCCATCATCCCCATCGCCACACCGGACAGGCCGATGCTGGGCAGCGCTTCGCCAGCCACCACGCTGTAGCTGTAGGCGAGGCTGGAGACCACTGCCATCGCCACGATGGCGGCGGCGAAATGCAGCGAACCCAACGCGCTCTCGACCGCCGACGCGAAGATGAAAAAGAAGAACAGGTTGCCCAGCAGATGGCTCCAACTGCCGTGCGCGAAGGCCGAGCTGATCATGCGCACGACGCTGTACTGCGCCGGGTTGTACTGCAGCGACTCGGTCAGCGGTTTGGGAACCTGCGCCTGGAACTCCTGGAAGCCGCGCTGCAGCTTGCCGCGCAGGTAGGCGAGGTTTTCCGCGCTGTCGGGATAGAACACCTGATCGCTGGCCGCGCCCGCCATCCCAGCGATCATCGCCTCCGGATCGTCGCTTTTGCGCAGCTTCATGTAGGTATTGATGCAGGCGGCGCCGGTGTCGCGAGTGTCGGCGACGCTGCGCAGGATGGCGCCGAGATTGGGCTCCGTCGCCTGCTGGCAATACGCCATTGCCCGGTTCGCGAACGTCGTGTTCGAGCGTTGCTGCGACTGGAAGATCGCCAGACTGATCAGGCACACCACGATGGTGAGAAACGGGATGCGATACAGGCTGACGTCGAGTTTGTAGGGGATGAATACCATGCCGTGCTTTCCAGTGGCCGGTCGATGCGAGGTGCTGTGCGGCAGTCTAGTGTAGTGGTGCGCTCTTGACGGCACTTGTCGTGGGGTAGGCTGGGGTGAGCGTAGCGACCGAGCGCAGCGAAGGCCGCCGCTCATGCGCATCCTGCGCTCGCGGCACTCGCACATCCATGTGCGTCGTAGCTCGCGCAGCGAGCGTTGTCGCGAAGCGACCGA
>JANRIF010000266.1:0-4362 GCA_033765245.1 Lysobacteraceae bacterium
GCCTTGTGCGTGCTCGATGTGCGATACCACGAGGATGCGCCGATTGAGCGACAGCCCGAAGGTCAGCAGGCGCTCCTCACCTTCGGAGTGGTCCGGGTCGGCGAACGTATAAGCCAGTGGATCGCCGAACACGGACGCCGCCTCCTCGAACGTGACGCCGTGCTTTTTGGCGTTGCGAGCCGCCTTGGCTGCATCCCAGTCGTAGTTCATACGTCAACGTGCATACGCGGCGCGCCCTATGCTCCTTGCGCTCGGCATGTCGCGCCTGGAGCGTTGCATCGTATCGTCTGCCGCCTCCTGCGTTGAGTCAAGCGAGGTCTTGGTGTTGTCATGGCCGAGTGCCCGGTGTCGGTGGGTATGGAAGAGCTGGGGTGCGGCTTTGCCTTACCCCAGCCTACCTTGGACCTGGTCTGAGCTGCTTTGCTTTGCGTCCTTCGCGGACCCATCGCTTGTCACGGCGCGCGATAGCCCAACTCACTCGCCATCCGTCAACCGCCCATAGGTATCCGGGCGGCGGTCGCGGAAGAACTGCCAGGTGTTGCGGACGGTGCGGACCAGTTCCATGTCGAGGTCGTGGATGATCAACTCATCCTTGTCGCGCGAGGCGATTTTTTCGATCTGGCCGCGGGGGTTGACGAAGTAGCTTTGGCCGTAGAACTCGCCGATGTTCCAGGGGGCTTCGGTGCCGACGCGGTTGATGGCGCCGATCCAGCAGCCGTTGGCGGCGGCGGAGGCGGGTTGTTCGAGTTTCCACAGGTATTCGGACAGGCCGGCGACGGTGGCGGAGGGGTTGACGATGTATTCGGCGCCGTTGAGCGCCAGGGCGCGCCAGCCTTCGGGGAAGTGACGGTCGTAGCAGATGTACACGCCGAGCTTGCAGTACTGGGTCTGGAACACCGGCCAGTGCGAGGCGCCGGGCTTGAAGAAGAACTTCTCCCAGAAGCCGGCCACCTGCGGGATGTGGGTCTTGCGGTATTTACCGAGGTATTTGCCGTCGGCGTCGATCACCGCCGCCGTGTTGTAGTACACGCCGGTCACGTCGTCGCGCTCGTAGATCGGCACCACGATCACCATGCGGTACTTGGCGGCGTAGGTTTGCATCAGCTTTGTGGTGGGGCCGTTCGGGATCGATTCGGCAGACTCATACCACTTGGCATCCTGGCTGGGGCAGAAGTAGGGCTGGGTGAACACTTCCTGGAAGCACAGTACCTGCACGCCTTGTTCGCCGGCCTGTTCGATCAGCGGGATGTGGGCGGCGATCATTGCCTGGCGGATGGTCTCGGGGTCGGCATCGGTGGAGGCCTTGAGGGCCATCTGGATCAGGCCGGCGCGGAGTTTGGACATGGTGGGTTCCTGCAAGGTGATTGGTGGGTCGAGCGGTTGGGTGCGAAGCGGCAAGGATGCGGGTCTGTGCCGGAGGTGGCTTAGCCGTCATTCCGGCGCAAGCCGGAATCCATTTTGATTTTGCTGCGCTGTGGACAGGCGCAGCATGGATTCCAGCTGTGGCCTGCCCTCGAATGCTTAAATCGGGGGCTGGAATGATGAGCAAGTGGCAATCGGCATCGACGCGGGTTCATGGCGTTGCTGGTCAGGTGCATGCGCCGACGCGCAACGGGTTGTCGGGATGCTCGGGCCAGCTCACGGGAGGCAGGCCGTTGGCGACCGGATTCATGCTGATGCACTCGGGCACGGGGCAGACGATCTGGCACAGGTTGCAGCCCACGCATTCGTCGTCGATGACGGTGAAGCGGCGGCCGCCGTCGGGCAGGTGATCGAAGCGGATCGCCTGATGCGAGGTGTCCTCGCAGGCGATGTGGCAGCGGCCGCATTCGATGCAGGTGGCCTCGTTGATCTTCGCCTTGAGGTCGAAGTTCATGTTCAAGGCGTTCCAATCGACCACGTTGCGCACCGCTCTGCCGCGAAAATCGGCGATCGAGTGGTAGCCCTTTTGATCCATGAAGGTCGAGAGGCCATCGATCATGTCGTCGACGATGCGAAAGCCGTACAGCATCGCCGCCGTACACACCTGCACCGCCGAGGCGCCGAGGGCGATGAACTCGGCGGCGTCGCGCCAGTTCATGATGCCGCCGATGGCGGAAATCTCCAGGCCCCGGGTGCTCGCCTGACCGGTGATGCGCGAGACCATGTTCAGCGCGATCGGCTTCACTGCCGCGCCGCAGTAGCCGCCGTGGGTGCCCTTGCCGTCGACGGTGGGCGTGGGCGCCATGATGTCGAGATCGACCGAGGTGATGGAGTTCACCGTGTTGATCAACGACACCGCGTGCGCGCCGCCGGCCTTGGCGGCTTCGGCGGGGATCAGGATGTCGGTGATGTTGGGAGTGAGCTTGGTGAACACCGGGATGTTCACCGCCTCGCGCACCCAGCGCGTGGTGCGTTCGACGAACTCAGGCACCTGGCCGATGGCAGAGCCCATGCCGCGCTCGCACATGCCGTGCGGGCAGCCGAGGTTGAGCTCGATGCCGTGCACGCCGGCATTGGCGATCTGGATCGCCAGTTCCTTCCATGCTTGCTCGTCGATTGGCGCCATCATCGAGCCGATGATGATGCGGTCCGGCCAGCGTTTGCGCACCGCCTCGATCTCGCGCAGGTTCACCGACAGCGCGCGGTCGGAGATCAGTTCGATGTTGTTGATGCCGAGCACGCCGCGCAGCGAACTGCGGTGCACGCCGTAGCGGCTGGTGACGTTGACCACCGGTGGATCGTTGCCGAGCGTCTTCCACACCGCGCCACCCCAGCCGGCGGCGAAGGCGCGCTCCACGTTGATCTGTTTGTCGGTGGGTGGCGCCGAGGCCAGCCAGAACGGATTGATGCTGCGGATGCCCGCAATGGTGCAACTCAGATCGGCCATGGCCCTTACTCCTGTTCCTTGCCGCGCAGCCAGGCATCGACGCTGTGCGCGGCGCGCTTGCCGTCTTCCACCGCCTGCACGGTCAGATCGAGGCCGCTGGCGATGCAGTCGCCGCCGGCATACACCCCGTCGAGGCTGGTGCGGAACTGCGCATCGACGTGGATCTTGCCGTTGGCGCGCTCCAGCGCGGACAGTTCGTCCGCCACCAGATTCTGGCCGATTGCCTTGAGCACGCAGTCGGCGTTGATGGTGAAAGTCTCGCCGGCGCCGACCAAGCGGCCGTCGCGCAGTTGCGTGCGTTCGAAGGTGACGCTCTCGACGCGGCCGTCGCCCGCGATGGCTTTCGGCGCCGCCCACAATTCCACGATCACACCATTGCTGCGCGCCAGTTCCTGCTCCCATGCGGTCGCGCCCATCTGCGCACCGCCGCGCCGATACGCCAGCGTGACCCGGCGCGCGCCGAGTCGACGCGCCTGCACCGCGGCATCGATGGCGGTGTTGCCGCCGCCGATCACCACCACGTCGTCGCCGATGCGCACCTGCGACTTGTCCGGCGCCTGCCGCAGTTCCTCGATGAAGTCGATGGCATCGCGCACGCCGGGCAGGTTCTCGCCGGGCACGCCCAGCGCGTTGCTGCCGCCAAGGCCAATGGCGAGGAACACCGCGTCGAATTCGCTGCGCAGTGGCGCCAGTTGCAGTTGCTCGCCCAGCGCATAGCCGTGCCGCAGATCGATACCGCCGATGCCGAGCACAAAGGCCACCTCGCGCTGGGCGAAGTCGTCGGTCATCTTGTACGCCGCCAGGCCGTATTCGTTGAGGCCGCCGGACTTGGGCTTGGCGTCGAACACCGTCACCGCATGGCCCAGCATCGCGGCACGATGCGCGAAGGACAGTCCGGCCGGACCGGCGCCAACTACCGCGATGCGCTTGCCCGAATCAGTGGCGCGCGTGAACGGATGCGCACAGCGCTTCGCCAGCCGATGATCCACAGCATGCCGTTGCAGCGCACCGATCGCGATCGGTGCATCTTCGCCGGCGTTGAGCACACAGGCTTGCTCGCACAGGATTTCGGTAGGACAGGCGCGCGCGCAGGTGCCGCCGAGAATGTTGGCCGACAGGATGGTGCGCGCCGAGCCATCGAGGTTGCCGGTGCGTATCTGGTGGATGAAGCGTGGGATATCGATGCCGGTGGGGCAGGCGCGCACGCAGGGCGCGTCATAGCAATACAGGCAGCGATTGGCCTCGACGTCGGCCTTGGCCGCGCCCAGCGGCGGATGCAGGTCGGCGAAGTTGTCCGCCACCTGTGCCGCGCCCATGCGGCCGCCATCACCGCTTTCTTTCAGTCGTGCCGCCATCCGTTTTTCCTCTCCCTCGTCGCGACCGCGCACCGCTTGCGCATGCTCCACGATGGCGAGCATCGGCCACGCGCCGCGGCCGGGTCAATCCCCGATCGTGCCTGAAATCGCATCGATTCGAATGCTGCGGTGCAATGG
>JANRIF010000272.1:0-1819 GCA_033765245.1 Lysobacteraceae bacterium
TCGACGGTATTGCCGCGTGGCGCGTCGCGACAACGGCGTTGCGCGGTGGGGCAATTCTCGTCCGGATGCTCGGCCGAGGTCAGGCCCATGTCGGCGAAGGCGGCGGTGGTGATCTGTTCGCGCAGCGTGGTCGCGGTGGCCTTCCAGCCGAAGCGGCCGAGTGTGGGGTCTTGAGCGCCGTTCACGCGATGGGCGCGGCCGCTGATGCCGTCGTGGTCGCGGTCTTCGGGGTCTTCGTATTCGAGGATCGTGGCGGCATCGATGTTTTCGATCAGGCCGAGGCCGAACACGGCGGGAGCAACGAGGATGTCGGTATCGACGCGCTTGTGCAGGCCCGGGTCGAGCGCATCCGCGAGTTGCACCGTGGGGCGCTGCAGCTCGATCTGGCGCGGCCCCACGCTGACGCGATGCGAGCCCACCCAGAGCACTTGCGCCGACGCTTCGCGTGGCACTCCCGCGACGGCCTGCGCTTGCAGTTCGCCGCCGAACTGCGCCAACAGCCAGTCGCGGTCGCGTGCGCGCTTGGGCGAGAGCTTGATCACGGCCTGGGCGATGGCTTCGCCATTGGCTTGAGGCAGGCGGCTACGGCCATCGCGCAAGTGACACGAGGAACACGAATGCTGTGCGAAGGTTGGCCCCAGTCCGTCCACGTCTTCGGCTGACGCTGGCGCGATCGCCCAGCGCAGGTTGAAGGTGCGGTTGCCCAACACGAAGGCGCGCATCTGCGCCATGTCGAGATTGGCGAACGGCAGCGAGTAGGCGAGGCGATTGGTCTCGTGGTGGGTGATGCCCTCCATGGATTCCACAGGAGGCATCGGCGCGTCGGACATCGCGCTGGATGTGCTCGACAACAGGCCGAGCAGGCCACCAAGGCCAAACCGTCGCATTGTCGTCGGCCCGCTCATACGCCTGGCACCACAATCTGAATACCCAGCGCTTCGGCGCTGGCTTTCATGCTCAGCGCGAGTTCGTGGAATGCTGTCACCGTTGCCTCAGCCTGGATGCGATCCGGATGCTCGGGCGGCAAGCGGATCAGTTGATCGATCGGCGGTTTCAGTGCAGCCGCCTGTGCGATGGCGTTGGCGAGCGCCTTGTTGACGCGCGTCGCCAGCGCGGGGTTCTGGAAGGCGATCACTTCGATGATGCCCGGCCCCAGATGGCGCTCGCCAAAATCGCCGCGCAACAGGTTGGCGATGCCGGCGATGCCGTGCTGCAGATCGAGGTGGGTGGTGTCGCTGAAGCACGAGTGCTCGTCTTCCTGCGAGCCGCTGTCGAGCGCCACCGACAGGCGTTCGCCGAACAGTTCGATGGTGAGGTAGGAGGTGGCGCCGTGCAGGGCGCGACCCAACACTTCGACCGCTGGCGTGGCGAGCAACTGCGCGCGATAGGTACCCGCTTCATCCGCCTGCCATTGCCCCGCGACTTCGCCGAGATCGGCGACGAGTTGGTCGGTGACCAGTTGCAGGTATTGCCGCCGCCGCGTGTTGGCGGGGCCGTTACCGAGGTAGTCGCGATAGCTGCGGTTGCCGGCGCCATCGCGGCGCAGGTCCTGCCCCCACAGCAGGAATTCGATCGCATGCCAGCCGGTGGTGACGGCCGATTCATCGCCGACCTGATCGCGCGCGAGGATCGCGGCGATGGTCAACGGAGTATCGAATTCCTGGATCAAGCCAGCCTTCGGGTGACCGGCGACGTAATCGATGGTCGATTCGTCGACCGGCCACATGTTGATGCGGCCCTCCGGACCGGCAGCGCGCTCCGCGGTGGGCGGCGCGTCGATCGGGCCGTCGTTGAAGCGAAAAATTTCCGTCTCGGTGTA
>JANRIF010000075.1:0-2611 GCA_033765245.1 Lysobacteraceae bacterium
TTCATATAGCGCGTCGTACAGCGGCCGCAGGTAGGGGTCGACCTTCTGGCTGAGATCGCCGGGCAGGAAGCCGAGCTTCTCACCGGCCTCCACTGCCGGGCGCACCAGTACCACGCGCTGCACGCGGCTCTGGCTGAGCGCTTCCACCGCGCTGGCGACGGCGAGATAGGTCTTGCCGGTGCCGGCCGGGCCGATGCCGAAATTGATGTCGTGGGTGGCGATGGCGTGCAGGTAGCGCGCCTGATTGGGGCCGCGTCCCTTGACCACGCCGCGTTTGACGCGGATCACCACTTCCTGGGCGCCGTCGGCGGCGGCTTCGGCCAGGCGCGCGACGTTGGCCTGGTTCAGACGCACGTTGAGCAGGTGCGGGGTGATGAGTTCGGATTCGGTATCGGCGTACAGGGCGCGCAGGAAGCGCTCGGTGGCTTCGACGATAGGGCCGTCGCCGATCACCCGGAACACGTTGCCGCGATTGGCGATCTCCACGCCCAGGCGCAGTTCGATCTGGCGCAGGTGTTCATCGAGCGGGCCGGCGAGGTTGGCAAGGCGCGCCACGTCCTCGGGTTCGAGGGTGAAGTCGTGCTGGGCAAGGGTACTCATCGTGTTCAGCGTAGCGCGTGAGGGTGGCGGTCGTCATCCGTTCCGCGGCGGACATTGCATTTAATTTTCCGAGGAATTAATATTCGTTGCATGACCGCCCGCCGCGCTGCCGCCAGTGATCGACCAGCCCCCGCAAAACGGGGAGCGCGGCGCGCGCCAGGGCGCCCGGTAGGCGGCGAGCAGGCGTTGCGCGAGGCGCTCATCGATGCCGCATTGCAGGCGTTCGCGGGAGCGGGGTTTGCGGCCAGCACCTTGCGCGGCATTGCCCGCGCGGCGCACGTGACCCCGGCGTTGGCGAACTACTACTTCGGCAGCAAGGAGGGGCTGTTGGCGGCGGTAGTGGAGCTGCGCGTGCAGCCGCTCTTCGAGCAACTGGCGGCGGCGATGGCCGGGGCCGGCGACGATCCGCTGGCGGCATTGGCGGCGTTCGCGCAGACCTACACGCGTCTGGCCTTGAGCCACCCATGGGGTCCGCAACTGGTGGTGCGCGAAGTGCTCAGCGCCGGCGGTGCCTTGCGCGAGGCATTCGCCCAGCGCTTCGCCGGCAACATCAGCCGCTTGCTGGCCGAGCACGTGGCGAAGGCGCAACAGCTCGGGCATATCGATGCCGCACTCGATCCGCGCCTGACCGCGCTGTCGTTGCTGTCGCTGTGCGTCTTTCCGGTGATTTCCGCGCCGGTGCTGGCGGTGACGTTGGGGTTGCGCCTGGATGCCGATGCGGCCATGGCATTGGCGAACCATCACTGGCGCGTGTTCGCGCGTGGCGTGGAGACCGAATGATGAAGATGCGATACCTGCTGGCACTGGTCCTTGGCGTCTTGCTGGCGGGCTGCAAGCCGTCGCCGCCACAAGCGTTGGGAACGCTGGAATGGGATCGCATCAGTCTGCCGGCCGTCGCGTCCGAACCGATACTCGCCATCCCCGTGCGCGAAGGCGATGCGGTACGGGCTGGCGACCTGTTGTTGCAGCTCGACCCAAGCCGTGCGCAGGCGCGCCGTGATGCGGCACGAGGCGAGGTAGAACGCTTGCGCGGGCAACTGAGCGAATTGCAGGCCGGTGCGCGCGAAGAAAACCGCGATGAGGCGGCGGCGCGCGTGCGGGCGGCGCGCGCGCAGGCGCGCAATGCCGAGCAGCAGCTGGCGCGCACGCAGGCGTTGGTGATGCGACAACTGCTGCCGGCGGCGCAGCTCGACCAGGCCCAGGCCAGCGCGCGGTCGGCCATGGCGGACCTCGATGCCGCCATCGCCGCGCACGAACTGCTGCGCAACGGCAGTCGTATCGAAGACATCACCCAGGCGCAGGCAGCGCTGGACGCCGCACAGGCGCAGTTGCGTGCGGCGCAGACTGACTTGGAACGCCTGAGCGTGCGCGCCCCGCGCGACGGCCGCATCGACAGCCTGCCGTACAAGGTGGGTGATCAGCCGCCGGCGGGCTCGCCGTTGGCGGTGCTGCTGGTAGGCGAAACGCCCTACGCGCGCGTCTACGTCCCCGAGCCGGTGCGCGCCAGCCTGCGCATCGGCCAGAAGGTCGAGGTGTCCGTCGCCGGCAACGAGCACGCATTCACCGGCACCGTGCGCACCTTGCGCAGCGAGGCCAGTTTTACCCCGTACTACGCGCTGACCGGCGCGGATGCCGCGCGACTGTCGTATCTGGCCGAAATCGTGCTGGACGCGGATGCCGCCGTGCTGCCGGTGGGGATACCGCTGCGCGCGCAGTGGGCGGCTCCGGCGACGCCATGAGCGCGCTGGCCATCCAGGCACGCGGGCTGAGCCGGCGTTTCGGTACGTTGCTGGCGGTGGATCGGGTGGACCTGTCGGTGCCGGCGGGTTGCGTCTACGGGTTTCTCGGCCCGAACGGATCGGGCAAGTCCACCACCATCCGCATGCTGTGCGGTCTGCTCACGCCCAGCGCCGGTGCGATTGAAGTGTTGGGGCTGCGGGTGCCGCAGCAGGCCGAGGCGCTCAAGCGCCGGATCGGCTACATGACCCAGCGGTTTTCCCTGTTCGAAGAC
>JANRIF010000278.1:0-2343 GCA_033765245.1 Lysobacteraceae bacterium
GCACGACCTTCCCCTTAGGAGGGGGACGCTCTATCCAGCTGAGCTACGGGGCCAGAACCGGAATTATCGCAGCAAACCATCCGTGGTGCGGGCGTCCGCTCGGCATCCATGCCTCGCCGGCGCGGCTCGCACACGCCGCGCCACCATCTGAGATACGGGCCAGTGCGGGCATTGTCGCAGCAAACTGTCCGCAGTGAGAGTACATGGTGCCGTTGCCGGCGCGCGCTGCGCTTCGCACATGGACAGCGTGTGGGGCCGCTCATTCCTCCGGTTTGACGTAAATCGGCAGCTCCGGGTTGCGGCGGAATTCGAAGATCAGCCGGGTCTCGATGTGCGCTACCTCTTTGCGTTCGGTGAATGCGCTGAGGGCGAAGTCGCGCAGGTGGTCGGAATCACGCACGCCCACGTGCACCAGGAAATCGTCGGCGCCGGCCAGATGATAGAAGCTCAGCACCTCCGGCAACGCCATCAGGTGGTCGTGGAAGGACTCCACCAGTGCGCGCGAATGTCGTGCCAGGCGCACCGCCACCATCGCCTGCAACGCGATACCGACCGCGGCGGGCGCCACTTCGGCGTGATAGCCCAGGATCGCGTGTTCGTTGCGCAGCCGGCGCACCCGTTCCAACGCGGTGGACGGTGCAATGCCGACCGCCTCGGCGAGGTCTTTGTTCGGCATCCGAGCATTCTTTCGCAGAAGCCGGATCAGGGCGAAGTCGGTTCGGTCGAGTTGCATGAATCGCCACCAATTCCGAATAATATTCGAACCGTAACATACATGGCGCACATAGTTCTACAATATGGCAACGCTACAAAACCGGAGTGTGTCATGTCGCGATTCGAGACCCATGCCGTGCACGCCGGGCGCGAGGACTTCGTGACGCTTGGCGTGCATGCCCCGCCGATCGATCTCTCCACGACTTATCCCGTCACCGATCTCGATGCCGGCACCGCCAGTTTCGATGCACTGGTTGCAGGCAACGCGCACGCCGCGAATCCGATCTATGCGCGCCTGCACAATCCCACGGTGGCGCGCACCGAGGACGCCCTGGCGATATTGGAGGGCACGGAAGCCTGTGTGGCGTACGGTTCGGGCATGGCGGCGCTGACCGCGGTGCTGCTGGCGGTGCGCACGCGCGGTGCCCACGTGCTGGCGGTGCGGCCGCTGTACGGCACCTCAGATCACCTGCTGGCGTCCGGTTTGCTGGGACTTGAAACCGAGTTCGTGCTGGCCGAAGAAATCGCCGCACGTCGCCGTCCCGATACGGCGCTGGTGGTGATCGAGACGCCAGCCAATCCCACCCTCGATCTGGTGGACATCCGCGCCGTGGTTGCCGCCGCTGGCGAGGTGCCGGTGTTGGTGGATTCCACTTTCGCCACGCCGACGCTGCAGAATCCGGCGGCGCTGGGCGCGCGTTATGTGCTGCATAGCGCCACCAAGTTCCTCGGCGGCCATGGCGACGTGATCGCCGGGGTGGTGTGTTGCGCCGAGGCCGATGCCAAGGCGCTGCGCACCGTGCGCGCGGCGACCGGTGCGTTGCTGCATCCGCTGGCGGCGTTCCTGTTGCATCGCGGCCTGCCGACGCTGGCGCTGCGGGTGGAACGTGCGCAGGCCAACGCGGGCACGCTGGCACAGCGTCTGGCCAATCATCCGGCGGTGGCGGCCGCGCACTATCCTGGCTTGGGCAACGTCCGCAATGCCCATCTGCTGGGCGCCCAGATGCGCGGTGCCGGCACCATGATCAGCATGGAATTGCGTGGCGGTCATGACGCCGCCAGCGCAGTGATGCGCGCGGTCAAGCTGATCATGCCGGCGGTGAGTTTGGGTTCGGTGGATTCATTGATCCAGCATCCCGCCGGTCTCACTCATCGCGTGGTCAGTGCGGCCGATCAGCGCGCCTGCGGCATCACGCCTGGCTTGGTACGGCTGTCGGTGGGTATCGAACACGTCGAGGATATCTGGGCCGATCTGGATCAGGCGTTGGTCGCCGCGCAACGTGCTACGCGCGTTGCGGAAGCGGCGTAGGTCGGCCTCGCCGACACATCGCGCAGTCGCCCGCGAGCGTCCCACAGAGAAGCGAATGGGCCGTGTCGCTCCTGGGGGAGCGCGCTTGCGCGCGATAGGTGCGGCAAGCGGGCGAGTACCTGTCGCCCGCAAGCGGCCTCCCACAAAAGCACGGCGCCTTTTCCGAGTCCCGAGTCCCGAGTCCCCAGTCCCGAACTGTCACTCGACTTGCCGCGTCACAGCATACCCTTGAGCCGATACAACGCCTCCAGCGCCTGCTTGGGGCTGAGTTCGTCGGGTTCGATGGCGGTCAGTGCGGCGAGCGCGGGCGCTGGGGTGTG
>JANRIF010000291.1:0-3146 GCA_033765245.1 Lysobacteraceae bacterium
TGAAATCGGGGGCTAGCCCGCATTTCTCACGCTGATCCGTAGCGAGGGCGTCGAGACGCCGTTGTGGTGTGCCGCGCGGACTGAGAGACGGCGAAGACGTACTCGACGGTACGTTGAGCCGGATCGAGGGGTCCGACGCACTGCGTCGGACGGGCATGCCAGGAAGGCATGCCCCGGTACGCCCGGCGGAGCAGAACTGCGCAGCCAGGCGGCGGCGCGCCACGGCGAGTGATCGGGGCGCAGCCCCGCGTAGCTGCGGCAGCAGCCGAACGGCGTCCGCAGTAGGATCGGCGTGAGAATTGCGGGCTATTTCCGTGACTCGCGTCGATTATCGTGCAATGGGGAAATCATCGGCGCCATTCACCGCCGTTTGCCGTCGCGCAAGCGCGGCCCTGTGGGGCATGCTCAGCGCCCGTGCAACAACCGCTCCACGTAACGCGCCACCACGTCCACCTCGATATTGACGGCGGCGCCGACCGCAGTTTCGGCGAACGCGGTGTGGGCGATGGTGTGCGGGACGAGGTTGACTTCGAAACCTTCGTCATCGACCGCGTTGACGGTGAGGCTGACGCCGTCGATGGCGACCGAGCCCTTGCCGGCGATGAAGCGCAGCAAGCCGGGCGCGGCAGCGAAACGCCAGCGTTGCGAGCGGCCGTCGTCCCAGACCCGCGCCACTTGGCCCACACCATCGACGTGGCCGGACACCAGATGCCCGCCGAGGCGGTCGCTGGCGCGCAGGGCGCGTTCGAGGTTGACGGCGGCACCGATCGGCAACGCGCCGAGGGTGGTCAGCGCAAGGGTTTCGTTGGAGACGTCGGCGGCCCAGGTGTCGGCATCGAACGCGACCACGGTGAGGCAGACGCCGGACACGGCGATGCTTTCGCCAAGCGCTACGTCGGCGCGATCGAGATCGGCGAAGGCGATGCGCAGACGCTGATCGCCGCCCTGCGGTTCGCGCGCCGCGAGGCGCCCCACCGCCTGAATCAGGCCGGTGAACATCAGGCCGCGCCGGCCGGCGCCAGCAACAGGCGCAGATCGGGACCGACCTGGCGCGATTCGATCAGCCGGAGATCCAGGCGTTCGGCCATGGTGGCTGGATGGATACCGGCCAGCAGCGGCTGGCCCTGATCGCCCAGCACTACCGGCGCGATGTACAGCAGCAATTCGTCCACCAATCCCTCGCGCAGCAGCGCGCCGCACAGGCGCGGGCCGGCTTCCACCTGCACGTCGTTGACCCCGCGCGCCGCCAGTTGCGCCAGCACTGCGGCCAGGTCCAGCCCACCCGGCACCCGCCGCACCGCGAAGCCCTGCACGGTGTCGGCGTAGTCGGGCACGATGTCGTCGGCGTGCACCAGCAGCGTCGGCGCGGCCTCGTCGTGCAGCAGGCGAGCATCGGCGGGCAACCGGCCGCCGCTGTCGAGCACCACCCGCAGCGGCGGTTCGAATGCCACGTCGGTGAGGCGCACGCTCAGCAGCGGGTTGTCGGCGCGCACCGTGCCCGAGCCAGTGAGAATGGCGCCGCTGCGTGCGCGCCACTGCTGCACGTCATCGCGCGACGCTGCCGAGGTGATCCACTTGGATTCGCCCGATGCCAACGCGGTGCGGCCGTCGAGGCTCATTGCCAGCTTCACCCGCAGCCACGGCCGTCCGCGTTCGACACGCGAAAAGAAGCCGCGATTGAGCGCGCGCGCAGCCGCTTCCAGCAAGCCCACTTCCACTGTGGTGCCGGATGCACTGAGGGTGGAGAATCCGCGCCCCGCCACGTGCACGAATGGATCGCGGGTAGCCGCCACCACGCGCGTGATCCCCGCCGCCACCAGCGCATCCGCGCAAGGCGGCGTGCGGCCTTGATGCGCGCAGGGTTCGAGCGTGACGTATGCCGTGGCGCCGCTGGCGGCCTCGCCGGCCTCGCGCAGCGCAAACACTTCGGCGTGCGGGCCGCCCGCCTGCTGGTGCCAGCCCTGGCCCAGCACCTGCTCGCCGCGCGCGATCACGCAGCCCACCATGGGATTGGGGCGGGTGGTGAAGGCGCCGCGCTCGGCCAAGCGCAGCGCGTGCGCCATGTGGGCGTGGTCGATGGCGGTGAACGCGGGCGTGCTCATGTGGCGCTAGTGTACTGCGTCACCACCGACCGGCAGGCCGCACAAAGTCGCAAATCCGGACGTTCCGGGGCCGCATCGACCGGCAGCCGAATCTGCGTGGCGCGCGTCACTTGCTCTTGTCGGCCGGTTCGAGCAACGACAACTGCACGTTGTCCAGACCCGGCAGATCGCGCTCCAGCCGCTCGATTTCCTCGCGAAACGCCTGCACGTCCTCGAACTTGCGATACACCGAGGCAAAGCGCACGAACGCCACCTGATCGAGCCGCTTCAATTCGCGCATCACGTACTCGCCCACCCGCAGCGACGGCACCTCGCGCTCACCGAGGCGGCGCAAGTCGTGAATGATCGCCGCCACCGAGGCATCCACCTGCTCGCCCGACACTGGCCGCTTGTGCAACGCGCGTTCGAAACTGGTGCGCAGCTTGCGCTCGTCGAACGGCTCGCGGCGGCCGTCGCTCTTGACCAAACTGGGCAGTTTCAGCTCCGACGTTTCCACCGTCGAAAACCGCTCCCCGCACGCCGAGCACTCACGCCGCCGCCGAATGCTGGCGCCATCGTCGGCCACACGCGAATCGATCACGCGGGTGTCTTCGTGCTGGCAGAAGGGGCAGTGCATCAGGGGCTCGGGGTTGAGGGCTCGGGACTCAGTGGAGCCGGGACTGGGGACTGGGGACTGGGGACTCGGGAAAGCGGGGGCCTTGGTGTCTCGGAACGACACGCTTGCGAACATCCGCCTGCGCTCTTGCTCTTGCCGTGGCCTTTCCGAGTCCCGAGTCCCGAGTCCCCAGTCCCGGCTTCGTCGAGTCCCCAGCCGTGAGTCCCGGCTCCATCAAGCCCCGCAACCCCGCCCCGCCAAGCAAGCCGCTACACTTCCCCGCCATGCCCGCCTTCCACTACCAGGCACTGAATCCCGCTGGGCGCGCCGAGAAGGGCGTGTTGCAGGCCGATACCGCGCGCGGTGCGCGTGCGGCGTTGCGCGAGCGCGGGTTGACGCCGTTGGAGGTGGCGGCGATAGACGCCGACGGCGGCCGTCAGCAACGCCTG
>JANRIF010000294.1:0-7461 GCA_033765245.1 Lysobacteraceae bacterium
GATGGGTGAGCCGGCGATTCTAGCAAGGTGTGGTGGGTTGCCATTTCGTCCTGGAGCAGTTCGCCACCACGATCACGTGACCGCGCGTCCGCAAGCGCACGCTGTTGGCCCCTCCCCTTGCTTGCAGGAGGAGGCTGGGAGGGGGTGGAATCTTGCCGTGAGCCATCACCGGCAAGGAGCTTTCACCGGCCTGCGGTTTGCGCGGGTGAGTGTTGGACAGCCGAGTAGCCCGGCACCCCGATAGCATGTCGGTACGTCGAAGCACATCAAGAGCTTCCACCCGCCTGCGGCCGGCGGCTCACTTCATGGCTGTGGCGCAAACGAGCAAAAATGCCCGCGCCGGACGCGCGCCAGCGTGGCTCCTGCCACGCCGCCGTCATCGTTACGCATCCTGCTCCACGATGCCGGCCCACTGCGCCCATCCGTGGGCGCCGGCTCAGCGGGGCGAGGCGATGCCTCGCCTGATCCGCTTCGCCCCTGCGCTTCTCGCCGCTCGCGGGCCGGCGCCAACTCGCACATCCATGTGTTCGGTCGCTTCGCGACCCCGCTCGCTTTGCTCGCTGCGCCTTCACTGCGCCGCTGCGCGGCTCGCTCGGTCAAACAATGGGCGCCTTTCCCCAGCGTCTGCCTGCGATGCTCGGCGCGCTTTACGGCGCCTTGTCGCTCTCGACCGCGCATCCATGCGCTACATGTCGGCTTTTCCGTTCCATTCCGCGGCCTCAGTGCACTTGCGGGGGCGGTACGTCCGGGCTGCACAACCATCGCAATTCCTTTGCGTCTTTTGCGCTCTTTGCGGACCCCAAGCTGTTCTATGCCATCCCCATGGTCGCGTGGCCCCGAAATCACGCCTCCGCCTTGCTCAACTTGAACTCGCGTTCCATCAGTACGAACAGGCGCTTGAGTTCGGCGCTCATCAGGGCGAAGCGGGCGTCGAGTTCGGCTTCGATGGAGTCGCGTTCGGTGTTTTCGAGTTGGTCCACGGCGCCGTCGAGAAACTTCAGTTTGCGCACCACCAGGTCGTCGCCGATCACGAAGCTCAGGTGTTCGTCCAGGGTCAGCGCAAGGCGCGTGCATTGCTTGCCGGATTCGAGGTGTTTGGCGACTTCGTCGCCTACCAGTTCCTGGCGCTGGCAACGCACCACGGCGCCGCGTTCCACCGGGTCCTTGAGTTCGCATTCGTCGCCCAGTTCGAGACCTTGCGGCAATTTCTCGCCTGCGATCCAGCCGGTCAGCAGGGCGCGCGCGCTGACTTCGGCATTGAGCGGCAGCGCCGGAAACGAGCCCAGTGCGCGGCGCAATTCGGATACCAGGTTCTCGGCGGATTTGCGGCTGGAGCTGTCCACCGCGATGAAGCCGTGTTCGCGATCGAGATAGGCGTTGGCTCGCACCGGCCGCACGAACGCGCGCGGCAGCAGTTCGTGCAGTACGTCGTCGCGCAGGCGCTGGCGTGCGCGGCCGCCGAGTTTGCGGCCTTCGCGTTGTTCGAGTTCGGCGGCCTTGGCGGCGGTGGCTTCGTTCACTACTGCGGCGGGCAGGATTTTTTCCTCGCCGCCCAGGGTGATCCAGATGCACTCGCCGACACGATGGCTCAATGCCTCGGCGCCGCGGCCCAGCGGCGACACGAAGCCGTGCGAGTTCAACTCCAGCGGTCCAACCGGCTTGAGCGGGCATTCGGCCAGGCGCGCGTCGAGCGCGTCGAGCGATTTGTTGATCGAGGAGGGGAAGCGGAACAGGGTCAGATTTCGAAAGAACATGGGCTATCCAATGAGGGCGCCACGCAAGATGCGCAGCACCGGGGAGGGCGGAGTGGGGAGGTGGGTGTCGTCAGTGCGGAGGCGGTGCGGCCGTGGCATCGCGAAGGCGGCCGAGGCCGGCGAAGTCGAACAAGGTGCGATCGGCCAGTTGCGACGGCCGCACGTCCGTCAGCGCCCGCGCGATCTGTTCCACCCGTCCGGGAAACTGACGGTCCCACTCGGCCAGCATGCAGCCGACGGCCTGGCGCTGCAGGTTCTCCTGCGAGCCGCACAGGCTGCACGGGATGATCGGGTAGCGTCGCTGTTGCGCGTACGCCGCGAGGTCGGCTTCGCGGCAGTACGCCAGCGGGCGGATCACGATGTGCCGGCCGTCGTCGCTGCGCCGTTTGGGCGGCATCGCTGCCAGCTTGGCGTGGTGGAACAGATTCATGAAGAAAGTGGCGACGACGTCGTCGAGGTGATGGCCAAGCGCGATCTTGGTGAACCCGTGGGCGCTGGCATGGTGGTACAACGCGCCGCGCCGCAGTCGCGAGCACAACGAGCACAGCGTGTGTCCCTCCGGCACCACCCGCTTGACCACTGAGTAGGTGTCCTGCTCGATCACGTGGAACGGCACCCCCAGCCCGCGCAGATAATCGGGCAGCACCTGTGCCGGAAAGCCGGGCTGCTTCTGGTCGAGGTTCACCGCCACCACTTCGAACCGCACCGGGGCCCTGGCCTGCAGTTGCAGCAGGATGTCGAGCATCGCATGGCTGTCCTTGCCGCCGGACAGGCACACCATCACCTTGTCGCCATCTTCGATCATGCCGAAGTCGGCGATTGCCTGGCCGGCCTGCCGGCGCAGGCGCCTGGCGCGCCTGGCATGTTCGCGGCCGGCCGCCGATGCCGCGGCGCCGGTCGCATCGGCGGTGGTAGCGAGGTGCATGTTCATGGCGCCTCATTGTATCGTCTGTGTTGCGGCACGACCCCGTCGACAGGCTGCTGGGCGTGTAAGCTGATGACGCAATGCGGAGGCAACGGTGCCGGAGGGCAACCATGATTCAACCGATCGACCCGGCCAAGATCGCGCGCAAGCTCACCGAGCTGCGCACCGAACATCGCGATCTCGATGCCGCCACCCTGCGTCTGGCCAGCGACCCCACCGCCGATGAGCTTTCGATCAAGCGGCTGAAGAAGCGCAAGCTGCAGATCAAGGACGCCATCGCGCGGCTGGAAAGCCTGCTGATCCCCGATCTCGACGCATGAGCCTCACGCCGGCGACGGCGCGCCCGTCGGCAGTCGCCGCCGCCATTCGCGCGCCAGCAGCGCCAGACTCAGCAGCGCCTGCAACGTCACCGAGGCCACCGACGCCAGCCACACCTGACGCAGGCTGAAGCCCGGTTGCGCGGCCAGCCATAGCACCGGCAACACGAAGGTGAAAAATCGCGAGGCGCTGCTCAGCAGCGCCGGCATCGTATTGCCCAGCGCCTGGAACATGCCCGAGCAGATGAACACCAGGCCGGAGGCGACGAAGTTCCACGAGATGATGCGCAGGAATTGGGCGCCCACCGCAATCACCTCGGGCTCATCGGTGAAGCCGCCGATGAACCACGCCGGCCGCCATTGGCAGAACAACGTGAGGCCCAGCATGATCGCGCTGCCGGTGAACGCCGCGGTGCGGAACACTTCGCGCACCCGCGCGGGCTGGCCGGCACCGACGTTCTGCGCCGCGATCGGAGCGCATGCGAACGCCAGCGCGATCGCCGGCAGGAAGATCGCCTGCATCACCCGCGACCCCACCCCGAAGCCGGCCTGCGCAGCGGCGCCGAAGCTGCCGATCACCGCATAGATCACGCCCATGTAGACGAACATCAATGCGAACTCGCCGCCGGGTGGCAGCCCGATCCGCAGGATGCGGCGCCAGATCGCCCAGCGCGGCCGCAACTGCCGGCGGTCGACCGCCACGTAGCTCTCCAGGCGCGCGAAATACCAGGTCATCATCGCCACCCCGGCCGCGATGGAAATCGAACTGGCGAGCCCGGCGCCGACCACGCCCAGCGGTCGGCCAGTGAGCCAGCCGGCGATCAGGATCGGCGCCAGCACCGCGTTGAGGATCACCGTGAGCAGTTGCACCACCATGGTTGGTTGCGCCACCCCGGTGCCGCGCAGCGCCGAACCCATCGTCACCAGCGCAAATTGCAGCGCCAGCCCCGGAAAGAATGCAAACAAGTAGATGGTGCCCGCCTGCACGGTCGCCGCGTCGGCACCGAGCCGGCGCATGTAGGCGGCGGCCAGAGCGTAGCCACCCAGCAGCGTCAGCAGCGCGCAGGCGCCGGCCAGCGTCAGGCTTTGATTGAACACCGCGTTGGCGTCGTCGCGATCCTTGCGCCCGGCTGCTTGCGCGATCAGGGCCATGGTGCCGACGCCAAGCACCTGGGTCAGCGCCATCACCAGAAACTGCACATTGCCGGCGGCGCTGACCCCGGCGATGGCGGTGTCGCCCAGTTGCGCCACGAAGTACAGGTCCACCAGCACGTACAGAGTCTGGAACACCATGCCGATCGCCATCGGCACGGCCATCCGCAGCAGGTGCCCCAAGGTGGAGCCATGGGTGAGATCGTGCACGGCGGGCGCTCGTCGTAACCGGAGGCGCGCCAGTCTACGCCAACCCCGGCGCAACGCGCGTGCGGCCTGCTATCTTGCGA
The DNA here is from genome assembly GCA_033765245.1 of Lysobacteraceae bacterium. Lineage (GTDB taxonomy): Bacteria > Pseudomonadota > Gammaproteobacteria > Xanthomonadales > Xanthomonadaceae. The sequence goes on from JANRIF010000294.1 coordinate 4,439, forward strand.
CCAACGAATTACCGGCATGCCCCATGAGCGAATTGCAGGACCTGGCCGCGTTGGTGCGGTCGAATACGCCCTTGATCGTGATCGAGACGCCAGACGAGGGCCGCGTTGTCGATCTGTTCCGACACGTGCTGATGCACGTCTGGCGCGCCTTGTTCCGCTGGTCGATCACCGAGGGCCTGCGCCGGGTCGATCTCGACGTCGAGGAAGCCACGCCGCATGCCCCGGATGCCGGCAACACCCTTCGTGCGATCCAGCAGGCGGAGCAGCGCGGCATCTATCTGCTGCTCGATTTCCATCCCTACCTGCGCTATGCCGCCACCGAGCGCCTGCTGCGCGAGGTCGTGCAGCGGCGCGATTGCCAGGAGCACACGCTGGTGCTGGTGGGTGCACGGATCGAACTGCCCGAGGCGTTGCAGAGCCACGCGGTCAGCTTCTCGCTGCACCTGCCGGACCAGAACGCGCTGCTCAAGCTGGTGCGCGACGAGGCGCAGATATACGCGCGTGAAAACGCCGGCAAACGGGTGCAGGTGGACGCCGATGCGCTGCGCGCGCTGGTGCGCAACCTGCGCGGCCTGAACCTGACCGAGGCGCGTCGCATCGCCCGCCACCTGATCTTTCGCGACGGCGCGATCGGCCACGACGACCTGCCGGAACTCAACAAGCTCAAGTTCGAGCTGCTCAATCGCAGCGGCCACCTGCACTTTGAATACGACACTGCGCGCTTCGCCGACGTGGCCGGGCTGGCGCGGCTGAAAACGTGGGTGAACCAGCGCCGCGCGGTGTTCGCGCCAGCCGGCGCCGACCAGCCCGGCGGCATCGCGCTCGACCCGCCCAAGGGCATGCTGCTGCTGGGCGTGCAGGGCTGTGGCAAGAGCCTCGCCGCCAAGGCGGTGGCGGGCGGCCTTGGGGTGCCGCTGGTGCGGCTGGATTTCGGCACGCTGTACAACAAGTACCACGGCGAAACCGAGAAGAACCTGCGCGAAGCGCTGCAATCGGCCGAGCAGCTCGAACCGTGCGTGTTGTGGATGGACGAGATCGAGAAGGGCCTGGCGCATTCGGGCAGCGACAGCGACGGCGGCGTCTCGCGCCGTGTGCTCGGCTACCTGCTGACCTGGATGGCAGAGCGGCGCAGCAAGGTGTTCATCGTGGCCACCGCGAATCAGGTGCACGAACTGCCGCCGGAATTGCTGCGCAAGGGCCGCTTCGACGAAATCTTCTTCGTCGATCTGCCCGACATGACCGCCCGCGCCGAGATCTTCCGCATCCATCTCGACCGTCGTCGGATCGACTGGGGCGCGTTTTCGCTGATCACCCTCGCCGACGCCTCCGACGGCTTTTCCGGCGCCGAGATCGAGCAGGCGGTGGTAGCCGCGATGTACGCCGCGCACGCCGGTAGCGCGCCGCTGAGCGAAGCGCAGCTACTGGCCGAACTGGGCAACACCCGGCCGCTGTCGGTGCTGATGGCGGAAAAGGTACAGGCGCTGCGCGACTGGGCACGCGAGCGCACGGTGCCGGCGGATTGAGGCAAGGCCGACGCCGCGCGTCGGTCGTACGCTGTTGTTGGGAGCGCGCTTGCGCGCGACCGAGCGAAGCGAAGGCGGCCGCTCTTGCGCATCCATGCGCCCGCGGCACTTGTACATCCATGTGCGTCGGCCGCTCTTGCGCATCCATGCGCTCGCGGCACTTGTACATCCATGTGCGTCGGCCGCTCTTGCGCATCCATGCGCTCGCGGCACTTGCACATCCACGTGCGTCGGCCGCTCTTGCGCATCCATGCGCTCGCGGCACTCGCACATCCATGTGCGTCGTAGCGCGCGTAGCGAGCGTTGTCGCGTAGCGACCGACGGAGTGGCGGCAATGCGTTGCTCGACCGGCGTGCGCCGCCGGGCGATATCGCCGCTCAGGTCACTGCTGTGTGGCGGGTGCTGGCGCCGGCGGTGGTTGCGGTTGCCAATCGGCCGGTGGGTCGAGCGCCACCTTGTTGCGGGCAAACAGCGCATGCACCGCCGGTAGTTCGCCCTTGTCGAGCACGTCGGCGCTATAGCGCACGCGATCGGGCGTGGCGTCGGCGCCGGGGGCAGAAGCGATCAGACGATTGGCCTGCTCGCTCTGCCATTGCACACGCCGTTGCGCGGCGATAGCGGCGGCCTTGCTGGCGTCGTCGTTGGCGGCGGCGCCGAGCACAGTGGCGCCCACCACCTGATCGACCATGGTGCTGGCATCGTCGAGCAGGCGCTGTCCGATGCGGCGACAGGTTGCGGCGCGGTCCGGAAATTGCGTGTGATCGCAGGCCTTGACCAGCCGGTCGAAGTCCGGCGCCGCTACCGCTGCCGCGATCGATACCGCCACCACCATCGCAGGGGCGGTGCCGGAATCGCGCTGCGCCTGCGCGATCAGTTCGGCCGGCCAGGTGACGCGCGACAGTGCGCGGTGCCCGGCCTGCACCATGGCGGCGAAGTCGGAAACGTAGCGTGGTGCGGCGGCGATCGCTTCGAGGCGGGTGCCGACCGCGGCGTCGGCGACGTCCGCCGGGGCCAGCGACAACGCGGCGATGCCGTTGTTGGCGTTACCGGGGTCGAGCGTCTCCAGGCTGGCGAGCATCTGCTGCGCGCGTTCGCTGTCGTGCGTCAGGGCGTTGTCGTTGGCGAGCGCATGGCGGGTGAGCACCGCATCCTTCGCAGTGGCCGCCAACACCAGCTCGCGCAGCGCGTCCACCGCACTGGCGCTGCCTTCGCGCGAGGCCAGGATGGTCAGCACCGCCAACGCCTCGCGGCCGTCTTCGGCCTGGCGTCCGGCCTCCTGCAGCAATTGCGTGTAGTCGGCCTCGGTGGCGGCGTTGGCAGTGGGCGACAGCGCCACGCCAAGCATTGCCGCCAGCGCGCCGCCAAGAAATGTGTGTGCGTTCATGTTCGATCTCGTTACAGGAAATGACGGGCCAGCCACGCCCACAACGGCAGGCTGAGCAGGCTCAACACGATACCGTAACCCACCATGGCCGCGGCAAGCGCCGGCGCCAGGCGGTG
>JANRIF010000297.1:0-6987 GCA_033765245.1 Lysobacteraceae bacterium
ACCGCCCCCGCGACGCCTGCACTTCGGCGCTGCGCCAGGCGGCGGCGGCTTTGTCGAGTACGCCGTTGATGTAGCTGTGGCCGTGGTCGGCGCCGAAACGTTTGGTGGTCTCGATCGCTTCGTTGATCACCACGCGATACGGCACGTCGAGGCGATGCACCAGTTCGTAGGCGGCGATGCGCAGCACCGCGCGCTCGATCGGGTCGACCTGCGCCACTTCGCGGTCCAGGAACGCCTGCAGCGCGGCGTCGAGCGATGCGCACTCGCGCACCACGCCAACGACCAGTTCCTCGAAATACTCGAGGTCGGCCACTTCCATGTCCTGCTCGCTGCGAAACTGTTCGAGCAGCGAGCCGACGGAGGCGCCGGCCAGTTGCCAGGCGTAGATGGCCTGCAGCGCACGACGGCGGGCGCGCGAACGCGCGGCCGGATCGATGCCGTCGGGACGGGAATGTTTCATCAATGCGCTCCTGGGCATATCCAAATACGACGTCATGCGCCGACCATGCGGCGCTGCAGATCGGCCATCTCGATCGCGGCGATCGCCACTTCCTCGCCCTTGTTGCCGTGCACGCCGCCGGCGCGCGCCTCGGCGTCGGCATGACGCTCGACCGCCAGCACGCCGTTGGCAATCGGCAGGTGATGCTGCAGCGAGACCTGCATCAGGCCCTGCGCGCACAGATCGGACACGTGTTCGAAATGGCGGGTGTCGCCACGCACCACGCAGCCCAGCGCCAGCAGCGCCGCATAGCGCTTGCTGCGCGCCAGGTCGGCGCAGGCCAGCGGAATCTCCCAGGCGCCCGGCACCCGCACCACGTCCACCTGCGAAGGGTTGACGCCATGGATGGTGAGCGCCACCCGCGCGCCCTCCACCAGCGCATCGACGACGCGCGGGTTCCAGCGACTGGCGATGATCGCGAAGCGCGCATCGGCGGCGACGCGCAGTTCGCCCTGGAAATGGCTCATGGGTATCGTCAGCAGGACTCGGCGACGCGCAGTCTAGCCCGCATTGGGGGTAGCGTACACCGCTGGCGGCGCGACTCGGGACTCGTGGCGCTATGAAGCCGGGACTGGGGACTCCATGAAGCCGGGACTGGGGACTCGGGACTGGGGACTCGGAAAAGCCACGGCAACAGCTCAAAGCGAAAGTTCGCAAGCTTGTCGTCCCGAGTCCCGAGTCCCGAGTCCCGAGTCCCGAGTCCCGAGTCCCGAGTCCCGGCTTCGCCGAGCCCCCTCACTGCCCCCGATACACCACCCGCCCATCGACCCAGGTCGAGAGCACCTTGAGATCGGCCAGGGCGCGCGGCGGGATGGTCAGCGGGTCGGCGTCGAGCAGGATGAAATCGGCGCGCCGGCCGGGGCTGAGGGTGCCGACTTCGTGCTCGGCGAAACCGGCCCAGGCGGCTTCGGCGGTGAAGCCGCGCAAGGCTTCGTCGACGTTCAGGCGCTGATCGGGTAACCAGCCGCCGGGCGGTTGGCCGGACAGATCCTGGCGGGTGACCGCGGCATACAGGCCAAGTCGGGGATCGACCTGTTCCACCGGAAAATCCGAGCCCAGCGGCACTCGCACCCCGGCGTCGAGAAAACGCCGCCAGGCATAGGCGCCTGCCAGCCGCGCAGTGCCGACCCGTTGCTCGGCCCAGGGCATGTCGGAGGTGGCGTGGGTGGGCTGCATGGAAGCGATCGCGCCGAGCGCCTTGAAGCGCGCGATGTCGTCGAGCGCCACCACCTGCGCGTGTTCGACGCGCCAACGGTGATCGCCAGGCCGGCATTTCTCACACTCCGTTGTGAGGGCGCCGAGCACGCGCCGGTAGGCGTCGAGCACGATGCGGTTGCCGCGATCGCCGATCGCGTGGGTGGCTACCTGCAGGCCGCAATCGCGCGCTTTGGCCATGGCGGCAGCCAGCGCTGCCGGCTCGGTGACCAGCAATCCGCGATGACCGGGTTCGTCGCTGTAGTCGTCCAGCAGCGCCGCGCCGCGGCTGCCCAGCGCGCCGTCGGCGTAGAGCTTCACCCCGCTCATGCGCAGGCGCCCCGAACCGTGCCGGTACGGCCCCATCGCGCACAGCGCCTGCAACGCGGCATTGTCGCCGTCGGCATAGGCGGTGACGCGCAGACTCAGTTCGCCGGCATCGGCAAAGCGCCGATACAGCGCGAGGTCGGCCAACGACACGCCCATGTCGTGCACCCCAGTGAGGCCGTTGCGCGCCGCCAGCGCCAGCGCCGCTCGCAGGGCGCGGGTGCGGGCGGCCTCGCTGGGCGGCGGCACTACCGCATCGATCAGGGCCGTGGCGGCATCGATGAAAATGCCGGTCGCGGCGTCACCGGCACGCAGGATGCGGCCGCCGTCTGGCTGCCAGTTGCCCGACAGGTCGCGACCGAGCGCGCGCATGGCGGCGCTGTTGGCCCAGCCGGCGTGACCATCGACGCGCTCCAGCCACACCGGGCGATCCGGGAACGCGGCATCGAGATCGGCCGCTCGCGGGAATTGCGCGCCGGGCCAACGGTTCTGGTCCCAGCCGCGCCCCAGCAGCCATTCGCCGGGCGGCAGATCGGCGGCGAAACGGCGCAGGCGAGCCAGCACCTCGTCCTTGCTGCCAGCCCCGACCAGATCGGCGCGCGTCAGCGCCAACGCCAGTCCCATCAGGTGCGCGTGCGCATCGATCAAGCCCGGCACCGCGACCGCACCGCCGGCGTCGATGCGCTCAGCATCGGGAAATCGTGTCGCCAGCTCGGCTTCGTCACCCAGCGCCAGCAATTGCCCCTGATCGTCCCACGCCATCGCAGTCGCCACCGGCCGCGCCGGGTCGAGGGTGTGGATGCGGACATGATGCAGCACGTGCGAGGCCTGGGCGGAGGCGCACATCGCCATCAGCAACAGCGCACGCAATATCGCGCTCATGAGTCGCCCCCGGTGGGTTCGGAAACCGTCGCGCGCAACCATCGCCGCGCAAAAGTGTCGGCCGGCTCCGGATGGCCGAAGTAGTAGCCCTGGGCGAAGTCGCAGCCCAGTTCCAGCAGCGCCTGTGCCTGTTGCGCGGTTTCCACGCCCTCGGCTGTGGTGCGCAGGCCCAGATTGCGCGCCATTGCAATGATGGTGGACACGATGGCGGCATCGTTGCGGTCGCTCAGCATGTCGCGCACGAACGATATGTCGATCTTGATGTTGTCGGCGGCGAAGCGCTTGAGGTACACCAGCGAGGAATAGCCGGTGCCGAAATCGTCCACCGCCAGCGAGAAGCCGGCGCGATGCAGCGCGTCCATGGTGACGATGGCACCTTCCGGATCGGCCATCATGCTGCTCTCGGTGAGCTCCAATTCGAAGGCGTGGGTATCGAGGCCGGCATTGGCAACCTGCGACACCAGCGCATCGACGATGCTCGGAGACTGCAACTGCAACGCCGACAGGTTGATCGCCAGGCGCCCCACCATGCCATGGCCTTCGACCTGCCATGCCGCCAACTGCCGACATGCCTCGCCGAACACCCATTCGCCGAGTACGCCGATCATGCCGCGTTCCTCCGCCAGCGGAATGAATTCGGACGGGCTGACCCAGCCCAGTTCCGGATCGTGCCAGCGCAGCAGCGCTTCGGCGCCGCTCGGGCGGTGCGTGGACAGGCTGACCTTGGGTTGGTAGTGCAATTGCAGGCTGCCGTCGTCCAGCGCGTGTTCGAGCCGGCGCGCCAGACTCAGCCGCTTGCGCAGCGACTCGCCCATCACCGGCTGGTAGAAACGGAAGCCGCCGCCTTCCCCCTTGGCGCGATACATCGCGATGTCGGCGTGTTTGATCAGGTCCTCCACGCTGTCGCCATCCTCGGGGTACAAGGCGATGCCGATGCTGGCGGCCAGCGCCAGCGTGGTGCCTGCGATCGGCAGCGGCTCCGCCAACACCCGCAGCATGCGCTCGGCGATCAACGCCGCGGGAGCCTGGCGGGCGCCCTCGGCGATCAGCACGAACTCGTCGCCGCCCAGACGGGCCAAGGTCTCTTCCTTGCGCGACACCGCCACGAAGCGGCGCGCCACTTCCACCAACGCCTCGTCGCCCACCGCATGGCCCTGGCTGTCGTTGATCTCCTTGAATCGATCGAGGTCGAGGAACAGCAGCGCGCCATGCTGGCCGTGGCGCCGGGCCGCTTCCAGGGTCTGCTCCAGGCGGTCGAGAAACAGCGCGCGGTTGGGCAGGCCGGTGAGGCTGTCGTAGAACGCCAACTGCTCGATGCGCGCGGCCTGGAACTTCTGCTCGCTGATGTCGGCCATTACCCGGATGCGATGGGTGATCGCGCCCACGGCATCGCGCACCGCCACCACCGATAGCAGCATCGGCAGGCTGTCGCCGGATTTGCGCCGGCACCAGAACTCGCCCTGCCACCAGTCGTCGCGCGCCAGCGCCTCGCCGATGCGTTCGTAGAACGAGGCGTCGTGGCGATCCGAATGCAGCAACTGCGGCGTCTTGCCGATGACCCCGGCCGCGGTGTACCCGGTCAACTCCTCGAACGCCGGGTTGACCATCACGATGCGATCGGCATGATCGCTCACCACGATGCCCTCGACGCTCTGCTCGAACACCACTTTGGCCAGGCGCTGATCGGACTGGTGGCGCGCGCGCTCGACCGCCAACGCCGCCAGCGCCGCCGACTGCCGCAGCAGCGCCATGTGCTCCGGGCGCGGCGAGGTCCGCGCCGCCTGGTATAGCGCCAGCGTTCCCAGCACCTGGCGATCGGCAGCGATGATCGGCTCGGCCGTGCAGGCACGAAACTCCTGCGATTCGACGTCGGCGCCCTGCGCGCGCTGCCGCAGCGCCTCGACCAGGCCGTCGCCATGACCGAACTGGATCAACTGCCGCGCCGCGGTGTCGGCGGCGGCGCCGCCGGCGGCGATCGCCGCCAGCGCCTCGGTCACTGCCCTGCTGGCCGCCGCGCCGCGCACCGGGCGCGTGCCCTGGCCTTCGCGCAGCAAAATCACGCAACAGGCGTTGTCGCTGTGCTGCTCGGCGAAGCTGGCGATGCTTTCGAGCACCGCGGTCAACGGCGTCTCCGCGGTGATCAGGCCCAGCGTGTGCGCGTAATGCCGCTGCCATTCCTCGGCGCGCTTGCGCTCGGTGATGTCGGTGCGGATGGCGACGTACTGGTACGGTTTGCCGGCGGCATCCAGGAACGGCACGATGGTGGAGTCCGCCCAATACAAAGTCCCATCCTTGGCGCGGTTGCGGATCTCGCCCTTCCACACCTTGCCGCTGGCGATGGTGTCCCACATCCGGTCGAAGAACGCCTGCGGGTGGTAGCCGGAATTGAGCAGTTCGTGACTCTTGCCCAGCACCTCGTCGCGACCATAACCCGATACCTTGCAGAACTTGTCGTTGACGTAGGTGATCAGCCCCTGCGGATCGGTGATGGCGACGATGGCGTGCTCGTCCAGCGCCAACTCCAGGTTGCGGATCGCTGCCCGCGACTCGCCCAGACGCTGCTCGGTCTGCCGGCGCTCGCTGATGTCCTGCATCACGTTGAGGCTGTAACGCTCGCCGCCAATGGTCACCAGCGCGCCGTTGTACAAGACCGGAAACGTGTCGCCGTTGCGGCGCCGCAGCGTCGCTTCGAAATCGTGCACCGTGCCGTGACGGGTGAGCAGTTCGAGATACTGGTCGCGCTCGTGCTCGTATGCCCACATGCCGATCTCGGCGGAAGTGCGGCCGATCACGTCCTCGTAGCGCCCACCGAAAGCCGCCAGCGCGGCCCGGTTGACCTCGACGATGCGGCCTTCGGGAAGGGTCAGCAGTCCAATCAGGTTGGGGCTTTGGTCGAACAGCGCGCGGAATTTCCCTTCGCTTTCGCGCACCTCGGCCTCGGCGCGCTTGCGCTCGATCGCGGTGGCCACCTGCGCACCGACGAACTGCAGCAGCGTCTTGTCGCGCTCGGCGTAATGCACCGTGGCATCGTAGCTTTGTACCGCAAGCACGCCGATCGTGCGTCCCTTGCACACCAGCGGCACCCCCAGCCATTCGACCGGCGACGTCCCCACCACCGGTTCGCCGCGCCGGCGCCGGTCCTCGTTGGCCTCCGGCGTCAACAGCAGCGCCCGGCCCGAGCGCAGCACGACCGCGGTCAGGCTGATGTCGCCCAGCTTCTGCGGCGGCGGCGGCGGGTCGTGCGCATCGACGAAATACGGGAAGCTCACCTCGTCCCTGGCGTCGTCGTACAGAGCCACGTAGATGTTTTCGGCCGGCAGCAGGCCGGAAATGATCTGGTGGATACGGCGGTACAGGTCCGCCATGTCGCTGGCCGCGTGCGCCGCTTCCGATATCTGCAACAGCGCGGCCTGCACCTGTTCGGCGCGCTTGCGCTCGGTGATGTCCTGGATGGTGGACTGGGTACCGAGCAACCGGCCATCCTCCACCACCTTGGACACCCGCACGCCCACCCAGAACTCGCTACCGTCCTTGCGTAGCGCCAGATACTCGAACTCGGTCTCGACCTCCTCGCCGGCGATACGGCGCTGGTGGCGCGTACGTACCTGCTCGCGAAACGCGGGCGTACAGAACTGGTCGAACACCAAGCCAGGGATATCCTCGCGCTCGAAGCCGAACATCGCCAGAAAGCGGTCGTTGACGTACACCACCCGCCCAGCGAGGTCGTCGATCATCAACGCATCGCTGATGTTCTCCACCAGCCGCCGGTAACGCAGCTCGCCCAGCGTATTGGCTTGCTGCAACGCCAGTTCGCGCTCCAGCACCCGCAGGCTACGCTGCCGCCACAGCGCCACGATGCCCAGCATCACCACCAACGCCAGCGCCGCCACCAGCAGCGACAACGTCCAGGCACGTTCGCGCAGCGCGGCGTAGATCTCGCTCCGATCGACCTTGGCCACCATGAACCAGGGCGTACCCGGAATCGCCCGCACCGCTGCCAGCACCGGCACGTCGCGATAATCGTGACCCTCGACCACGCCCTCAATGCCGCTGACCGCCATCAGCGCCGGCAGCGCGCGTTCCCC
>JANRIF010000302.1:0-13263 GCA_033765245.1 Lysobacteraceae bacterium
CCAATACTGTTCCGTTAGTCGCTGCAGACTTCAATGTCGTCATTCCAGCGACGAGGCGCGTAGCGCCCGAACGCCGAAGGCGGCCCGAAGCGCGAGCGCGCAGTGCGAGTAAAGCGGGAATCCAGTTTGCTGTTGATTTGCTGGGTAAAGTCAAAATGGACCCCAGCGCTACTCGCGCCATCCATGGCGCTCGCCCTTCGGGCCAGCTTCGCTGTTCGCGCGCGCTCCAAGCGCACGCAGTCGCTGGGGTGACGACCTGATGGTCTGGCGCCTAAACGAACCGTATTGTCCCTAATCCCGATACACCCAATGCCGCAACACCACGAAGCTGACCAGCGCCAGCACCGCCTCGATCAACGGCTTCGCCAGCCATGCACCGTGCAAACCCGACATGCGTTCCACGATTGCGACCGCACCGGTGCTGACCGCGGTCAGAGCCAGCCACGCGACGACGAAGCGGCGCAGGCGCGCACCGCCCAGACGCGCCTGCCCCTCCCGCGCAAAGGTGAAGCGCCCGTTGAGCCAGAAGCCCACGCCGGCGGCGCTGGCGCGGGCAGCGGGATTGGCGACGAGCGCCGGCACGCCCACCGCGCTGAGCGCGATGAAGATCGCCGAATCCAGCGCCAGTTGCAGCAAACCGACGACGATATAGCTGGCGCCTTGACGCAGCAGCGGACTCATCGGCGCGCACCGCGTCCGGAACGCGGCGGCGTTGCCGTTCTACAGCGCAGGGGGCGCCAGCATAGAATGGCGCACGGGTTGACGGGAACGATCATGGACGCCAGTTTACATGTGGTGATCCTCGCCGCCGGCGAGGGCAAACGGATGCGCTCGGCGCTACCGAAGGTGTTGCACACCGTCGCCGGCCGGCCGATGTTGCGGCATGTGCTCGATGCCGCGCGCGCGCTGATGCCGGACGCGATTCACGTGGTGTATGGTCACGGCGGCGAACAGGTGCGCGCGCACTTCTCCGAAAGCACCGACCTCGACTGGGTCGAACAGGCGCAGCGGCTCGGCACCGGCCACGCGGTGACGCAGGCGCTGCCGATGATCCCGGACGACGCGCGCGTGCTGGTGCTGTATGGCGACGTGCCGCTGGTTACCGTGCCTACCCTGCAGGAGCTGACCAAGGCGCCGGCGCCGCTGGCGGTGCTGGTGGCCGAACTGGACGACCCCACCGGTTACGGCCGCGTGCTGCTCGACGGCAACGGCCGGGTGCGCGCGGTGATCGAACAGCGCGACGCCAGCGCGGACGAGCGCGCGGTACGGCGCATCAACACCGGCCTGATAGCGGTGGACGCGCGCCGCCTGCGCGCATGGCTGGCGGCGGTGCGCAACGACAACTCGCAGGGCGAGTACTACCTCACCGACATCTTCGCCCTCGCCACCCGGGAGGGCGACCCGGCGCTGCTGGTGCCGCTTGCGGATGCCCGCGACTGCGCCGGCGCCAACGATGCCTGGGAACTGGCGCAGCTCGAACGCACCTATCAATGGCGCATGGCCCGCGAGCTCTGCCTCGCCGGCGCCCGCCTCGCCGACCCGGCGCGCGTGGACGTGCGCGGCGAAGTGTCGGTGGCGCGCGATGTCGAGATCGATGTCGATGTGATCCTGGAAGGCCATGTGGTGCTGGGCGAAGGCGTGCGCATCGGCCCGTTCTGCCGTCTGCGCGACGTCTCGCTGGCAGCCGGCACGGTGGTGCGTGCGCACTGCGACCTCGATAGCGTGGTTTCCGGCAGCGATTGCCAGATCGGCCCGTTCGCGCGGCTGCGCCCCGGCACCGAGCTGGGCGATCGCGTGCACGTCGGCAATTTCGTCGAAACCAAGAAGGCCCACCTCGGCCATGGCAGCAAGGCCAACCACCTGAGTTATCTCGGCGACGCGCAGATCGGCCAGCGCGTCAACGTGGGCGCCGGCACCATCACCTGCAACTACGATGGCGTGAACAAGTCGCGCACCGATATCGGCGACGACGCCTTCATCGGTTCCAATACTTCGCTGGTTGCGCCGGTGACGGTCGGTGCGGGCGCCACCATCGGAGCCGGATCGGTGATCAGCAAGGCGGCACCGGAAGGCCAACTCACCGTCGCGCGCGCGCGGCAGATGTCGCTGCCGGGCTGGCAGCGGCCGCAGCGAAAATCGTGAGTCGTGCGCTGCCGTCGTCCATCGTCTGGGGGCGAGCCATCGAGCCATGACAAAGGGCAAGCTGACCGGCCCGCAAAGCACGCCAAGAACGCCAAGGGGATTTATCCCGCCAGATGATTTGAGTTTTTGTGCGTCCTTTGCGTGCTTTGCGGACCCGAAGCTTCTCGCCGTGACCGGGACCTACCCCGCCGGCAACGTCAGCGCCACGCTCAAGCCGCCTTCGGGGCGATTGTTCAGGCTGATGCTACCGCCGTGCGCTTCGGCGATCTCGCGCGCCAGCGCCAGGCCAAGGCCGGTGCCGCTGCGCTTGGTCGAGTAGAACGGCACCAGCGCATTGGCCAGCACCGTATCGCTCATGCCGCTGCCGCGATCCAGCACTTCGATGCGAATGCCGCGCGCCACCTCGCGCACGCGCAGTTGCACCTGATGCGGATCGGAACCCGACTCGTGGGCGTTCTTGATCAGGTTGAGCAGCGCCTGCTCCAGTTGCGCGGAGTCGGCGCGCAGCGGCGCTACCGGCAGTTCGCCTTCAAGCGCGAACTCGACATGATGGCGCAGCCGCTCGACGAACTCGCGCCAATGCACCGGCTCCAGCCGCGGCGTGGGCAGCTTGGCGAAGCGCGCATAACCGTTGATGAAGCCTTCGAGATGGCGGGCGCGCTCCTCGATGGTGGCGAAGATCGCTTCGATGCGCTGGTACTGTTCGCGCCGGATCAATTCGGCGCCCGAGTGCGCCAGCGAGGCGATCGGCGCCAGCGAGTTATTCAGCTCATGGCTGATCACCCGGATCACCTTCTTCCAGGTCTGCACTTCCTGGCGCCGCAGCTCACTGGTGAGCTGGCGCAACAGCAGCAGTTCATGCAAGCGCCCGTTGAGGCTGAAGCGCTTGCGCGCGAGGTGGTACACCTCCTCGCCGTCGTCCGCATCGGCCCCTTCGTGGTGGATCACGAACAGGCCGTCGCCCGGTCGCGCCACCGCCTCCGCCAGCGCTGGCGGAGCCCCCTGGAGCAGCACGTCCAGGCTGTGGCCTTCGAGTCGGCGGCCCGCGTTTAGCAGCCGGCGCGCGCCCAGATTGGCGAACACCACGGCGCCGCCTGGCGCGATCAACAGCATCGCCACCGGAGTGTTCTGCACCATGGTGTCGAGCAGCAGCTCGCGTTGCACCAAGCCGAGCCGCTGCTCGCGCAGCGCCGCACCGAGCGCGTTGTGAGCGGTCACCAGCTCGCCGAGCTCATCGTTGCCACGCCAGACGATGCCGAAGCTGAAATCGTTGTCGCGATAGCTGCTCACGGTGCCGCTGAGGGCGCGGAACAACGACAGCACCGGACGCAGCAGACGCCGGCTGAACACCAGCGTGCCCAGCAGCGCCACCGTCGCCAGCAGCGCGAGCGGCACCACGCCGGCATCGGGATACTGCTGCGACAGCCATGCGCTCAGTGCCATCCAGACGCCGGTCCACAGCGCCAGCGCCAACGCCAGCTTGCCCGCCAGCGAAAACCGCCGCGGCGCGCTCATCGTGTCATCCGCGCGACAACCCCAGCCGCTCCATGCGCCGGTACAACGCCTGCCGGCTCAATCCCAGTTCGGCCGCCGCCTGGCTGACGTTGCCCGCGGCGCGATTCAACGCTGCCTCGATGGCGGCGCGGTCGGGTTCGTTGTCGGTTGCGTGCGGCGCACTGACCGTCGCCACCGGCAGGCCGAGGTCGCGCGCGTCGATGCTGCTGCCGCCGGCGAGCAGGCAGGCGCGCTGGATCACGTTCTTCAGCTCGCGCACATTGCCGGGCCAGGGGTAGCGCTGCAACGCGCTCAGCGCGCCCGGCGTCAGTTGCTTGCCGGGTTCGAGAAAATGGATCGCCAGCGGCGCAATGTCGGCCGGTCGCTCGCACAATGGCGGCAACCACAGCTCGATCAGGTTGAGCCGGTAGTAGAGGTCCTCGCGGAACTGCCCGGCGCGGATCATTGCGCCGATGTCGGCATTGGTGGCGCTGATCACGCGCACCTGTACCTGGCGTTCGCGGTTCGAGCCCAGTCGCTCGAAGCGGCCGGTCTCCAGCACTCGCAGCAGCTTCATCTGTCCCGCCGCTGGCAGGTTGCCGATCTCGTCGAGAAACAGCGTGCCGCCGTCGGCCGCTTCGAACTTGCCTTCGCGCGCTTTGTTGGCGCCGGTGTAGGCGCCGGCATCGGCACCGAACAACTCTGCCTCGATCAACTCCGACGGCAAGGCGCCGCAATTGACGGTGACGAAGGGGCCGTCACGCACGCTGGAATTGGCCTGCACGATGCGCGCGATGCATTCCTTGCCACTGCCGTTGGGGCCACGGATCAACACCGGCACCGGCGCGCGCGCCACCTGGCAGGCCATTGCCAGCACGCGCTCGGTGGCGGGATCGGCGTAGACCATGCCGCACAGGTCGTATTGACTGGCGAGCGCACGCTGCTGCCGACGTTCGCTGCCGCGGCGCTGCTGCAGGGCGCGCTGGGTCTGGCTCAACTCCAACAGGTTGGACACCGTCGCCATCAGCTTATGGTCGTCCCAGGGCTTGGCCAGATAATCTGCCGCGCCCGCACGCACCAGCTCCACCGCGCTCTCCAGATGGGTCCAGGCGGTGAGCAGGATCACCGGCAGATCGGGCTGCCGTGCGCGGATTGCACGGAACAACGCCACGCCTTCCTCGCCCGAGGTGGTGTCGGCGCTGAAGTTCATGTCCTGGATGACGAGATCGATGTCGCCTTGTTCGATCCGCGCCAGCCCAGCCTCCGGCGTGGCCGCGCTCACCGCATCGATGTCGTGCAGCGACATCAGCACGTCGAGCGCGGACGCGACAGCCGGATTGTCATCGATGACCAGAATTGTCGGCATGTTCGGTTACGCGGCGATATCCGAAGCGCTCATTGTGCAGCGGCGGGGTCGGTCAAAGGGCGATGACCGTAGCTGATGATACGGCTTACCCGCCAGACGCCATGCTCGTACTTCCAGATATGCAGGAACCGGGCGATACCTACGCAATGCCCCGAGTCCAGCTCACAAAAACGATGGTTGCCCATTTCGATGCCGCCGAAGCCGGCGATCCGATCCACTTCCAATGTGCCGGGAACCAACTCACGACGCACCTTTCCGCAGATGTTCTGTTTCACTGCCTCGGTGAGCGTATCCGGCGAGCGCATCACGCCGCCCTGGTCGTGATAGAACTCGAGGTCGTCGGCCAGCATGCTGCGAAAGGCCGCTAGGTCGCAGCGGTTGTACGCGTCGAAGAGTTGGGAGTCGAGCGCGGTGAGCGTTCGCTCCAGTTCGGTAGCCGACAGGTCGTCAACGCTGGAGGCGCCCTCCATGGCGCAAGCCACGACAGGGCACAACCACAGCGCGACGAGCGGCAACCATCGAGTGCGTGCCATGAGCATTCCGATCTCCAACAGGGATGAGCGTGAGTGGGACATCATGCACTACGGGTGGCGGTGGCCGGCGCCACGCTGGCGGCGCGCCGGGCGGGGCCGTAAACCGCCGCGATGCCCAGCGCCCACAGCACGCCCATACCCACCAGCAGATGCAACAGCGGCAATCGCGGCAACTCGAACTGGCTCACCAGCAACTGGTTCAGCGACAGCGCCAGCAGCGTGCCTGCCGCAATCCCGAGGCTGCTGATCAGCACGTTCTCGGTGACGAAGTAACGCAGGATGTCGGCGCGGCGCGCCCCCAGGGCACGGCGCACACCGATCTGCTTGCGCCGCTGGTTGACCCACAGCGTGGCCATGCCGACGATACCCGATGCGGTCACCAGCAGCAGCAACACCGTCACGGTCACCAGCATCCACACCATGGCCTTGTCGGCGCGATAGCGCAGGTTGCGGACCTCGGCCATGCCGCGCTTCTGCACGACCAGTCTGTCGCTCCCCGGTTTGGCGAGCGCGTCCTCGGCATCGCGCATCACCCGATCCAGTTGGCCCGGCTGGGTGCGCACCAGGTATTCCACGTGCGACTGCACCGGCCGAAACGAGGCGATCATTGACAGCTCGCCGTCATCGCCGTGCTGCGCCCAGGGTGATTGCAGTTTTTCCACCACACCGATGATCTCCAGGTCCGGGGCGGTCGGCCCGTTGCCGACGAAGATGTGCCGTCCCACCACGGACGTGGCGTCGGGAAACAACTTGCGCGCCAGCGTCTGGCTGACGATGGCGACCCGGCCGCGGCGGTTGTCCTTGCCCATGTCGATCTCATCGATGTCGTCGTCGCGCACGTCGCGGCCTTCCACCAGACGCAGACCGAGCGTCTGGACCATGCTGTCGGGACCGAAATAGAACGCGGTGCTGGCGCTGGCGTCGGTTTGCGTCTTGTCCACGAACAGCGACATGCTCCAGCCGCTCTGGCCCAGTGGAACCTGGTTCGATGCGGCGACCGACTCGACCCCAGGCAACGCCCTGAGCATTGCTATTTCCTTTTTCTGCAGGGCGACGGCATCGTCGGGCTCGCGCAACGATCCCACTTCAATGTGGAACAGGCGCGATTCGTCGTCGACTCCCGAGGCGCGGCTGGAAACACCGACGCGATCGCGAATGATGTAAGCGGCATTGCTGACGATGGCGAGCGTCAGCGCGATCTGCGCAGCAATCAGCAATGCGCCAGTCTTGTTGCGCAGCAGGGCCGATACGATGGGACGAATTTCCATGAATGCTCTCCTTACTGCGATTTCAGTTGCAGCGCCGGACGCACCTGACAGGCACGCCAGGTCGGCAGGAAACCCGCCACGATGCTGGCCGCCAGCGACAACACCACCGTGACCAGCAGCATCGACCAATCCATGTGCGCTACCGCCGCCATCGACGCCGACTGCCTGCCGATCAACCATAGCCCTGCCAGGCTGAGCGCAAGACCGAGCGCCGAGCCGACCAGACCGACCACTGACGCCTCGGTCAGATACTGGCGAAAAATCTCGCGCCGCGTGGCGCCCAGTGCCCGGCGCACGCCGATCTCGCCGGCACGCGCCGAAAACTTCGCCAGCAGCAGACCGATGGTGTTGACCAGGCACACCAGCAGAAAGCCCAGCGCCAACCACGATTGAATGCGGCTATCGCGGCTCACGATGCGCAGATGCGACAACCACTGCATGGTGTTGCGCAAGCGCGTATTGACCGGCCGCTGCAGCCAACCCACCCGATGCTGCTCGGCCGCATAGTTGTCCAACCACGCCTTGATGCCGGCCTGATCGGCAGCGCTGGCCCCTTCGAACCAGAATTGGATCCAGGTGCAGTCGGACGCGAGCAAGCCGGCATAGCCGGGTTCCGGCCCGTCGCCATTGCAATTGATGCTGCCGTGATTGCCCATCTCCTGGCGTACCGCCGAGGCAAGCGGGATGAAGAATTCGTCGTTGCCCGCGAATGCGCCGCCGTTGCCGTTGATGATCCGGTAGTAGCGCGGCAACGGCTTCCAGCGGTCGACCACGCCAACCACGCGATAGGTGGTCTCGCCCATCTTCAGATCGCGACCGACCGGATCGACGTCGCCGTAGAGCTTTTCGCTGGTTTCGCGCGACAGCACGATCACATCCGCCTTGCGAGCGTCGTCGTCGGCGTGCCACGGGTTGCCGTAGCGAAACGGCACCTCGAACATGGCGAAGAAGTCGGCGGTGGTGGCGCCTCCATTGACCAGCACGGGCGCCAGATCGGTGCGCTCCGGTTTGATCACCTCGCCCACACCGT
Source organism: Lysobacteraceae bacterium (assembly GCA_033765245.1). Classification (GTDB taxonomy): domain Bacteria; phylum Pseudomonadota; class Gammaproteobacteria; order Xanthomonadales; family Xanthomonadaceae. The sequence continues at coordinate 7,834 of JANRIF010000302.1, forward strand.
AGATCGCGGTGCGCCGCACGCCCTGACCACTGGCGAGCAGGCGCTGCGTGTCCGGATAGCTCAATTGATCGTCCGGCTCCTCACCCTCGGTGTAGCCGGTGAGGTTGCCGGTATCGAGCTGCGGTACGAACAGGCGGTCGCTTTTGTGCGGTATCGGATCGCCGCCCATCATGTGCAGCACGGTGTAGGTGGACATGCTGGCGGCCACGCCGACCGATAGCGTGATCACCATCAAGATGGTCAGCACCGGGTTGCGGCGCAGACTGCGAAAACCCAGTTGCAGGTAGTAGCGGAACATGGCCGTGTCCTCAGGCGCTGGGCAGGGTGGACGCGCCGATGCGCTCGACGCTGCGCAGCACCGGTTCATGCATCACGTCGGTGACCTGTCCATCGACGATGTGGACGTTGCGCTGCGCACGCGCCGCCAGCTCCGGATCGTGGGTCACCATCACGATGGTGGTGCCGGTGGCGTTGATCTCCTCCAGCAGTTCCAGCACGCTGCGCGCCATCTGGCTGTCGAGATTGCCGGTGGGTTCGTCCGCCAGCAGGATGCGCGGCGAGCCTGCCAGCGCGCGCGCGATCGCCACGCGCTGCTGCTGACCGCCGGAGAGTTCGGCCGGGTAGTGGCTCTGACGCGATGCCAACCCTACCTGCGTCAGCGCCTGCTCGATCCGCTGGCGGCGTTCGGCCGCCGCGAAACCGCGATAGCGCAGCGGCACGTCGACGTTGTCGAACACGTTGAGATCGGGAATCAGGTTGAAGCCCTGGAAGATGAAGCCGATCTTCTCGTTGCGCAGGCGCGAGCGCTGATCGTCGTTCATGCCGTGCACGTTGACGCCATCGAGCAGGTATTCGCCGCCGGTGAACTCCTCCAGCAGGCCGGCGATGTTGAGAAAGGTGGTCTTGCCCGAGCCCGACGGCCCCGTGACCGCGACGAACTCTCCGGCCCGCACGGCGATATCAAAGCCGCGCAGGGCGTGGGTTTCGATCATGTGGGTGCGATAGATCTTGCTGAGGTTCTTCATGACCAACATGTCAGGTCTCCGTGCAGGGGTTGTGGCGCGAGCGCCGGATCATTCGTTGATGCGGACGCGCTCGGCGTCTTCGAAAGCGTCGGTGCCGGCGATCACCACGCGCTCGCCGATGTCGAGGCCGTCGACGATCTCGACCGCCGACACGCTGGTGGCGCCGAGCGTGATCGGGCGACGCACTGCGTTGTCGTCGTCCATCACATAGGCGAAGCGGCCGCCCTGCTGCTCGACGAACGGGCCGCGCGCCAGCATCAGCACATCGGGCTTCTCGTCGATCAGCACGCGCGCGCTGACGCGCTGGTTCTGGCGCAGCCCGGCCGGTTGTTCGCCATCGAAACGCACCCGTGCCAGCACCTGATGGTTCACTACCTCCGGCGACAACGCCGACACCTTGCCGTTGGCGCGTTCGTTGCCGATCGACACCTCCGCCGTCATGCCCAGGCCGAGTTCGTCGGCGTAGGTTTCCGGCACTTCCAGCTCCACCTCCAGGCGCGACAGATCCACCAGCGTCATCAGCGCGGTGTTGGCCGGCACCACCGCCCGATCCGCCACGGCGAGCGTGCCGACCACGCCTGCCACCGGGGCGCGCAGATTCAGCTCATCGACGCGGCGGTCGAGGTTGGCGACGATCAGGCGCTGGCGTTCGAGCTGTTGCTGCGAGGTCTTGAGCGCCAACTCCACTTCGCGCGCCTCCAGCCCGGCGGCACTGCCGGCGTGCGCAGCGCGAATCTCGGCGCTGCGCAGGGTGTCCTTGGCGCGCAGCAGGTCGACCTCGGAAATCGCGCCCAGATCGAAGCCGCGCTGCGTGCGTTGCAGGTCGCGCACGGCACCGGTACGCGCCACCTCGGCTTCGTCGGCGTCGCGCGCCGCCAGCAGGCGCGCCTTCTGCGCGAGGATGCGTTGCCGCGCCACTTCGGCCTGCAGTTGTTGCAAGGTGGCCTGCTCGCGCTGCAGCTCGTTGTTCAACTCCGGCGAATCGATGCGCGCCAGCACCTGATCCTTGGTCACCGCATCGCCCGCATGAATCTGCAAGGCCACCGTGCCCGCCGCCGCCGCGTACAGCGTGGGGCTGATCGCCGCGACCACGCGGCCATTGACGGTGGCATCGCGCACCAAGGTGCCGCGGGTCACTTCGGCAATGCGCAGGCGCGCGCCATCGATCGAGCGCTCGGCGGCAGCCCAGCGCCCCAGCAATGCCATCAGCGCCAGCGCGGCAATGGCGATCCCGGCGCCCAGCAGCACGCGCGGGCGCAGGCGGGACGGCGGAGCGAGGGGGCGGTCCTGGGCGGCGGTGTCACGGATCATGGAAGACTTCGGATGTGTGGCGATGCCCTCGCCTTTGCACATCCCGTGCCAGATTGAATACCACGTAAGATCAATCGGTTGTCACGCCGGCGTGGCTGTCCGCATCGCACACTGGCCGTCCGCCGGACAATCGTCCGTTTAGGAAACTCTGATCACGTCGATGTTTGTGCACGCCACGGACGGCGCGCTTGCGGATTGAGCACGCCGATGCCCGATCGACGGCGGCGGCGTTCGATGGTTGCCCGCTACCTGCCACTTCATGCCCGCAGGCGGTCATCGCGACGGCGGTAAACTCTGCGTTCCACGGCAAAGGATCGACCTCATGTGCGGCATCGTTGGCATCTGCGCGCAGCGCGACGTGGTACAGCATCTGATCGCCGGCCTCAAGGCGCTGGAATATCGCGGCTACGACTCGGCCGGTATCGCCGTGCTCACCGAAGCCGGTGTGCGCCGCCTGCGCGCCAAGGGCAAGGTGGCCGAACTCGAAGCGCGCCAGCGAGCCACGCCATTGGCCGGTTTCAGCGGCGTCGCGCACACGCGCTGGGCCACTCACGGCGTGCCCAGCGAGGGCAACGCGCATCCGCATGCCTCGGCCGGCATCTGCGTGGTGCACAACGGCATCATCGAAAATCACGCCGCGCTGCGTGCGCAGTTGCAGCAGGCGGGGTTCGTGTTCGAATCGCAGACCGACACCGAAGTGATCGCCCACTTGATCGCGCACCTGCGCGCCGACGGCCGGCCGCTGCTGGCGGCGGTGCAGGAGGCACTGGCACAACTCGAAGGCGCCTACGCTATCGCCGTGCTCAGCGAAATCGATCCCGGCCTGTTGATCGGCGCCCGGCGCGGTTCGCCGCTGGTGCTCGGCCTCGGCGATGGCGAACAGTACCTCGCCTCCGACCCGCAAGCGCTGCTGTCGCTGACCCGTCGCTTCGTCTACCTGCTCGAAGGCGACGTCGTGGCGATCACGAGCGAATCCGTGCGCATCTTCGATGAGCACGGTGCGCAAGTGGAACGCCCCGTGAAGGAAGCCGCCTTCAATGCCGACGCGGTCGAGCGCGGCGAGTACCGCCACTACATGCTCAAGGAGATCCACGAGCAGCCGCAGGTGATCGCCGAAACGCTGGAGGGCCGCATCGCCAACGGCAAGGTGCTGAACGAAATCCTCGGTGTCGGTGCCAGCGAACTGCTGGAAAAAACTCAGGCGGTGCACATCGTGGCCTGCGGCACCAGCTACCACGCCGGCCTCGTCGCCCGCTACTGGATCGAGACCCTGGCCGGCGTGCCCTGTACCACCGAGATCGCCAGCGAATACCGCTACCGGCAGCCGGTAGTGCAACCAGGCACCCTGTTTCTCACCATCTCGCAATCGGGCGAAACCGCCGACACCCTGGCGGCGCTGAAGATGGCCAAGGCGCGCGGCTACCTCGCCGAACTCGCGGTCTGCAACGTGCCCGAATCCTCGCTGGTACGCGAATCGCGGCTGGTGCTGATGACCCGCGCCGGCCCCGAGATTGGGGTCGCCTCCACCAAAGCCTTCACCACCCAACTGGCCACGCTCGCCCTGTTCGCACTCGCGCTCGGCAAGGTCAAGGGCATGGACGAAGGCCGTTACCTGCGCGGCGTGCGCCAGCTCGAAACCCTGCCCTCGATGGTGGCCGACGTGCTCGCCCTCGATCCGCAGATCAAGCTGCTGGCCGAGCACTTCGTCGACAAAGAGCACGCCCTGTTCCTCGGCCGCGGCACCCACTGGCCGATCGCCATGGAAGGTGCGCTCAAGCTAAAGGAAATCTCCTACATCCACGCCGAAGCCTACGCCGCCGGCGAACTCAAGCACGGCCCACTGGCCCTGGTGGATGCCGACATGCCGGTGATCGCGGTGGCCCCGAACGACCACCTGATCGACAAACTCAGTTCCAACATGGAAGAAGTGCGCGCCCGCGGTGGCCGCCTTTACCTGTTCGTCGAACAAGGCATCAAACACGGCCTGCACGGCGAAAGCGTACTCACCCTGCCCAAATGCGGCGAAATCTCCGCCCCCGTGCTGTTCACCATCCCTCTGCAACTGCTCGCATACCACGTCGCCGTGCTGCGAGGCACCGACGTCGATCAACCGCGGAATCTGGCGAAGTCGGTGACGGTGGAGTAGGAGGTGGGAGTGTCCGGATCGTTGTGCGTCAAGGCCCTGCCTGACGCACGACGGCCTGGCCCGTCGTGGCGCTCCGCCGTGTTGACGCGTGCGTTACGCGGCCATGTTTGATCGCAGTACGACACATCGCGTCATCAGCCTTCGATTCGCCGAACGTCGAGAGGTAGAAGACTATGTCAAGAACACCACCTAAACGCGTCGTCGTCATGCCCACCAAGGCAGAGAGTCACAAGATCAAGCGTGCGGCAAAGCAGGACCCCAATGCCCAGCCGCTCACAGCCGAGCAACTCAAGGCGATGGTTCCCATCAAGTCGGCGCGTGGACGCCTCTAATCCGCACAAGAAAAATCTGCCAGGAAGGCCAAGGCCGCTGACCCAGCGACACACGAGATGCGCAGCGAGTATCGCCGCGAGGCGCACGGGAAAGGCGTGCGTGGCACGTACCTTAAGGCGCACGCATAAGGCATCAATCGCGTTCTGCTCCAGCCCGAGGTGGTGAAGGGGTTCGCGGCGCCGGAGGCAGGCGTGACGCCCTGCGCGGGCTCCTCCAGGTAGTGCACCCAAGTTCCGCAGTTCGCGAGCAGTTTTCGCACTGAGCGCTGCGGCGGCTTGTGTGTAATCAATGGGTTGTGTGCGTGTAAAGCCCCGATTCTGGGAACTCATGTAGTCACACGTTTTGGTGCGTAGGCGTTTTGATGTAGCTCTATAAACGTGATAGCGTGGCGACATGTTTACACGCATCTCTCGCTCCGGTGGCCGCAGTTACCTGCAGATCGTCGAGTCCTTTCGCACGCCCAAAGGGGTGCGTCAGCGGGTAGTAGCGAACCTCGGGCGTCTGGATCAGTTGGCCGACGATCAGCTCGATCCGTTGATCAACGGCCTGCAGCGCGCGCTCGGCCGGGTGCCGGTGGCGGCACCGGTGCCGCAGTACGACACGGCGCTGGCGTTT
>JANRIF010000320.1:0-17369 GCA_033765245.1 Lysobacteraceae bacterium
CATGTCGCAAGCTCACCCAATGCTGGCCCGGAGCGCCGAGCGCTCCCTCGACGAGGCCTGATACATGAATGCAACCGGGCTCCAATGCGAACAAAAAGCGGTTGACGAACGGGGCGAGTCCATACATGGGAGCGCGCTCGCGCGCGACAACCGTCTCGTCCTCGCCACACACCCGTCGCCCGCAAGCGGCTTCCCACAACAGCCCGTGGTTCGCCCCGAACCGCGTGTTCGGGTGTGATCGGAACTGCACACGGGCCATGAGCCGGGGTGAGATTCGTGGAGAGGCGCGCTGGGCTGGATGATTTCCGCGGCCCTACGGCGCCCGCGCCACCACCCACAAGTCCACGCGCTGCGCGCCGGCACGCAGTAGTACGCGGCTGCATTCGGCGAGGGTGGCGCCGGTGGTCATTACGTCGTCGATGAGTGCCACGTGCGCGGGTAGCGCTGCGTGCGTGGATGCGGCGAAGGCGCCGCGCACGTTGCGGCGACGTGCGGTGGCGCTGAGTTGCGATTGCGCGGCGGTGGCGCGCAGGCGCTGCAGTGCGTGCGGTAGCAGCGGCAGGTCGAGCGTGCGCGCCACTGGGCGGGCCAGTTCCAGCGCCTGGTTGTAGCCGCGCTCGCGCAATCGCTGCGGGTGCAGCGGTACCGGCACCAGCGCTTGCGGGCGCTCGGCATGATGTGCGGCGGTGGCTAGCAGGTGCGCCAGTTCGCGCCCGGCGGCGAGGTCGGCGTGGAATTTGAAGCGTGGCAGCAGGCGATCCAGCGGGAAGGCGTACATGCCCAGCGCCAGCGTGTGGGTGTACGGCGGCGGGTGGCGCAGGCAGCGGCCGCAGGCTGGGGCGGGCTCCGGCAGCGGCAGTGCGCATTGCCGGCAGGCCGGGTAGGGCTGCAGTGGTTGCGCGCAGGCGCTGCACAGGTCGCGGCCTTCGGCGCCCGCCTCGTGGCACAGCAGACAGCGCGGCGGCAGCAACAGGCGCCCGGCGCGGTCCAGCCAGTGGTCGACTTTTTGTCGCAACGATCGGTTGACAGCCATGCCCCCTCTCACCAGACTTGCCGCACCTTGCTTGGAGTCGAGCCGCCCATGTCCGCCGCCACTGTCTGTTCCGGCGCGTCCTGCGCCAGCGTATCGAGCGGCCGTTGGCAGCGCGAGGACATCCTCGCCCTGTTCGCGTTGCCCTTCAACAGCCTGTTGCACCGTGCCGCGAGCGTGCATCGGCAGCACTTCGATCCGACCCAGGTGCAGGTGTCGACGTTGCTGTCGGTGAAGACCGGCGGTTGTCCGGAGGACTGCGCGTATTGCCCGCAGGCGGCGCGCTACGACACCGGCGTACAGGCGCACAAGCTGCTGAGCACCGAGCAGGTGCTGGAACGCGCGCAGGCGGCCAAGGCCGCTGGCGCCACCCGGTTTTGCATGGGCGCGGCCTGGCGTTCGCCCAAGGACCGCGACGTCGCCAAAGTGGCGCAGATGGTGGCGGCGGTGAAGGCGCTCGGGCTGGAGACCTGCGCCACCCTGGGCATGCTCAGCGGCGAACAGGCGCAAACGCTGAAGGGTGCCGGGCTCGACTACTACAACCACAACATCGACACCGCGCCGGAGTTCTACGGCGAAGTGATCCACAGCCGCGAGTTCCAGGATCGGCTCGATACGCTGGAACAGGTGCGCGCGGCCGGGATGAAGACCTGCTGCGGCGGCATCGTGGGCATGGGCGAGTCGCGCGAACAACGCGCCGGCCTGCTGCAGGTGCTTGCCAACATGGAGCCACCGCCGGAGTCGGTGCCGATCAACCGGCTGGTGCAAGTGCCGGGCACGCCGTTGCACGGCACCGTGGCGCTGGACCCGTTCGAGTTCGTGCGCACCATTGCGGTGGCGCGCATCGTGATGCCGCAATCGATGGTACGACTGTCGGCCGGCCGACAGGAGATGTCGGACGAATTGCAGGCGTTGTGTTTCCTGGCGGGCGCCAACTCGATCTTCTACGGCGAGAAGCTGCTGACCACCGGCAACCCGGACGTGGCGGCCGATCAGGCGCTGTTTGCGCGCCTGGGTCTGGTGCCGATGCCGGCGCCGGCCGAAACCGGTACCGTGCATGCCGATCTGTGCGCGCCGCACGATTCCCCTGCCTGCGCCGTCTGAGACCGTGCTCGCCCCGTCCTGGCAACGTCGGCTGCAAGCGGCCGCGCAGGCGCGTGCGCAGCAGCACGCGCGGCGCCGCTTGTGGGAGGTGCAGCAGCGCTGCGGTGTGCGGGTGCGGATGGATGGCGACGAACTGCTCGACTTCGCCGGCAACGATTATCTCGGTCTCGCCAGTGCGCCCGCGTTGGTCGCGGCGCTGCGCGAGGCGGCGCCGTTGGGCGTGGGCGCCAGCGCTTCGCATCTGGTCAGCGGTCATCATGCCGCGCATGCCGCGTTGGAACGTGATCTGGCGCAGTGGTTGAACGCGCCGCGCGCGCTGTTGCTGGGCTCGGGCTTTGCCGCCAATCTGGCGGTGTTGCAGGGGCTGCTCGGCAGCGATGACGTCTGCGTGCAGGATCGCCTCAACCACGCCAGCCTGATCGATGGCGCGCGTTTGGCTGGCTGCGAACTGCGCCGCTATCCGCATGCCGATGCCGAGGCCGCGCAGCGGCAACTGGCGCGCGCGCCGGACCACGGCCTGATGCTGCTCGCCAGCGACGGTGTGTTCAGCATGGACGGCGACGTCGCGCCGCTGCCAGAGTTGGCGGCGGCGTGCGCGCGGCACGGCGCGCTGCTCTACGTCGACGAGGCGCATGCGCTGGGCGTGCTCGGCGCGGACGGCGCCGGCAGCGCGGCGGCGGCGGGCCTGGATACCACCGCGGTGCCGCTGCGACTGTGCACGTTGGGCAAGGCACTGGGCTGCTATGGCGCGGCGCTGGTGGGCGATGGCGATGTCATCGAGCATCTGCTGCAAACCGCGAGGCCCTACATCTACACCACCGCCTTGCCGCCGGCGCTGGCTGAAACCGTGCGCGCCGCGGTGGCGCTGGCGCAGCGTGGCGATGCTTTGCGCGCGGCATTGCAGGCGCGCATCGCGCAGTTCCGCGACGGTGCCGCGCAACGCGGCCTGTCGTTGCTCGATTCGCACACCCCGATCCAGCCGCTGCCGATCGGCGACAACGCACGCACGCTGGCGTTGGCGCAGGGGCTGCGCGCACGCGGTTACTGGGTCGGTGCGATCCGGCCGCCGACGGTGCCGCTCGGGCAGGCGCGGCTTCGCATCACGCTCTCGGCCGCGCATGCGCCGGAGCACGTCGAGGGCTTGCTCGTCGCATTGACGCAGGTGCTGGCGGAGACCATCGATGTTCATTGACGTGCGCGCGGGGGCCGGCCCCGATCTGGTGCTGATCCACGGCTGGGCCATGCATGGCGGCATCTTTGCGCCGCTGGTGGACGCCTTGGCGGGGCGCTATCGATTGCATCTGGTCGATCTGCCCGGCCACGGCCACAACCGCCTGGATGCCACGCCGCTCACGCTCGATGCGCTGGCAGCACGCATCGCCGCGCACGTGCCGCCGGCGCTGTGGCTGGGCTGGTCGCTCGGCGGCCTGGTGGCGTTGCACGCCGCCGCGCGCGGCGGTCTGGGTGTGCGCGGGCTGCTGATGCTGTGCGCCAGCCCGCGCTTCGTGGCCGCGCCGGACTGGCCGCACGGGGTGCCGATGCAGGTGTTCACCGATTTCGGCGATGGCCTGGCAAACCACTATCACGCTACCATCGAACGTTTCCTTGCGCTGGAAGCGCACGGCTCCGAGCACATGCGCGAGGAACTGCGCGCCTTGCGCGAGCGCGTGTTCGCGCATGGCGAGCCGGCGCCGCGGGCGCTCGCGGAGGGGCTGCACCTGCTCGAACACAGCGACCTGCGTGCCAGCCTGCCGCATCTGGCCGTGCCTAGCCGATGGTTGGCGGGGCGTCGCGATCGCCTGGTCGATTGGCGCGCCATGCAGCATGCCGCCGCACAGACGCCTCAGGCAACGTTCGAGCGTATCGATGGCGCCGCGCATGCGCCGTTTCTCACCCACGCGCCGGCGGTGGCCGCCGCCATCGACGCGCTTGCCGGATCGGTTGCCGCATGAATCAGCGCTTCGACCCCCGTCACATCCGCCGCGCCTTCTCGCGCGCTGCCGCCCGCTACGAAGCGACCGCGGTGTTGCAGCGCGAAGTGGAAGCGCGTCTGCTCGAATCGCTGGACGAACCCGACCAACCCGTGCCGCAGGCCGTGCTCGACCTCGGCAGCGGCCCCGGTCGCGCTGCCGCGCACATCAAGAAGCGCTGGCCGAAGGCGCAGGTGCTGGCGCTCGACCTGTCGTTGCCGATGCTGCGTCAGGCGCGTCGTCGCGCCGGCTGGTGGCGCCCGTTTCAGTGCGTGTGTGCCGATGCCGCCGCGCTGCCACTGGCCGACGCCAGCATCGACCTGCTGTTCTCCAACCTGTGTCTGCAGTGGCTGCCCGACCTGCCGGCGGTGTTCGCGCAGTTTCGCCGCGTGCTGCGGCCCGGCGGCCGGTTGCTGCTGAGCAGCTTCGGGCCGGGCACCCTGGGGGAACTGCGTGAGGCATTCGCGGCCGGCGACGCGGTCGAACACGTCAGCCATTTCGCGCCGATCCAGCAAATCGGCGATGCCCTGCTCGCGGCCGGATTTCGCGATCCCGTGCTCGACCAGGACACCTTCACCCTGACCTATCCGGACCTGCGCTCGCTGCTGCACGAACTGCAGGCGATCGGCGCCACCAACGCGCTGGTGGGGCGCCGGCGCGGCCTTACCGGCAAGGGCCGGTTCGCCGCCGCAACGGCGGCTTATGAAGCGATGCGTCGCGACGGTCGCCTGCCCAGCACCTGGGAAGTGATCTACGCCCGCGCCTGGGCGCCCGCGCCCGGTGCGCCGATCCGCCATGGCGGCGGCGAAGTGGCCAGTGTGCCGGTCAGCGGCATCGGCGTGCGCCGGTATTGAGCGCGGCGCTTACGGCAATGCCGGCACCGACGCGAACGGGGCGATGTCCAGCCCGATCCGGGTGGGTTGCGGCGCGCCGGTGTAGGGCGCCTGCATCGCGATGTAGACCCGGCCTTTGCCATGGCGCCAGATCTGGAACGCGGCGTTGGCGCCGCTTGTCCATTCACGCTCCAGCGCGAAGCCTTGCGCCGGCAATTGCTGACGAAAGAACGTGGCGGCCTGGTCCGGCGACCCCATGAAGGTATGAAATTGCGGCAATCGGGCGGAGGTCTGGCCGTCGCGCAGCGGCGTGGGCAGCGCGATCCGGTCGATCGCGTCGCGGCTGTCGCGGCTGCTCACCACCTGCGCGCCCACCGCAAACCAGCCGCCGGTCGAGCCGGCCAGTGCCCACCAGCTCACCAGCGCGGCACCGACGAGCGCGGCCAACGCGCCCCAGACGTGTCGGGCGCGCGGAAGCGGGGTTGGAGGCAACGGTGGCGGCCGGGATGCCATCGGCGAGTCCTTCGCGCGGGAGCGCGGCATCCACGGTGAACGCGGTTTGCGGCGAGGAACGGCCGTGGTGAATGGCTACAGCATCCGGCGCAGCGTGTTGTCGCGGCGCACGAGGTGGTGCCACAGCGCGGCCGCCACATGCAGCGCGATCACGAAATAGAACAGCTCGCCCAGTTCTTCGTGCCATTCCTCGAAGCGATGCTCGGCGGATTCGCTCTGGCCGATCAGCGCCGGCAGCGCAAGCCCGAGCAATGGCACCAACACCGCCTTGCCGCCAGCCGCCGCCGCCAACAGGCCGAGTGCCGGCTGCACCAGCAGCACCGCGTAAATGGCGAGGTGGGTGATTGCGGCCAGGCGCGCGCTCAACGCATCGGGAGCGGGCGCGATCGCCGGCGTGGGTCGTTGCCAGCGCAGCGCCAGCCGCGCGATCAGCATCGCCAGAACGCTCAGACCGGCCCAGAAATGTACCTGCGTGACCAGCGGTCGCCATGCGTCGGTCTTGGGCATGTCGCTGCGCACCTCGATGGCGACGTAGGCGATCGTGATCGCCAGCACCGACAGCCAATGCAGGGCGCGTTGCGCGGTGGAATAGCGAGTCGATGCAGCGGCAACATTCATGTTCATGCTCCTGATGGGAGTCGACGGCAGGACGGGATCGGCGATCAGCTTGCCAGCCCGAGATTAAGCGAAGCTGTGGCCGATGCCTCAGAGCCTGGGGAACAATTCGAACGCCCCCGGATCGGGGTCCGGGCCGCAACAGGCAGGCGATTTTTTCACAAACGCTCAGTCAAAGCGCAATGCGCCTAGCAGCCTGTCGGACTTGAGTGATCGTAGCGAGCCGAGGGCGAGGGCGAGGCCGGATTTGGTCGATTGTGAGGCGCATAGCGGGACTATGTAACGGCCGCTCTCGCGCATCCATGCGCTCGCGGCACTTGCACATCCATGTGCTTCGACAATCGGCCGAATCCGGGCCGCTATCGCACCGGCGCAGTAGATTCATCTCAAGTCCGACAGGCTGCCTAGGTCGAGGTTGCCGCCGCTGAGCACGATGCCGACCTGGCGCCCCGCGAAGCGCTCGCGGTGGCGCAGCACCACCGCCAGTGCCAAGGCTGCCGAAGGCTCCACCACCAGCTTCAGGCGTTCGAAGATCAGCCGCATCGCCGCCAGCGCGTCGTCGTCGTCGGCCAGCAGCACCGCGCAGCCGCGCTCGCGCAGGATCGCGAAGGTCAACGGCCCCAACTCGGCGCGCAGCCCGTCGCACAGCGTGTCGGCGGCGCGGCCGACCACGCGGATGCCGGTGCGCAACGATTCGTGGGCATCGGCGGCGCCGCTCGGTTCGGCGCCCAGCACTTCGATGCCGGGCGCCAGCGACTGCGCCGCGATCGCGGTGCCGGACAGCAGCCCGCCGCCGCTCACCGGCGCGATCAGCGCGTCCAGGGCCGGCGCCTGCGCCAGCAATTCCAGGGTGGCGGTACCCTGGCCAGCAATCACCCGGGCATCGTTGAACGGGTGCACCAACGCCGCGCCCGTTTCTTCCTGCAGCCGCGCGGTGGCGGCGTCGCGTGCCGCCATGCCGGGAGCACACAAGTGCAGGTGAGCGCCGTATTGGCGCATCGCCGCCAGCTTCGCCTGCGGTGCGTTCTCCGGCACCACCACGTACGCCGGGATGTCGCGCAGCCGGCACGCCAGCGCGATCGCGGCGCCATGATTGCCCGAGCTTTGCGTCACCACCCCGCGCGCGGCCTGTGCCATGTCCAGCGCAAACACTGCGTTGCAGGCGCCGCGAAACTTGAACGCACCGACCCGCTGCAGGTTTTCGCATTTGAAGTGCAATGCGCAGCCGGCCAGCGCGTCCAGCGAGCGCGAGCGCAGCACCGGGGTGACGTGCGCCAGCGGCGAGATCCGTGCCGCGGCATCGCGCACGTCGGCCAGCGTGGGAATCGTTCGACTGGGGTCCATTGCCACTCCTGCGATACCGGCTGCGGGTGCGCGGGCGCGCGCGTTAAACTGCCGGTATGCCCGAATCCAACCTCATCCGACTTCGCGATTATCGCCCACCCGCATGGCGTGTCACCCATGTCCAGATCGCCTTCGACCTGGATTTGCCTGCCACGGAGGTGGATTGCACCCTGAGCCTGACGCCCGATCCGGCGCAACCGCTGGCCGAGCTGGTGCTCGACGGCGAGGAACTGGAGCTGTTGGCGATCGCGCTCGACGACGTGCCGCTGGCGGTACACGAGTACGGTCACGCCAACGGGCGTCTGGTGGTACCCGGCGCGCGCGGCCCGTGTCGCCTGCGCACCCGCGTGCGCATCCGCCCCGATCGCAACACTCGCCTCGAGGGGTTGTACGCCAGTCGCGGCTTGCTGTTGACGCAATGCGAGGCGGAAGGCTTTCGTCGCATCACCTTCTTCATCGATCGCCCGGACGTGATGCCGACCTGGCACATCACCTTGCGCGCCGAACGCGCGCATTACCCGGTGCTGCTGGGCAACGGCAATCCGGTCGATGCCGGCGCACTGGACGAGCGTCGCCACCGGGCGGTGTGGGAAAACCCGCATCCCACCCCGTGCTACCTGTTCGCACTGGTTGCGGGCGAGCTCGACTGCGTGGCGCGCGACATCGTTGCCGGCGACGGCCGCGCCGTACGCTTGGCCGTGTGGGCGGCGCCCGCCGACGTGCCGCGCTGCGCGTTCGCACTCGATGCGCTGGAGCGCGCGCTGCGCTGGGACGAGCAGCGCTTCGGCCGTCATTACGACCTCAGCCAGTTCAACATCGTGGCGGCCCAGGATTTCACCATGGGCGCGATGGAGAACAAGGGCCTGAACGTCTTCAACGCGCGCTTCATCCTCGCCGACCGGGATACCGCCACCGACGCCGATTACCTGGGCGTGGAGTCGGTGATCGGTCACGAATATTTCCACAACTGGTCGGGCAACCGCGTCACTTGTCGCGACTGGTTCCAGCTCTCTTTGAAGGAGGGCTTCACGGTCTTTCGCGACCAGTGCTTCTCCGCCGATCAGGGCTCGGCAGCGGTCAAGCGGATCGAAGATGTGCGGGCGTTGCGGGCGAGCCAGTTCCCCGAGGACTCAGGGCCGCTCGCGCACCCGATCCGCCCAGAATCCTATATGGAGATCGGCAATTTCTATACCGCGACCGTCTATAACAAGGGCGCTGAAGTCATCCGCATGATGCACACCATGCTGGGGGCCGAAGCTTTCCGGCGCGGGACCGACCTGTATTTCGCGCGCCACGACGGACAGGCGGCGACCTGCGAGGATTTTGTGCGCGCCATGGAGGAGGGCGGTGACATCGATCTGACCGCCTTCCGCCGCTGGTATGCACAGGCTGGCACGCCCAAAGTGACCGCGGCGCTGCGGCACGATCAGGGTGACACAGTTCTTTCGCTGTCGCAGGTCGTGCCCCCGACACCGGGGCAGCCCGACAAGCTGCCAATGCCGCTGCCGCTCAGGCTCGCGTTGTTCGATCGCGCGACCGGGAATGCGGTCCTGGAACGGTTGCACGTTCTGGAAGCAGCCTCGGAAGATCTGCGTTTCGAAGGGGTCTCCGGCGATCTGGTCCTATCTATCAACCGCGACTTTTCCGCGCCCGTCATCATCGAGACCGGCCGTGCGCCCGCCGATCTCGCTTTCCTGTCGGCGCATGACAACGATCCGTTCGCGCGTTACGAGGCGATGCAGCAGCTGATGCTCGACACGCTCGTTGCCGATATTTCGGGCGCGGGTGCCGATGCCGCGGCTGTCATCGACGCCATTGGCGCGACCCTTGCCAATCCGGACCTCGATCCCGCGTTCGTCGGCGAAGCGGTGCTGCTGCCGACCGAAGCCTTTATCGGCGACCAGATGCTTGTCGTCGATCCCGACGCCATTGCTATCGCTCGTGAAACGCTGCGCGCGGCCGTCGCGCGCGCGCATCTCGACCGCTGGCATGCGCTTTACGAGGTCAATGGTGGCCATGCCTTCGAATATTCGCCGGTGGCCAAGGGGCGACGGCGCATCCGCAACGTCGCGCTCGGCATGATCGCGGCCGCGGACCCGGTCGGTGGCGCAAAACTGGCGTTTGCCCAGTTCGACGCGGCCGACAACATGAGCGACCGCATGGCCGCGCTGATGACGCTCGCCAACGGCCAGTCGGACGAACGCGTCGCGGCGCTCGACATTTTCTACAACCGTTACCGGGGCAATGCTCTCGTCATCGACAAATGGTTTTCGACCCAGGCGCTGTCGACGCGTGCCGATACGCGCGCGGCGGTCGAGGCGCTGCTCGGCCATTCCGATTTCACGCTGTCCAACCCCAACCGCTTCCGCGCGCTGGTCGGGGCGTTTTCGGTCAACCAGCGGGCGTTTCACGCTGCCGACGGACGCGGCTATGCGCTGCTCGCCGAGCAAATCCTCGCCCTCGATCCGGTCAACCCGCAAACGGCGGCCAAGATGGTGCCGCCGCTCGGTCGCTGGCGTCGCTTCGACGAGGGGCGCGCGGCGATGATGCGGGATGCGCTCGAGCGGCTGGCTTCGGCTCCGGGCGTCTCGAAGGACGTCTACGAACAGGCGTCGAAGTCGCTCGCCTGAGTTACTTTAACCAGTCCGCAACCTGCGCCGCGACGTCGTTCGCCGCGCGGTTGAGCGCCGCGCCCGCCTGCCCCGCCTCGACCTTGCCGAGTGGTGCGCGCGCCTCGAACCGGCGCGTCTCGATGCGGTCGCCGCGCGAGAGCTGGGCGTCGAGCGTGACCACCGCCTGCATCGCGCCGGGATCGATGCCGAAGCGCTGGAGCTGGCCCGACAGGCGCATTGCCGGGTTGGCGCCGAACTGGCGCGGGTCGAGCACCACGCGCGATGTCCTCGCGGTAACGGTTTCGGACAGCAGACGCTGCATCGCGCGGTTGGGCAGCTCGTTCCACGCGCCCTGGGCAACATAGGCGAGCGTGCCGCCGTCATAGACCGGTATGCGCACCGTCGCGACCGCCGCCGTCGATGTCGGGGTCAGGATCAGCACGGTATTGTCGCCGGTGACATTGCGGGTGACGCCCGGGTCGACCTGCGCTGCGCTCGACAGCGTCATCAGCATCCTGGGCGGTTTGCCGCCGAAGCTCAGGCACCCGGCGAGCAGGACGGCAAGGCCGATGGCGATGCCAGCGCGAAATGGCGTGCGGATCATTTGCGGTCCCCCTTGGGCTTATAGTCGGGCAGGCGTGGCGACGAGATCAGGCTCCCCGCACCGCCCTGATCGATCTTTCCGGCGACCGCGGTCAGGCTGTCGGCCATGACGCGCAAGTCGCGGACCAGCTGACCGATTTCGGGCAGCGTCTGTTTGGAGAATTGCTGGACACCGGGTTGCGCGTCCTTGAGCGTCGCATCGAGCGTATCCATGCTGCGCTTGGCCGATGCCGTCGCCTGACGAAGGTCGGCGATCAGCGGCCCCGACTGGCCGTCGATGCTCCCCGCAAGATTGCCGACCTTTTCGGCGGCGATCCCCGCCTGCTTGATCGCAATCCGCGTCTCGGCGAGCGTCTGACGAAATTCGGGGCCGCTATTCGCCAGCTCGCCGGTCAGCCGGTCGACATTCGACAGAATGCCCGCGAATGATTTCTGGTTCTTGTCGTTGAGCAATTCGGTCAGGCGCTCGGTCAGCGTCGAAATGCGCTCGAGCAGCTGCGGGGCCGAATTGAGCAGCGCGCCGAGGCCGCCGCGCTTGGTCGGGATGACGGGCACGCCTGCAGGCCCCGGTTCGGTGATCGGGGGCGCGCCCTTCACCGCGCCGTCGAGCACGACCGATGACGGGCCGGTAAAGCTGCCCACAATCGTCGCGGTGGTGCCCTGAAGGATCGGCGTGTCGTTCTTCAGCTCGACACGGACGCGCTTGAACTCGGGGTTTTCCTTCCACAGCTCGATCTGGGTGATCTGGCCCGACGGCACGCCCGAAAAGGTGACAGTCGAACCGGCCGCCAGCCCCTCGACCGACTGTTTGAAGAAAATGTCATAGGTTTTGGTCTGCCCACCGGACACGCCCGACAGCCAGACGAGGAACAGTGCGATGGCCAGCAGTGCGCCGAGCACGACGCTGCCGACGAGCACCTGGTTCGAACGGGTTTCCATCAGGCGGTAACCTCCTTGGCGGGTGTGGCGGCGCGCCCGCGCGGCCCCCGGAAATAGTCCTGGATCCACGGATGATCGAGCGCGAGCAGTTCGGGGATCGTCCCGACCGCGATCACGCGTCTGTCGGCGAGGACCGCGACACGGTCGCAAATGGCATAGAGCGAATCGAGGTCGTGGGTGATGAGGAACACCGTCAGGCCGAGCGTGCGTTGCAGGTCGAGCGTCAGCTGGTCGAATGCCGCCGCGCCGATCGGGTCGAGTCCCGCCGTCGGCTCGTCGAGGAAGAGCAGTTCAGGGTCGAGCGCGAGCGCGCGCGCCAGCCCTGCTCGCTTGGACATGCCGCCCGACAACTCGGAAGGATATTTCGCCCCGGCGTCCGGCGGCAGGCCGGCCATTGAAATCTTCATCGCTGCGATGTCGCCCGCAAGATCGCCGGAAATGTCGAGATGCTCGCGCAGGGGCGCCATGACGTTCTGCGCGACGGTCAGGGACGAGAACAGCGCTCCGCCCTGAAACATCACGCCCCAGCGGCGCTCGATCGCAAGGCGATCCTTGGCGCTCGCCTTGTAGAAGTCCTGCCCGAAGACGCGCACGGTTCCCGCCGTCGGCGGTTTCAAGCCGATGATCGCCCGCATAAGCACCGACTTGCCGGTGCCTGAGCCGCCGACGACGCCGAGGATCTCGCCGCGCCGCACCTCAAGATCGAGATCGTCATGAATGACGTTATCGCCGAACTGCGTGCGCAGCCCGTCGACCGTGATGATGGCCTCGTTCATCCCTGCGTCGCTCAAAAGTCGATCTCCAGGAAGAACATCGCGAAGAATGCATCGAGAATTATGACGAGGAACAGCGACTGCACGACGGAGAGCGTCGTGCGCTGGCCGAGGCTTTCGGCGCTGCCTTGCACCTCCATGCCCTGATAGCAGCCGACGATGGCGATCACGAAGGCGAAGAACGGCGCCTTGATGATCCCCACCCAGAAGTTCGACATTGTAATGGTTTCCGCGATGCGCCCGGTGAAAAGCGCCGGCGAGATATCCATCGCAAGCCAGGCGACAAGGCCGCCGCCTATCATCCCGAGCATGGCGCCGATAAAGGCGAGCACGGGCAGCATCACCATCAGCGCGAACACGCGCGGCAAAACCAGCACCTCCATCGGATCGAGGCCGAGCACCGAAAGAGCATCGATCTCCTCGCGTATCTTCATGGCGCCGATCTGCGCGGTGAAGGCGCTGCCGGAGCGACCCGCCACGAGTATGGCGGCGAGCAGGACGCCGAATTCGCGCAAGACCGATATGCCCACCAGTTCGACGACAAACACGTCGGCATTGAACAGGCGGAGGATCTTGGCGCCCATGAAGGCCACGACCGCGCCGATGAGGAATGACATCAGCCCGATAATCGGCACGGCGTTGAGTCCCGCCTCCTCCATGTGGCTGAACACCGACGTCATCCGTAGCCGCTTCGGATGCGTCAGCACGCGCTGCATGGTGGCGAGAGTCATGCCGATGAACGACAGGATCGCGAGCGCGGCGTAGTACGCCTCGACGACGCCGCGGCCGAGCCTATTCGTCATCATCAGCAACGCATTGCGCGGCTCCGGCTCAACGAGGCAAGGCGCAAGATGCGGGGCGACGCTCTGGATAAGGGCAAGATGGGCCGGCGACCCTCCCACATAGCCGGACGCCGTCGTGCGCTTGTTGCAGGCGCGCATGATCCGTTCAAGGACCATCGCTCCGGCGGTATCGAGCCGTTCGACGCCGGACAGGTCGATGATCAGATCGCGCCCGAGCGCATCGTCCTCCGCGGCGCGCAGCTCCGCATCGACCGCGGCCAGCGACGGCGCGCGCCAGTCGCCGGCGACGGCCATGCGGATGGCCGGCTCGCGGGCGTCGATGGTGAAGGCGGCGGCGCTCATCTGCCTCGTTAACCTTTCACAAGCGCGGCGCTCCGGCGCGCGCCTTGCATTGTTATTCAGTATCGCAGGATGATAGATCGATCCTGAAATTAAGGTGAATGCGCGCCTAACGCGCCCGCGGTGGCGCTCGGCGCGCGCCGGCCGGCGCGTCGGCCGGCGGAACGGGCTGGGAGTTCTTCGGGTGGCGAGAGCAAGATTGCGCTCTTCCTTGGGCTGGCTTGGGGCGTTGCCCCTGCTCGGGCTCATCGCGGTGCTTGCGGTTTTGGCGCTGTTGACGCTGGCGAACGCGCAGGGGCGCGCGGGCGGCGCGCGCGAGCGGCTGTTCGACATTTATGCGCGGCTGTTCCCGGCGGCGAGCGCCCCGGCGGAGGCGTTCCAGATCATCGAGATCGATCGGGAAAGTCTTGAGAAGGTCGGGCCATGGCCTTGGCCGCGCTCGCTTTCTGCGAATCTGGTCAACGCCGCGCGCGAAGCGGGCGCACGCGGCGTCATCTTCCTCGAAGGGGTCGATACGCCCGATCCGCTGTCCCCCGAGACCATCGGCGAATTCTGGCTGGCCGGGGAGCGCGACGCCGAACTTGGCCGCCAGCTTTCGCTTCTGCCGTCCACCGACCTGATGCTGGCGCGCGCATTCGCCGACGCATCGGGCGCGGTCGCCTTGTCGCCGGACGCCGGCGGTCGCGACGCTGGGCGACTCGTTATCGCCCGCGCGGATATTTCCGCCTCGCCATGGCTGACGGCGACGGCCGCCGGCCAATATATGGGCCTGCCGTCGGTGCGGGCGCGCTTTCCGATCAACGCCGATCTGGCGGCCGCGGCCCGCGTCACCGTCTCAAGCCTGCCCGCCGACGCGGACGGCATTGCGCGGCACGCCCCGCTCGTCTGGTCGCTCGCCGGCTCGCCCGCGCCCCTCGCCGCGGTCGAGGCCGCGCGAATGGCGAGCGGCGCGGCCAAGGTGGAAATCGCCGCTGACGCGTCCGCAGTGACCTCGGTGGGAGCGACGCCGCGAACGCTGCGCATCGGGACGCAGACATTCAGCCTCGCCGCGGATTCGGCGACACGGATCTATCCGCCGCGGCGGCTCGATTCGCCCAAGACCTCCGCCTGGCGCGTCATCGACGATCCCGGCGCGCAAAGCCAGTTCGCCGATCGCGTTGTGCTGATAGGGCTCGACAGCGAGGTCGGACCTTCGGTGCGCACCGCGCGCGGCGCGCTTTCAATCGCCGAGGCGCATGCGCTGATCGCGCGCCAGCTTGTCGCCGGCGTCTCGACGTCGCGGCCGGGCTGGGTCGGCTATCTGGAGGCCGCGCTCGTGATGCTGCTTGGCGCCGCCGCCGTCATGTGGTCGCAGCGGCTCGCCTTCTGGAATGCGATCGGCATCGCCGCGCTTGCCTCGGTCGTCCTGTTCGCCGCCTCGATTGGCGCTTTCGCGGGGCCGGGGCTGCTGTTCGACCCGCTGGCGCCGATGCTGGCGCTGTTCCTCGGCGCGCTTTCGACCGCGGGCGGACGATCGCTGGGCGAGGCGCTCGCGGACGACAGCGTGCGCGGGGCGTTCAAGGGCTCGCTCCCCGAGCCGACGATGAAGAAGGTGCGCGAGGAAGGCGGCGCCGACGTGCTCGACGCCGTCTGGCGCCCGATCAGCGTATTGTCCTGCGAACTGCGGCTTTCCGGCGAGGACCTGCGCCGCTTCGAGAATGATCCGGGCGAAGTCGCAAATCTGATTGCGGCGGGCTGCGCGCATCTGAAGAAAGCAGCGCTCGACGCCGGCGGCGCAGCGGACCAGGCGGAAGGCGGACGCATCTTCGCGTATTTCAATGCGCCGCTCGAAAATGTCGACCACCCGCGCAGCGCATGCTCGGCGGCGCTGCGGCTGGTCGAGAGCATGGACAAGATAAACGCCGAGATCGAAGCGAATTCGCGCACGCGCGGCGTCCAGCTCAATCTGGCGATCGGCATAGCCACGGGCGAATGTTTCGCCGGGCCGATGGGCTACGGGCGCGCCAACCGCTATTCGGCGGTCGGCGACGCCATGGCGCTTGCGGCCTTCCTGTCGCGTCAGGCGGCCGTCTACGGCCCCGCGATCATCTGCGATGAATCCGTTTTCCGCCGCACGAACCACCATTTTGCGTTCCTTGAGCTCGATCGCCTTCGCCCGCGCGGAGAAGAGCGCGCCTTTTCGATTTTCGCGCTCGTCGGAAACCCGTTCATAAAGTCGTCGAAGAGCTATCGCGCGCTCGAGGAGAGCCATCGCGCGCTGCTCGCCGCCTATCGCGAGGGGGATCATCTTGAGGCGCGCGCCCAGCTAGCCAAAGCGCGCCAGTCGCCCGGCGCCAAGATAGCGCTTTTCGACATTTACGAGCAGCGCATCGCCCGCTTGGCTGAGACCGGCGCGCCCGCCGGCTGGGACGGCGCCGAGCAGGTGACGATTTAGCGGTCCGCGGCCAGCGGGCTACACGATGCGCTCGCCGGCGACCCAGGCGCGCGAGAGCGCCCATGCGCAGAGCGCGCTCGCCGCGCCGCATCCGGCCATCAGCGCGTACATCGGCGCCGGCCCGCCCCATTGATACAAGAGCCCGCCGGCAAAGGCGGCGGCGGCCGTCGCAAGGCCGACGCCGGTGGAGGACATGAGCGTGATCGCGGTGTTGCCGAGCCGTTCGGGCGTGGCGCGCGCGATGAACTCGACGGCCCCGAGAAACGCTGCGCCGAAGGTGAGAGCGTGCAGCGCCTGCACGAGGAAGAGTATCGGCAGGGGCGGTGCGAACGCGGTCGCAGTCCAGCGCAGCACCGACGCCGCGCCGCCCGCCGCGATCAGCCCGACCGGCCCAAAGCGGCGCGCGAGCGCGCGGCCGCGCGCCAGGATGAATATCTCGCAGAACGTGCCTGTCGCCCAAAGCAGGCCGATCGCACGCGCATCCATACCCTGCGCCCGCCAGTCGAGTATCGTGAAGTAATAATAGCCGGCATGAGCGCCCTGCCCGAGGCCGGCGGCCGCGAGAAACAGCAGGAACGTCCGTGAGCGGACGAGCCGGCCGGCCTCGGCGCGTCGCTCCGCCGGCGAAATCGCGCCTGCGGAAGCCGATTGCGTGTCCGGCAGCGTGAAGCTGAACGCGAACGCAGCAGCCGCCGACGCCGCCATGACGATGACGGCCGCGGCGATCCCCGCCCTTTCGACGACTGCACCGGTGAGAATCGCTGAGGCGATGAAAGCGGCCGAGCCGCACGCTCTCGTCTGCCCGTAATGCAGCGCGCCGCGGCGATCGGCCCCGAGCGCGCCCGCATCGATGAGCGGCGTCAACGCGCCGAACGCGCACAGCATCGCCAGCGACGCCGCGCCGAGCATGGCGCCTGAGAAAAAGGGCAGGCACGTGGCCGGCAGCGCGACGGCGAACGCCCAGAAAGCGATCGCGGACCTCTGTGCGCCCCGGGAATCCACGCGATAGGCAATTGCCGGTCCCGCCAGCATGCGGAACAGGAGCGACGCCGCGCCGATTGCGCCGATGGCGACCGCGGAAAATCCGCGATCCTCCAAAAATCCCGAAAAGAACGGCAGCTGAGCGCCGATCAGCGCGAAATGCGCCGCGAACATGGCGCCGTACCGCAAGTTTTCGGGCGCCGAGCGCAGCGCAAGCATCGTTTCCCCACAATCATGATGACTCAGTGCCAAGACGCCGGCCCAGAGTCGGCGCGCCTTGTTTCCCCCAAGCCGGCGACGCCGTCGAGGCCATAAGGATTCCGCTGATTCCGATAAAACGCCTGCAGCGCGCGCGAAGGCGCCTACATGGCGCCGGCGCGGCCCATTGATCCGGGGCCGGCCATAAAGGAGGCGTCTTCGCGCATCGCCGTATCGGCGAGCCGGTCCGCCGCGTCGCCGAGCGATTCGATGGCGGC
>JANRIF010000337.1:0-15390 GCA_033765245.1 Lysobacteraceae bacterium
CTGCTCGGCATCGCACTGCACGGCCCCGAAACCCCGCTCTGGACTGCCGCTGCCGCCTCATTGCTGCTGGGCGCGATGGTGGAGCGCTGGCTGTTCTTCGCCCAGGCGCGGCATGTGGTGATGAGGTATTACTGACTCGGGATTCGGTCGCTGCGCGACATCGCTCGCGTTGCTCGCTACGCCTTCGCTTCACCGCTACGCGGTTCGCTCGGTCGGGACTCGGGACTCGGGACTCGGGAAGAGCGTAAAGCGGTTGGGTCCGCAAAGGACGCAAAGAGCGCAAAGAGCGCAAAAAGAACGTTGCGCTCTTTGCGTTCTTTGGCATCGCTGAACCATCTCTCCCGACGTCATTGCACGCGGATGCGCCTGCGCATCCTTGCCGCTTGCGCCACATGTATGCCCCTGTGCCGCGCAGCGAAGCAATCCCGTGTTTTGTTCTTCCGAATATTTCCCGCGCGTCACGTCGCTTCGCCCCGCGCAATGACAGCAACGTAGGCTGGGGTGAGCCTGCGAACCCCAGCGCTTTCGAGATCGCCGTTTTGGGGGAAACCCGACCACGTTACGACGGCCTGTGCTGCTTGCATCACGGGACGCGAACGATGGGGATTCATCGCGGCAGCGGCGCTGGGGTTCGCAAGCTCACCCCAGCCTACGAAAGCACAGGGGCGCGTTACTTCGGCAGCGCGGCGAGGATGGCGTCGGCGCCTTGGTCCAGCAGGTTCCGCGCCACGTGTGCGCCCAAGGCGTCGAACTGCGCGCGCGGGGCGCTGGCTTCGGCGCGGATCAGCTCGCCGGTGGCGACATCTCCGACCAGGCCGGACAGATGCAGGGTGTCGCCGCTCAGGGTAGCGTGCGCCGCCACGGGCACGTGACAACTGCCGTGCAGCATGCGGTTCATCGCGCGCTCGGCTTTGACGCAACTGCGGGTGTCGGCGTGATCCAGTGCGCACAGCAGGCCGAGCGTGGCGTGGTCCTCGGCGCGGCATTCGATCGCGATGGCGCCTTGCGCCACCGCCGGCAACCAGTCCGGCGCGAGCAGGCGGTCGCGGATACGCTCGGCGAAGCCCAGGCGTTCGAGCCCGGCGCAGGCGAGGATGATGGCGTCGTAGTCGCCCTGATCCAGTCGCGCGAGGCGGGTGTTGACGTTGCCGCGCAGATCGAGCAATTGCAGGTCGGGGCGGCGCGCGCGCAGTTGCGCCTGCCGACGCAATGCCGAGGTGCCGACGCGGGCGCCGGGCGGCAGTTCGGCGAGGGTGCGGTAGCGGTGGCTGACGAAGGCGTCGAACGGATCGGCTCGCTGCAGGATCGCGGCCAGCGCGAACGGCCCGTCCAGCTCCATCGGCACGTCCTTGAGCGAGTGCACGGCGGCGTCGGCCTCGCCCGCCAGCATTGCCACTTCGAGCTCCTTGAGGAACAGGCCCTTGCCGCCGATGGCGGCGAGCGAGCGGTCCAGCACTTCGTCGCCACGGGTGCTCATCGGCACCAGCTCCACTTCGAGCCCCGGATGTGCCGCGCGCAGGCGCTCGGCGACGTGCTGGGTCTGCCACAACGCCAGCGCGCTTTTGCGCGTGGCCAATCGAATCCTCGTCACAAACCTTTCCTCATACGTGTTTCAGACGTTCGCGCAGGGCAGCGGTGCAGCGGCGACTCACTTCCAGCGATGCGCCGCCGCGCAGCACCACGTGGGTATTGCCATCGGCGCTGCGCTCCACCCGCGCCACTTCGTCGCAGGCCACAAGGCAACTGCGGTGGATGCGGACGAAGCGTGCGGCGAATTCTTCTTCCAGCGACTTCAGCGAGTCCTCGATCAGGTCCTCGCCGTGGGCATGATGCACCACGACGTACTTCTCCTCGGCCTGAAGATAACGCACCTCGTGCAGCGGTATCAGCCGCAACGCGCCGCGCAGCCGCGCTGCCAGGTGGGTGCGGGCGCGCGCGGTCGGCGCCAGGGCGCGCACCTCGGCGGCAGCGATCCGGCGCGCGCGCGCCAGCGCTTCGCGCAGCCGCTGCGGCCGCACCGGCTTGAGCAGGTAGTCGACCGCGGCAGCCTCGAACGCGGCCAGCGCATGATCTTCGTAGGCGGTGCAAAACACCACCGCCGGGGGATGTTCCAGCGCGGCCAGATGCCGCGCCGCCTCCAGCCCGTCCATCACCGGCATGGCGATGTCCAGCAGCACCACGTCGGCGCCCGACTCCTGCGCGCGCGCGATGGCATCGCGGCCGTTGCCGGCTTCGCCGACCACACGGCCCTCGCCCAACTCCGCCAGCAGATCGCGCAGCCGTTGCCGCGCCAACGGTTCGTCGTCGACGATCAGCACCTTCATCGGCGGCAAGCCCGTTGCGGCAGTCATGACAGCGGCAACCAAAGCTCACAGCGGTACTGGCCGCCGTCGCGCTCCGCTGTCACGCGCGCGCTGGGGCCGAAACGGTAGACCAGCCGTTGCGCGATCGAGGCCAGTGCGTGCGCGTTGCTGGCCGGTCCGGGTTCGCGCGGGGTTGGGTTGCTCAGCCTCAATCGCAACGCGTCGCCGTCGCACCAGGCTTGCAGCAGCACTTCGCCGCCAGCGTCCAGCCGCGCGATACCGTGCACGATGGCGTTCTCCACCAGCGGCTGCAGAATCAGACGCGGCATCGGCATGGCCATTGGCACATCGTCAGCCAGTTCCACGCGCACCTGCAAGCGCTCGCCCAGCCGCAGTCGCTCGATCGCCAGATAGCGCTGCGCCAGTTCGATTTCGTCACCGAGGGTGGACTCGCCCTGGCCGCCGCCAAGCGCGGCGCGGAACAATTCGGAGAGGTCTTCCACCACGCGCTCGGCGGTGGCGGGATCGCGTCGGATCAGGCTGGCGATGGTATTCATGCTGTTGAACAGGAAGTGCGGCCGGATGCGCGCCTGCAGGGCTTCGAATTCCGACTTGGCAAGCGCGTTGACCTGCGCCTGCCAGTGGTCCTGCAGATAGAAATAGCGCAGCACCAGCCCCGCGATCAGCCCGGTGATGGCGGCGGCATTGCCGCTCAGGGTGACCACCGGCGCGCGTGCCGGCGCCAGCGGCGAGCCGGCGCCGAGATCAATCTGCCCGACCAGCCACAAACTGGCCGCCGCGATCAGCACCGGCAGTGCCCACGCCAGCACCATGCCGAGCCCGCGCGGCAATGCCAGCAACGGTGCGCGCAGCTTGCAAAGCGCAATCGCTGCGGTCAGCGCGATCCACTGCGCCAAGCCGCTGATCGCGGCGAACGTGCCGATACCCCAACGCGGTCCTTCCGCCGGGGCCAGCGCCACCACGATCACCACCAGTTGCGCCGCGGCCACCACCACCAGCAGGCGCGAGACCCGGCACAGGTCGGTGAGCCATGGGGTGCGGATCGCGACCATGAGTTGCCGCGTCAACCGCCGCCGATGCGGCGATCCAGCCACTGCGCGATGTCGCGTAGCTCGTCCGGGCACACCGCGTGCTGCATCGGGTAGACGTGCCAGTCGACCGGCACCCCCAGTGCGATCAGGGCGTCGCGGCTGCGCGCACCCAGGTCGTGCACCACCATCGGGTCGAAACTACCGTGCCCCATGAACACCGGCGTGGCACGCCCGGCAACGGTTGCCTCGGCCGCGCTCTGCGTCGCCAGCGGCAGGTAGGTGGATAGCGCCAGCACGCCGGCCACCGCTTGTTCGCGCCGCAATGCGGTGGCCAGCACGATCGCACCGCCCTGCGAGAAACCGGCCAGGATCACCCGCGCCGGCGGCACTCCGCGCTCCTGCTCCCGCGCGATCAACGCTTCCACCGCGGCGATCGATTCGCGCACGCCTTGCTCGTCGGCGCGCTGGTCGAGGGCGAGGTTGCGGATGTCGTACCAGGCGCGCATGCGCATGCCGGCGTTGATGGTGACCGGCCGCACCGGCGCATGCGGAAACACGAACCGCAGCGCCGGCCAGTGCGGGCGCAGCAACTGCGGCACGATCGGCGCGAAGTCGTTGCCGTCGGCGCCCAGGCCGTGCAGCCAGATGACGCTCCAGCGCGGCTCGGCGCCGGTGACGTGTTCGATGGTTTCCAGCATGGGCAAGGCGGCATCCGATGGCGATGCCGGCATGATAGCCGCTGCGTCTGGCTCGTGTGCTGATCCGGCGCGCGCGCGGGGTGTTGGATCGGGCATGAGCCAGTGGGGTCCGCAAAGGACGCAAAGAAGCAAAGAACGCGAATCCGATGTGTTATGGCGTTGGCTTCGCTGGGCTCGCCACCGCCGACTGCGTGCTTCCCCGGCTGGCGTGGCCCCGCTCCATCATGACCGAAATTCCTTGGCGACCTTTGCCTCTTTGGGTTCTTCGCGGACCCTTGTTCCATCGCAAACCCCGCGCTCGCACGTGAGGTTGGATTGCGCTGAATCAGTCGCGACTGAGCAAGAACTGCATCAGGTTGTCCTGGAACGTGCTGTTGTTGCTCAGCGCGTCGTGGCGTTCGCACAGGAAGAACGAACCGCGCACCGGAAAGAAACTGTACTTGTGGCGCGGCACCAGCGGATCGAGCGATTCGCGCGCCAGCAGCGATGCCTTGGTCACGGTGCTGTCGCCCGGTTCCAGCATCAGGCGGTCGTAGTCGACGCCAGCCCTGGGCCGCTGGATTTGGTCCGGCCACAGCCGCACCAGCGAATCGCCGTCGACGTTTTCCACCAGGATGCGCGCCGGGGTCAGCGTGCAGTCGCCGCCGAAGGTGACCATGTTCCAGGGCACGTCCGCTAGCGGCACCGTCAGCGACCAGACGAAGCGGCGCGCGCGCTCCAGCCGGTAGGCGAAGAAGCGCTGCAGCAACGCGACCTGCGCCTCGCCGGCCTGGGTGCGGATGCGTGCCTGCACCTTGGGATCGAACACCGACCACTGGAAGCGCCGCCACAGCTCGACGTCGAACACGTCGCGCTCCAGTGCCAGTCCGGAGTCGGCGATGATCCAGTCGTTGATCGGATGCGGAAACAGTTCGAACAGGCTGGGAAAGGTTGCCAGGTGTTCGGTCTTGACCCGCCCCAGCACCACCCGGCGGCCGGCAATGAAGGAATGCAGCGAGCCGACCGAACCCAGATTGGGCGTGCCCAGCAGAGCAACCCGACGCACCCGCCCGGCGCCGCGATAGCTCAGCGGAAAGTCGTTGCGCTCGAGCACGTCCTCGCTGCCGTAGCGCAGGTAGTAGCGCGCGATCAGCCCACCCATGCTGTGGGCGACGATGTCCACCTTGAGCGTGGGCTGGCCGAAATCGATGCGTATCTGCTCGATCAGGCGGTCGAGCGCGCGCGCGGCCTCGATGTTGTCGAGCCGCCAGTCATAGGCCAGCACGTACAGGTAGCGCTTGCCCGGTTCGGGCTTGCGGCCGGGTGTGGCAAGCTCGAACCCACCGGCATCGCGCAAGGTCTCGATGATCGAGGCATAGAAGGCACGCCCGGCGATCTGGTCGGTGATGCCGACCGCGCGCTGGCCGCGGGGATCGACCTGCAGCGTGGCGGGATCGATCTCCAGCGCGAGTTCGGGATACGACGAGAACAGCACCCGGCCGAACGACCCCGGCCACAACTCGCGGCCGTCGGCATCGGCGATGCGCGAACCCATCAGGCCCGGAATCAGGATCACCGGCGGTTGATCGGAGACGCTGCGGTTGCTGGCGTACAGACGATGCAGGTCGGGCCGTTGCACATGCGCGCAGCCGGCCAGCAGCATCAATGCGAACACGATCGGCAGGCGAATGCGCGGCGACATGGCTGCGATTGTAGTGCGCGGCCGGGTGCGGCGAAGCCAGGTCAGCGCTGCTCCACCGACACGCCCGGCGCCTGTGCAACGCCGCTCAGACGTGCCGATAGCGCGCATACACCGCCGCGATCTGCGGCATCGCACGGATGAATGCGGCCACCACCGCCGGATCGAAATGGCGACCGGCATTTTCGCTGAGGTAGGCGATGCCGCGCTCCAGCGACCAGGCCTCCTTGTACGGGCGCCTGGAGGTAAGCGCATCGAACACGTCGGCCGCCGCCACGATGCGGGCCGCCAACGGAATCTCGCGACCGCGCCTGCCGGCCGGGTAGCCGCTGCCGTCGAAGCGCTCGTGATGGCCTTCGGCGATCTCGATCGCCACCGTGAACAGGTTGCGCGAGGATGGCGGCAACTGCCCGGCGCAGGCGCGCAGCACGCTGCCGCCTATCACGGGATGCAACGACATCTCCACGCGCTCGTCCTCCGAGAGCATACCGGGCTTGAGCAGGATCGCGTCCGGTACGCCCACCTTGCCGATGTCGTGCATCGCCGCGAAGCGCAGCACGTCGCGCGCGAATCCGGCCGCCAGCGGCTCGCGATCGGCGACGTCAGACGCAGCCATCTCGCGGGCGATCTCGTAGGCGTACTGACTCATCCGCACCAGGTGATCGCCGGTATCGGGATCGCGGCTCTCGGCCAGCTTGGACAACCCGTTGACGGCGGCCAGCAGCAACTGCTCGGAGAGCGCGCTCTTCTCGAATCCGTGCGCGATCATCGGCGCCACATTGTGCAGCAGGGCGCGGGCGTCCTCGGAAAACGCATCCGCCGCGTGCGCCGCCAGCACCATGGTGAAGCCGGCGCCGGATTCGCTGGGCAGCGACAGCACCACCGCAGTCTGTAGACCGTGTGCGCGCAGAGTGGCTTCGAGCTGCGGCACGGTCTGCCCCGCCTCGCTGAGCACGAAGCCGCCCTGCGAACGCGGTTGCGCCAGCATCACGCTGCCGACCCCGGCGTCTCCCAGTTCCGGAAACTGCTCGCGCAATTCGATGTTGAGCGAGTCGCCATCGTTGTCGTACAGACCCAACCAGTCCACCGGCACGAAGGCGCCCAGCGCCGCGCGCACTTCCTGCGCGGTGGCGCGCATGTCGGAGCCGCGCTGGATGCCATCGAGCAGCCGAAGCACTGCGTTCATGCGCGTGGACACGCAATTGATCGCCATGTTCAGCGCGCTGAGCTCGTCATCCGATCGATCCGGAATCTGGTAACCGAAATATCCGCGCGCGATCTGCTCGCAGCCCTTCTCGGTGGCGCCAAGACGAAGGATCAGCGAACGCACCAGACGGGTCACGCCGACCCCGGCGACGAACAGCAGGATCAACAGCCCCCATTGCCCGATCAGGCGCACCCGCTGCAGGTGGCCGGCGACGATTGCCTGCACCTGTCGCGTCAGTGTGTCGATGCGCGAGTCCAGCGCTTCCGCCTCGCCCGCGATGTGGCGCGCTGCCCATTCCAGGCGCGGCTCCGCGTGGTCGGACCCCAGCGCTGCGCTCAAACGCTCGCGATAGCCACGCCAGTACGCGAGCAGGTCGTCGAACCGCACGTCGCGCGCCGCCTGCGCGCCGAACGAGAGCACCGTCAGCAAAGGCGTCTGCACCGGGCCGCGCGCGGGGCTGGCAAGATCGTCGAGCAGCCCGTCGATCTGGCCGACGTCGTCCTGCAACTGCGCGTAATAGATGGTTGTGTCGCGGAAATAGTCGGGGTAGTCGCGCGGAGCGTTGCGCAGATAGCGCTCGGCATCGGAGTGGAACCGCGCGACCACGGCGTCCAGGCTGCGCAAATCCTCGACCAGCGACTGATCGCGCTGACTCAGAGCCAACGCCCAGCCGCTGAACACCAGCGCCGCCAGCATCAGCGCGAACAGGCCGCCGGCGCTGCCCAGCAGCAGCAGCCGCAGACGATGGCGGCTGAGCCACTGCCGCCACGGCGCGCGCTGGGCAGCCGCCGGAATCACCGGCGCCGCCCTCGCGCGATCGCTGGCGCGCATCGACAATGACAGACGCCGGCACGATCGCCGATTGGCATGGACGTCATCGCGTAATCCCCCGTAACCGTGCCGCCGACGGCCGGCGATTGCCGTCCGCCGTGAACTTCATGCGCGGAGCATCGGTCCGACCGCCAGGACGGCACCGCAGTTCCGAATGGTTTGAGGATATACTGAACCCGTGCGTACAGTGAAATTGCCATCGTATTGGCTGCGCCGGATCTGCCGGCTGCTGCTGCTGTGCCTGGCATTCCAGAATGTCGCCGTCGCAGCGCACGCCTGCCCGGTGCAAACCATGCCCGCCGCCGGCGCCGGAGCCTCGCTGCGCCATTGCCTTGACGGGAAGGCTGCCGCAAGCACCGCCATCACGGATTCCGCCGTCTGCGCTCAGCATTGCGCCCCGGAGCGCGCCACCGGCGCCGGTCACGCCGACCTGCAGGTTCCACTCGCCTGGCTGCCTGAACTGCCGCCGATGACGGTTGCCGACCGCCAGCCCTGGCCCCCCGCCTGCCGCGCCACCGCGGCCGTAACGCCGCCACCACCCATCCGCACGCGCTACTGCAGCCTGCTGATCTAGCTCCGAACCGCGCACGCCACGGCGCTGCATGCCGCGCCACGTTCGTATTTCGGAGAACCGGGTCATGTCCTATCGTTACCTACGCGCCTTGGCGCTATCTGTGTGTTGGGTCACCATCGCGGCCGGCGCGGCGCTTGCCGAGGCCAGCGCCGCCAGCGCAGCGCCGCTGAGCCTTGAGCAGGCGGCGCAGTTGGCGGCGCGCGACGCGCCGGCGCTGACCGCGCTGCGCCAGCGCGAACTGGCGGCCAAGGAGGAGCAGGCACGCGCCGGGGCGCTGCCCGACCCCGAGTTGGTGCTGGGCATCGACAACCTCACCGCCACCGGCAACGACGCCTTTGCGATCGGCGCCGACCCGATGACCATGCGCAAGATCGGGCTGCGGCAGATGCTGCCGGCCGGCGCCAAGCGCGACGCCGCACGGACGCAGGCACGGGCGGACACCGGGATGCGCGCGGCTGAGCTTCACGCCGGCGCGCTCAACGTGCAACGTGCCGCCGCTGCGGCCTGGGTCATGCGTTGGTCCGCCGCACAGGAGGATGCGCTGCTGCGCACCTTGCTGGGCGACACCCGGCTGGCGCTGCGCGCGGTCGCGGCGCGGGTAGCCGCCGGCGGCAGCGCCAGCGACGATCTCAACACCCGTGCCATGGTGCTGGAGATCGAGAACCGGATCAGTGCCAATCAGGCCCGCATCGCCGCCGCCAAGGCCGAACTGGCGCGCTGGCTTGGCGACGAGGCGGAACGCGAGCCAGCCGAACCACCGGACTGGTTCACCGCACCGCTGGCGGAGGCACGCGCGCTGGCTCTGCTCGATCGCAGCGCCGATCTGCTGGTGTTTTCCGCGCATGAGCAACAGGCCGACGCCGCGGTGCGCGCGGCCAAGGCGGAGCGACGCCCCGATTTCAGCGTAATGGCCGGCTACGGCCAGCGCGCGGTGGGGCGCGACGACATGATCTCGCTGGAGTTCGGCATCGGCCTGCCCTTGTTCACCCGCAACCGCCAGGATCGTAGCGTGGCCGCGCGCATGGCCGAGCACGACGCGCTCGACGCCGAACACGAGGACGCGCGCCGTGCCGCCGCCGCTGCCGTGCGCAGCGACTACGCGCAATGGGCCGGGTTGGTGGAGCAGGTGCGCCGCGACCAGCGCGAGCGCCTGCCGCTGCTGCGCGATCTCAGTGCGCTGGCGCTGGCCGGCTATCGCGCCGGCGCGCCCATCGACGGATGGATCGACGCGCGTCGCCAGGAAGTGGAAGCCAGCATCGAAACCAGCCGCCGCCAGCAGGAACTGGGCGTCGCCTGGGCCAACCTTGCCTACCGTTTTGCGCAGGAGTCGCAGCCATGACCCGCCTCTCGATCCGCACCGCCCTCGCACTGGCGCTGCTCACCCTGTTGCTGGGCGCTGGCGCCGGCTATCTGCTGGGCAAACGCCAGCCCGCGCAGGCCCCCGCCGCCGCTGCCGCTGCCGCGGAGCGTCAGGTGCTGTACTGGTTCGACCCGATGGTGCCCGACCAGCACTTCGATAAACCCGGCAAATCGCCATTCATGGACATGGAATTGCAACCGCGCTACGCCGACGAGTCCGTGGCCGGTGGCGTGCAAGTGGCCGCGGGCAATGTGCAGAGCCTGGGCCTGCGCGCCGTCGCCATCCAACGCAGCCGCCGCGCCGCGCAGATCAGCGCGTCCGGCAGCATCGCCTGGAATCTGCGCCACGAGCAACGCCTGGATGCCGGCGTCGATGCCCGCATCGCGCGGCTGTGGGTGCGCGCGCCGTTCGAGCGCGTGCGTGCCGGACAACCGGTGGCGGCGCTGGATGCGCCGGCCTGGGCCAGCGCCATCGCCGAGTACCTGGCGCTGCGCGAGGCGAGCTCGCCCGCTGCCAAGGCACTGCTGGGCGATGCCCGCCAACGGCTGCGGCAACTGGGCCTGGGCGAGGCCGATATTCGTGCCGCCGAACGCGGCGGGCAGCGCGGCCGGCAAGTGGTGCTGCACGCGCCGGCTGCCGGCGTGGTGACCGAACTGCCGGTGCGCGAGGGCCAGTGGCTGCGCGCTGGCGACCTGCTGGCGCGCATCAATGGCGACGACGATCTGTGGCTGGAAGCCGCCATCCCGCAGGCGCAGGCCGCTGCGCTGGTGGCCGGCGCCGAGGTCAGCGTACGCATCGACAGTCTCGGTGCCGCGCTCCGCCGTGGCGTGGTCGAACAGATGCTGCCGCAGGTCGATCCGCGCTCGCGCACCGTCACCGCGCGCATCGTGCTGGACAACGCCGATGGCGCGCTGGTACCGGGCCAGTTCGCCAACGTCGCGATTGCGCTGCCGCTGTCGGCGCCGGCGCTGTGGGTGCCGGACGAAGCCTTGATTCTGACCGGCGCGGAGTCGCGGCTGGCGCTGGACGAGGGCGAGGGGCGCTACCGCGTGGTGGCGGTGACCACCGGCCGGCATGCACAGGGCCAGACCGAGATCGTGAAGGGCCTGAGCGAAGGCGCGCGCGTGGTGGTTTCCGGGCAATTCCTGCTCGATTCCGAAGCCAGCATGGCGCAATTGCCGGTCAGCCCCGACGACGCGGCCGATACGCCCGATGCGCCGCCTGCGGAAGCTCCGCACGCCGGACATGAGCCGACGCCCGAGCAAGGGACGCAGCCATGATCGCCGCCATCATCCGCTGGTCGCTCGACAATCGCCTGCCGGTGCTGTTTGCGGCGGTGCTGCTGGCGGTGCTGGGCACGTTATCGGCACTACGCACGCCGATCGATGCGTTGCCGGACCTGTCCGATACGCAGGTCATCATCCGCACCGGCTGGGCCGGGCAAAGCCCGCAGATCGTCGAGGATCAGCTCACCTACCCGCTCGCCACCACCATGCTGTCGGTGCCGGGCGTGACCACGGTGCGCGCGTACTCGTTCTTCGGCGATTCGTTCGTGTACGTGCTGTTCGCCGACGGCACCGACCCGTACTGGGCGCGTTCGCGCGTGCTCGAATACCTCAGTCAGGCGCGTGAGCGCCTGCCCGCGGGCGTCTCTCCAGCGCTGGGCCCTGACGCCACCGGCGTGGGCTGGATCTACGAATACGCGCTGGTGGATCGCAGCGGCCGGCACGACATCGGCGAGCTGCGCGGCATCCAGGACTGGCTGCTGCGATTCGAGCTGACCGCGCTGCCTGGCGTGGCGGAAGTGGCGAGCATCGGCGGCATGGTGCGGGCGTGGCAGATCGTACCCGACCCGCAGCGACTGCGCGCGCACGGCATCGGCGTGGCGCAGTTGATGGACGCGATCCGAGCCGCCAACGGCGCCAGCGGTGGCTCGGTGATCGTGCAGGGCGAGGCCGAGCTGATGATCGCCAGCGAGGGTTATCTACGCACTCGCGAAGCGTTCGAGCAGGTGCCGGTGGCGCTGGACGATGCCCGCAATCCGGTGCGCCTGGGCGATCTCGCCACGATCCGCCGCGGCCCTGCGTTCCGGCGCGGCATCGCAGAGCTCGATGGCGAGGGTGAAGTCGCGGGCGGCGTGGTGATCCTGCGCAGCGGCGGCGACGCGCTGAGCGCGATCGCGGCAGTAAAAGCGCACCTGCAAACCTTGTCGGCATCGCTGCCCGAGGGCGTACAGATCGTCTCCACCTACGATCGTTCCGAACTGATCCACGCTGCCGTCAACAACCTGCGCGGCAAGCTGGTCGAGGAATTCGTGGTAGTGGCGCTGGTGTGTCTGTTGTTCCTGTGGCACCTGCGCTCGGCCGGCGTGGCACTGGTGACGCTGCCACTGGGCGTGCTCGCCGCGTTCGTGGTGATGCGTCAACAGGGCGTGAGCGCCAACCTGATGTCGCTGGGCGGCATCGCCATCGCGATCGGCGCGATGGTGGACGCGGCGGTGGTGATGGTGGAAAACGCGCACAAGCATTTCGAGCACTTCCGCGAGCAACATGGCCGCGATGCAAGCGGCGACGAGCGCTGGCAGGTGGTGCGCGAGGCCTCGGTGGAAGTGGGCCCGGCGCTGGCGATCAGCCTGCTGGTGGTGACGCTGTCGTTCGTGCCGGTGTTCGCCCTGCAAGCGCAGGAAGGGCGCTTGTTCGCACCGCTGGCATTCACCAAGACCTACGCCATGGCGGCGGCCGCCGGGCTCTCGATCACCCTGATTCCGGTGCTGATGGGCTACCTGGTGCGCGGCAAGCTCCCGGCCGAGCGCGACAATCCGGTGAACCGGGTGTTGATCGCGCTGTACCGGCCGCTGCTGTCGGTGGTGTTGCGGCGGCCGCGCACGTCCTTGCTGGTCGGTGTCGCGGTGGTACTGCTGAGCGCGCTGCCGTTGATGCGACTGGGCAGCGAGTTCATGCCGCCGATGGACGAAGGCACCCTGCTGTACATGCCGACGGCATTGCCCGGGCTGTCGGCGGCCAAGGTGAGCGAGTTGCTGCAACTGAGCGATCGCATGATCCGCACCGTACCCGAGGTGGAGCACGTGTTCGGCAAGGCCGGCCGCGCCGAATCGGCGACCGATCCGGCGCCGCTGGAAATGTTCGAGACCACCGTCACCTTCAAGCCGCGCGATCAATGGCGCCCCGGCCTCACCCCGCAGGCGCTGCGCGCCGAACTCGACGCGGCGGTGAAGATACCCGGCCTGTCGAACCTGTGGGTGCCGCCGATCCGCAATCGCATCGACATGCTCGCCACCGGCATCAAGAGCCCGGTCGGAATCAAGATTTCCGGCCCCGATTACGCCGTGTTGGCGCGCCTGGGCACACAGGCCGAACAGCTCGCGCGCGGCGTTCCCGGCGTGCGTTCCGCGATCGCCGAGCGCAGCGCCGGCGGCCGCTACGTCGACATCAACGTACGCACGCTCGATGCCGCGCGTTTCGGGCTCGACCAGCGCACCGTGCAGGAGCTGATCGCCACCGTGGTCGGCGGCGAACCCATCGGCGAAACCGTGGAAGGCCGCGAACGCTATCCCATCGTGCTGCGCTACCCCCACGCGGATCGCGATTCACTGGCGGCGTTGCAGGCGCTGCCCATCGTCGCCGCCGACGGCAGCCAGTTGGTACTCGCCGACATCGCCGACATCCGCCTGCGCGACGGCCCGCCCGCGCTGCGTAGCGAGAACGCGCGGCTGGTGACCTACGTCTATATCGACGTCGAACCCGGCCAACTCGGCGCCACCGTGGCCGCGCTGCGCGAGCGTCTGCACACGGCGCTGGATTTGCCGCCGGGATACAGCGTGGCCTACTCCGGCCAATTCGAATACATGGCGCGCGCAATGCAGCGACTGAGCTGGATCGTACCGGCGGCGATCGGGGTGATCTTCGTGCTGCTGTGGACGGTGTTCCGCCGCGCCACCGAGGCGCTGCTGATCCTCACCAGTCTGCCGTTCGCACTGGTCGGCGGCTTGTGGCTGGTGTGGGCGTTGGGCCACGCGATCTCGGTCGCTACCGTGGTCGGCTTCCTGGCGCTATCCGGCGTCGCCGCCGAGTTCGGCGTGATCATGCTGCTGTATCTGCGCCAGGCATGGGACCGCCGCCGCGCCAGCGACCCCAATGCCGGCGAGCAGGCACTGAGCGAAGCCATCCACGAAGGCGCAGTCATGCGCGTGCGCCCCAAGGCCATGACCGTCGCCACCATCCTCGCCGGCTTGCTGCCGGTGATGCTCGGCACCGGCGCCGGCAGCGAAGTGATGCAACGCATCGCCGCGCCCATGGTCGGCGGCATGCTCAGCGCCCCGTTGCTGTCGATGCTGCTGCTGCCGGCGGCATTCGAGTGGATCGAGCGAAGGCGGTTGCGGCGGGGGCGCTGAGGTAGCGCGGATGGGCTTCTGCCCCGACGCCGGGCGATCGCCACGCCCTGCCAACCGTTCGGTTGACATCAGCTTTTCTGTACGGCATGCTGCCGTACGTAGCTCTATCAAAGATACCGCCATGCCCCCTGTCGTCCCATCTACCGCCCGGCTCGAAGCGCGCATCAGCACTGACCTGCATGCGATGCTCAAGCGCGCAGCGGAGCTGCAGGGGCGCAGCATGACCGACTTCGTGATCTCGGCGGTTCAGGAAGCCGCTCGCCAAGCCATCGAACAGGTGGAGATCATGCGCCTATCGATGGCCGACCAGGAGTGCTTTGCGCAGGCACTACTGGCGCCGCCATCGGCACCGGCTCCGGCTTTGGAGCGCGCGTTCGCGCGGCGACGCAAGCTCCTGGCCTCTGAATGAGTGGTGCGCCGTTCCGGATCGCCGCCCTCGACAAAGGGCACGATCGCAGCGTGTTCCAGTGCGGCGCCGAACCCCTCGATCTGTACTTCAGGCAGCACGTAGCGCAAGACGTGCGACGTCGGGTGACCGCCTGTTTCGTGGCGCTCACCCGCGAGCAACGCATCGCCGGCTACTACACCTTGTCATCGGCAAGCCTGCTTCTTGCCGAACTCCCAACCGCCATGGGCCGGAAGCTTCCGCGTTACCCCACCATCCCCGCGATTCGGATGGGACGCCTTGCCATCGATCGGCCATACCAGGGACAAGGTCTGGGCGCAGCGTTGCTGGCCGATGCCCTGGAGCGCTCCTTGCGCTCTGAAATCTCAGCCTATGCCATGGTGGTCGACGCCAAGAACGAATCCGCCGCCGCGTTCTACCAGCATCACGGCTTTACAGCGCTGCCCGATTCGGCGCTGACGCTATTTCTGCCATTGGCGGTAGTGCGTCGATTGGGATGAACAACACAAACCGGGCGTGGCGTCGCGTCATGGTGCAAACGGCGGATACATCGATTCATGACGACTGCGCCCCAAGGTCCACGCCAGCCCGCAGGATGCCAGCGCGACCCCCTCAGTGCGTCACGCCCAACTGCCACAGCATGAACGCCTGATACTCGGCGGTGTCGCGGTAGCGCTGCAGGCGGCCGGATTTGCCGCCGTGGCCGGCCTGCATGTTGACGCGCAGCAGCAGCGGCATGACGTCGGTCTTGCGCGCGCGCAGGCGGGCGACGTACTTGGCGGGCTCGTAATACTGCACCTGCGAATCCCACAAGCCGGTACCGACGAACATCGCCGGGTAGTCCTTGCGCTTGATCTGGTCGTAGGGCGA
>JANRIF010000339.1:0-5409 GCA_033765245.1 Lysobacteraceae bacterium
GCGCCCGTCGTTGTGATTCAGCACGAGTCGCGCGGCGGCCCGCTGGATCACGGAACCGATGGATGGAGGCTCGCCGATGGCCTTGACGTGCAGTCGACGGATATCCTCGTCCGGAAGACAGCAACCGACTCGTTCCACAACACGGAACTGCAGTCGGTTCTCCGGGCGCGCGGCGTCACCAGGCTGGTGATCTGTGGGCTGCAGAGCGAGTTCTGCGTGGACACGACTACGCGCCGGGCGCTGGCACTCGGGTACCCCGTCACGCTGGTCTCGGATGCGCATTCCACACAGGACAACAGTGTTCTTTCGGCCGCTCAGATATCGGCTCACCACAACGAGACACTGGCGAACATCACCAGTTTCGGGCCGCGGGTCACTCCCGTTTCCGCGGCACTGGTGCAATTTGTGGCCTGACCCATCGCTCACAAGCGGCGCGCCGCGCGCTTGGCTCAAAAACGCACGCCGTCACCACCGCCACACTTCGGAGGCACACATGAAGCGAGTCACAGGAATTGGCGGCATCTTCTTCAAGGCCAAGGATCCGGCTGCACTTGGCGCCTGGTACAAGACTCACCTGGGCATTGATGTGCAGGATTGGGGCGGCGCGGCATTTCGATGGGTCGATGAGGCGGGTAGCCCGACGCCAGGCACAACGATCTGGTCGGTCGGCAGTGCGGAGAGTGAGATGTTCGCACCGAGCCAGTCATCGTTCGTGGTGAACTATCGCGTTGCGGATCTGCGAGCGCTGCTGGAAGCGCTCCGCCGCGAGGGTTGCAACGTGCTCGAAAAGACGGACGAGTCCGAGTACGGCAAGTTCGGTTGGGTCATCGATCCCGAGGGAAACAAGATCGAACTGTGGCAACCGCCCGAAGGTCAGTGAACGCGGGGCCCGGGTCGCGCGCGCCGGATCAAAGCATTCGAGGGCAGGCTGCAGCGAGCACGCAGACCTCGTGATGCGTCACGAGGCCGATGCGCTGGATGCGTTGCTGGACGTGCGCGTCTTTGATTCCAACCGTGCCCCGCCTGCACTGCATCAGTTCCGCCGCCCACGCGACGCCTGCCAACGCTGCAACCCAGCCCCCAGCAGCATGGACGGCACCAGCCACCACAGTTCGGTGTTGGCCGAACCCAGCGCGGCGATGGCGGGGCCGGGGCAGTAGCCGCCGATGCCCCAACCGATGCCGAACAAGACCGAGCCGAGCAGCAGCGGGGCATCGACGCGGGTGAATGCGGGCAGGTGGAAGCGTTGATCCAGACGCGGCTTTGGACGCCGCAGCAGCGGACGAAAGCTCAGCGCTGTCACCGCTACCGCGCCGCCGAGCACGCCGAGCAGGCGCGGGTCCCAGTGCCCGGTGACGTCGAGAAAACCCAGCACGCGCGCGGGGTCGGTCATGTGCGACAGCGCCAGCCCCACGCCGAACACGATGCCGGCGCCGAGACTGGCCAGGGCGCGTTTGAACGGCAGCGACAGCCGGCTCATGACGACCACCCCAGCACGTGTCGCACCAAGGTGGTGGTCAGTATTGCCACCGCCAGATACACCGCCGTCGCCACCAGCGAACGCCGCGAGAACCGGCCGATGCCGCAGACGCCGTGGCCGCTGGTGCAGCCGTTGCCGAGTGCGCTGCCGTAGCCGACCAACAGACCCGCCAGCACCAGCAGCGGACGCGGAAAACCGACGCGCGCTACCGGCGCATCGCCGGTCACGGCAACGTAGGCGGACGCGCCCAGCACCAGCCCGAGCAGGAACAGCGCGCGCCAGCCGATCTCGCTGCGGGCGCCGTCGAGCAGACCCGCAACGATGCCGCTGACGCCGGCTATGCGGCCGTTGAGCCATAGCAGCAACAACGAGGCAAGCCCGATCAGCACGCCGCCGCCCAGTGCCGTCGCGGCATCGTGCCAGGTGAGCGCGCTCATCACAGGCTCCAACTGTAGGCGAGGCCCACCACGTTTTCGCGCAGGCGGATGTTGGCCTCACCGCCACCGAAGCCGCCGGGCGGAAAGCCGGCCGGGATGGAATTCGCGCCGTTCTCCGTGTTGCCAACGCCGTGCGCGAAGAAGCCGCTCAGTTCCGAACCGTTGGGAAAGCGCCAGGTGGCACCGATCGTGGCGTGGTCCTTCACCACCCCCGGCGCGAGGATGTTGAAGAAATTCTCGCGCGCCGGAATGGGCTGGCGCACATGGCTGTAGCCGGCGCGCAGGGTGAACCGCTCGTTGAACCGATGGCTGGCGCCGAGCTTGTATGTGGTGGCGTTGCGCCAGCCGAAACCCGGGCCGCCATCGGCGCCCAGCGGTTGCCCGGCCAGCAGCAACGCCAGTGAGTTGCCCACCGAACCGACCGCACCGTAGCGCACCACCTGCACGTCGCCCGCCACCGTCCAGCGCGCGCTGGGCTGCCAGGCGATACCGGCGCCGTAGTTCTCGGGAATGTCGAAGCCGCCGCGGTCGGCAAACAAGCCGCGATATTTGTCGAAGCGGCCGTTGATCTTCGAGGCCCAACTGGCGCCCATGCTGAGGCCGGGCGCCAACGTGCCGGTCCAACCCAGGCGCAGGCCCACGCCGGCGGAGGTATCGGTGCCCTGATTGCTGACGTGCTCCGGCGCCTGCGAGAAGCCGGCGAACACATTCAACCCGCGCGCATAGAAGCGTTGGTAAGCCACGTTGGCGGCGATGCCGATGGCGTGATGCGCATTGAGTTTCCATGCCAGCGACGGGGTGACGAACAACTGCTCCAGGTTCACCCCCGCCTCACCGCTGCCGCCGAAGCGGGCGAACGGGTTTTCTGCGTACTCGGTGTTGAGGCCGCCGTTACCGTACACCGCCACGCCGGTGCTCAGGCGCTCGCTGAGCTGGTGCACCCAAGCGAATTCGGGAATGAAGAAGTTCTTGCGGCCATCGCCATCGAAGCGCTCGTCGGGACCGAAGGCATTGCCGGTGATGCTGGCGCCACGGCGTGGCGCAAACCAGGTGACGCCCAGGTCGATGCGGTCTTCGACCCGTGCGGTGCCGGCCGGGTTGTAGGCAGCGGCAAAGCCGTCCTGCGGCAGGGCGTAGCCGACGCCGGCCATGCCTTGCGCCTTGACGCCGTAGCCATGGGCGAAATAGCCGTTGGTGGCGTGCGCGGGCAGCGGCCCCAGCAGCGCAAGCGCCAGCGCGCCAAGCCAGGACGCAGGGATTCGCCAGCGCAAGCGAGGCGAAGAACGGTGGCGCGTGGAGGTATTGTTCATCGTGGTTACTCGGGTAGATCCGAGTCATGCGACACACGATGCCCCTGCCTGATTCCCGGCGTGGACAACGCCGTCGCAGGATTCGGGGGGTGAGGGAGGGGGTCCGATTCAGCCGTGCCGTGGTCCGCGAGACGCAAAGGAGCCGCCACAACAACAGCAGGCAACGGTCAGCGGGCGCGGGAAGACGAAGTGATTCATGACGGCTCGATTGATAGCGTGCGCAGTGGCATGCTGTCAAGCAGCAATTTGTCCGTGGGCGCCGTGGCAACCGGTTGTTCCACCCTTGCGAGGCCGGCGCCGCGTCGCAGCATCCGCTTCATCGTCGCATCCGGGAGCACCCCATGGCATCGCATTTCATCCTGATCGATTTCGAGAACGTGCAGCCCACCTCGCTCGGCGCGCTGCAAGGCGGTGAGCATCAGGTGCGCGTGTTCGTCGGCGCCAGCCAGAACCGCGTTCCGCTGGAACTGGCGGCGGCGTTGCAGGCGTTCGGTAGCAACGCCGAGTACATCCAGATCACCGGCAATGGCAGCAACGCGCTGGATTTCCACATCGCCTATGCGATCGGCCATCTGTCGGCATTGCATCCGGATGCGCGCTTCACCATCGTGTCGCGCGACACCGGTTTCGATCCGCTGATCAAGTATCTGGCGCACAAGAACGTGGTGTGCAAGCGAGTCGCCACGCTGGCCGACAGCGGCGGCGGCGCGACGGCGAGCAAGCGCGCCGCCAAGAAGGCGGTGAGCGCAGACAAACCCGCCGCTGTGGCGCCGGCACCCGCAAAGGCCGCTGCCAAGCCGGCGAGCGCGCCGGCTACGGCAAAACCGGGCTCGCTCGACGCGCAACTGGCGGCCGCGGTGGCGCGCCTGAACAACCTCAAGGCCGGGCGGCCGCGTACGCTCAAGACCTTGAGTTCGAGCTTGAAGTCGTGGTTCAAGCCGGTGCTGAGCGACGCGGCGGTGACGACGCTGCTCGATGCGCTCGGACGCGACGGCAAGGTCCGCATCGAGGGCAGCAAGGTGACCTACACGTTGTAGCGCGCTGCGGCTGGCGTGCAGCGGCAATGCGTCGCGTTGCGCGCAGGATCAGTCGCGGCCGCGACCCTTGTCCTTGCCCTTGCCTTTGCCCTTGCCTTGTTCGCCGGGGTGCTCGGGCCGGCCGTGCCACTTCGCATGCGACTTGCCGATGTTGCCCTTGAGCGTGTGAAACGCCGGGGTGCCGGGGGTGACGCCGAGCCGCTTGGCAAGCAGGCCCCAGCCGCGACGGTGATCGTGCTGGTACATGTTCAGCACGCTGCTACAACTGTGCCGGCTGTAGTACGCCAAGGCACAGGCGTAATACACGTCGCCCGGCGGCCAGCGGCGCTCGACCACGTATTCGCGCACCAGCCGGCGCGGCGCCCCGTAGCTGACCACCAGCTCGTCGACAAACCCATCGACGTTGCCGGAGGCGTACACG
Organism: Lysobacteraceae bacterium; assembly: GCA_033765245.1. Lineage (GTDB taxonomy): Bacteria > Pseudomonadota > Gammaproteobacteria > Xanthomonadales > Xanthomonadaceae. The sequence goes on from JANRIF010000339.1 coordinate 4,686, forward strand.
TTGAAATCGCCCAACCGGGTGTCGATCGCGATGTCGCCGGTGTTGGGTATGAAGGCGAACGCATAGCGGTCCTCGGCCATCACGCCCCCGGACGCGCCGAACAACAACAGCAGCGACAACACCAACTCGTAATGACGGCTCATGGTCTGCTCCTTCAAATCCGATGCCACCGGGGCACCCCGTGGCGGTTAGTATCGCGCCAAACGCGATGCACGTGGTTCGCCGATGGGTACTGGGATTCCGCTTTCCCGCGCGCATGCCTGGCGGGGATGAGGCGAACGCGTGTGGGAAATTTGCCTGCCCTTCGACACCGCCTTTCGTCCGCCTTCGGCAGCGGTCGATACAAGGCATAGAATGGTCCCCAGGCATCGTCGATCGGAATGGGGGAGCGTGTCATCACCCTGTCTGTACGCAGTCCACTGTGGCTTGCGGCCTACCTGCTGCTGGTAACCGCGCCGCTATTGCTGGCCTTCGTGGCGCCGCGCCCGGATGCGGCGGGCTTCGCCTGGGATTTCGCGATGGCGCTGGGCTACGCCGGCGTGGCGATGATGGGCGTGCAGTTCGTGCTGACCGCGCGCTTCAAGCGTGCCTGCGCGCCGTACGGCATCGACGTGGTGTATTACTTCCACCGCTATCTGGCGCTGGTGCTGCTGGCGCTGATCGCCGCGCATGCGCTGATTGCGAGCGCGGTCGATCCGACGGCGGTCGGCCCGCTCGACCCACG
>JANRIF010000344.1:0-5356 GCA_033765245.1 Lysobacteraceae bacterium
CCCACCGGCACCCAACTCAGGCGCTCGGTGCCGCTCAGTTCCAGCGCGCCCGTGAGTTGCAATCGCCCACCGGCCGAGACACGCGCCAGCACCGTCGTCGGCAACGGCAGGCGCAGGCCCTCCGGCAACCAGGCGATCCCGGTGCCCGGCTCGGCAGCCAGTTCCTGCCCGTCCACCGCCAGCGCGATGTGGCCGATGCCGCGGTTGTCGCCCAAGCCCAGCACGACGTCGGCGGCGACGACCGTCCACGCCAATCGACGATCATCCAGCACCGGCGCCGCCGGCCATACGAAGTCGGCGCTCAGATCGGCGGCATCGTGATACAGCATTGCGCTGAACAAGCCGCGATGCCGCGCCTCGGTACGCAACACGTTGTGCATTGCCAGGCGCTCCGGCGCGATCAACCGCAACTCGCCGCGACGCACCTCCTCATCGACCTCGCGCTCCACCCCGTTATCCGCGATCTTGCGTCGTACCCGCACCACCTCCTCGATCTGCAACCGCAGCAACGGCCCCACCACCCGCTGCTCGCGGCTGGAAGACCCCGCGATCTCCGATCGCACCTGTGCCGCGCGTTGCTGCCGCTCCGTCACCAGACCGCGCAGCATCAACAGCGGAATCAGCAACAGCAACGTCAACGCCCCGATCACCAGCACCTTCCACCCATACCGCATCGCCCGCTCCCGTTCGACGCAATCGGCGTCGGTCAGCGGTTATTGGAAACGCGAATAGCGTCGGGATGAGGGCGGGATGTGGCGGTTGGCGGGCGAAGCGCGGGCGGGCCGCGCGTGCAGCGCCGGGCACTCGCTGATGTGCATATCGCGTATGACGACGGCTTCAACTCTGAAGGTGCCGTCACCCGAGCGAAAGCTGGGGCCACGCTGTTGTATACAATGGATTCCGGCTTTACTCGCGCTACGCGCTCGCCCTTCCGCCCGCCTTCGGCGTTCGGGCGCTACGCACCACGTCGCTGGGATGGCGAGAACCGCCTTGGTCAGAGCATCCCGAGACGTTGAACTGACTGCTTACCCTCGTCGTACAGCGTCGCGACCGGATCGAGAGGGCATGGAATGAATTCTTCAGTGAAGGCCAAGACCGTCCGCTTCGACCGCGACAGCCTGTGGGTCGAACTGTCCGACGGGCGTGTACTGGGCGTCCCGCTGGCATGGTTCCCACGCCTGCTGCGCGCCTCTGCCGCGCAACGCAAACAGGTGCGCATCAGCTCGCGCGGACTGCACTGGGATGCACTGGACGAAGACATTTCCATCGCGGGGCTGCTTGCGGGGCACGGAGACCTTAGCGCTGATCGCACGGCCGCCGCATGACGGGATAGTGCGACCCGTCCAGGGATTCGGTTTACCGAAGCCATCCGCTGTACCTCAATGCGCGACATACTCCGCCGTCAATACCATCCGTCGCACAGGTGTCGTGCATGACGTGTCCGTGCTGCCCTGTATGCGGGAGCGGAAATCGATTTCCGCGCAGCTTCTACAAAGGATCGGGCCGGCTTGCGCAGTAAGGGAAGCGCTGGCATCGGTTTGCACCAGAGACCGTCGTGTGCCTGCGGCACGGACCTCATTCCCGCAAGAAACGCCGGCGCTGGGGCACGCGCATGGCTGATATCGGCAATGCTGGCGACAGTTGCCGGCCATTTGTTGCCGTGGCCGCTATCGCATCGCCCCTACACGACCTTGCGGCTGATTCACGGGATTGTCATGGGCTATCCCAGCGTCGCTCTGCTCGTTGTAGCCTGCAAGGTCCGGTTCGTGCCGGGGGCATGCGCATTCGCACGCGATAATGGCGAGCGCCGTTGACGCCAAAGTACGATTTCAAATTGCGGTATTGTTGCAGCGTGCATCGTGACGCCATGCGCTCCGGCATGCGTCCCCAGGAGCCGGCATGAACCAAGTTCCCCGATGGACCGCTTTCACCCTCGCCATCGCGCTGGTGGGCTGCGCCGCGCAGGCACCAGCCGTGTGGGCGGATGCGAAGACGGCAGAGGCGACGCAGGGCGGCGAAAACAAGCTCGACCCCGATCTGCAGATCGTGCTCGCGGGCATGCGCATGGTCGAGGAGGGCCACCCTCTGGAGGCGATCGAAGGCCCCTTCGGCGATGTCATCAAGCGCTACGAAGCGAAGTATGCGGCGAGCGATAAAAAAATCTACAGCGCCGACGGAGCCAGGGAAGTGCTTGTGTACATGATGATGGCCGCATCGGCGAAGCCGCCGGTGTCCGCCGTGGCACTGGGTCCCGCCTGGGCTGCGGCCTATTGGGGACGCGGGTATGCCTTCAACGAGTTGGGCCGCCATGACGACGCCATCGTCGAGCTGAACAAGGCGCTGGAGCTGGCGCCGATGGACAGCCAGTACAACATCGAGTTGGCGTTCGCCTACCAGCAGAAGCACGAATGGGAACGCTCGCTGGGGCTCTACCGGTCGGCATACGCCTATGCCGAACTGAGCGCCGACGACGTGCCGGAAATGCAATGCAAGGCGTTGCGCGGCGAGGGTTTCAATCTGGTGGAGCTGGGCCGCTTTGACGAGGCGCGCAAGGCGTATCGGGAATGTCTCAAGCTCAAGCCCGGCGAACCGAGGTCCGTTGGCGAGTTACAGTACATCGATCAGCAAGAACACAACGGGAAGTGAATCGCGAGCCTCGCGCCGGGTGACGCAACACGGCGCCGTGCCGGCCGATGCGCAGCTCCGACGCGGCTGCCCCGTATCCCACAAACCGGAGACAAGAGTGATCCCACACGTCGAAATCAAGCGCGTACCGTTCACCTCGGCATTCAAACTGGCAGCGATCGGCTTCTGCTTCTCGCTCATTCCATTTGCCACGCTGATGGGATGCTTTGCCCTGTTCGGGTTCCATACCGTCACATGGAATAGCGAACCGGTGGTCGGCCTCAAGGGGCTGCTGGCATCGCCGTTCATCGGCTTGTTCGTGGCCCTGTTTTTTTCGCTGATCGTCGGCACGATGCTGGCGGTGGGTCTGTGGATATATTCGTTCTTCGAGCCGCTGCGCATCCGCCTGCCGATCGCATCCATCATTGCGGACGAACCGGCAAACGACGACACCCCTCCTGCTGCCTCCTGACCCACTTCCCACCCCGAACCCCGCACTGGAATCCCCCCATGCCCCGCACCCTGATCAGCTCCGGCTCCCCGTTCGAACGCGACATCGGTTACTCGCGCGCTGTGGTCGATGGCGAGTGGGTGTTCGTCTCCGGCACCACCGGTTTCGACTACGCCAGCATGACCATCAGCGACGATCCCGCCGCCCAGGCCGCGCAATGCCTGCGCAACATCGGTGCGGCGCTGACGCAGGCGGGAGCGAGCTTCGCGGACGTGGTGCGGGTGACTTACGTGCTGCCGAACGCCGCGGACTTTCCGCTGTGCTGGCCGGCGCTACGCGAGGTGTTCGGCGAGGTGCGGCCGGCGGCGATGATGTTCTCGGCAGGACTGGCCGATCCGCGCATGAAGATCGAGATCGAAGTCACCGCGCGCAAACGCACCGGTTGAAGGCGCACTCGTCATCGTCCCCTTGCCGCGCAGGCGCAACTGCGATGCAATCGCTCCACCCACTCGAGCGCGAGGCACAACGTGAGCGCAATGGTGCTGCTGATCGCGATGTCGATGCTGCTGGCCTGGGCGATGTTCGCCTTCAACCGGCTGGTGCGATTGCGCAACCAGATGCGCACGGGGTGGGCGGATATCGATGTGCAGCTCACCCGCCGGCATGATCTGGTGCCGCAACTGGTGGCGGCGGTGGCGGGTTATGCGAGCCACGAAAAGACCGTGCTGGAGGCAGTTGCGACATTGCGCAGCAAGGCGATGCAACAGACCAGCCCGACCCGGCTGGGCGAGGTGGAGTCCGAGCTGGAACAGGCGCTGGGCCGCGTGTTGGCATTGAAGGAGGCATATCCGGACCTCAAGGCCAGCGACAACTTCATACAGTTGCAGCGCGATCTGGTGACGGTGGAAGATCATCTGCAATATGCGCGCCGCTTTTACAACGGCGCGGTGCGCGACTACAACGATGCGGTGCAGCGCGTACCTGATCTGCTGATCGCGCAGGCATTCGCGTTCCGCGCCGGCGAGTTCTACCAGGCGCAGGCGACGGAGCGCGTGGCAGCGCAGGTGCGGCTGCCATGAGCAGCATACTGAAGTGGGTATTTGCGCTGGTACTGGTGCTGGCGTCGTCGGCCGTGGCCGCACAATCCGACGAACGCATTCTCGACTACGCGATCACCGTGGACGTGCAGACCGACGGTAGCCTGAAGGTGATGGAACAAATCACCGTGCGAGCCAGCGGCAATCAGATCCGGCGCGGCATCTACCGCGACTTCCCCACCCGCTATCGCGATCGCTATGGCAATGCAGTGGTGGTGGGTTTCGAGATGTCGTCGGTGCTGCGCGACGAGCGGCCCGAGCCGTGGTTCATCGAGCATCTCGGCAACGGCGTGCGCATCAACACCGGCAACGACGACTTGCTGCCGCAACTGCCCGGCGAGTACCGCTACACGCTGTACTACCGCACCACGCGGCAACTGGGTTTCTTCGCCGCGCACGATGAGCTGTACTGGAATGCGATCGGCACCGGTTGGGTGTTCCCGATCGATGCGGCACACGTGACCGTGCGGCTGCCCGCCGAGGTGCCGGTCGCCGATATGGCGGTCGAAGCGTATACCGGCCCGCGAGGTGCCAAGGGGCGCGCCTATCGCGCCAGCGTGACCGCGCCGGGCGTGGCGCAGTGGGAGCTGAGCGCACCGCTGGCGCCGCACGAGGGCCTGACCGTGGTGCTCAGCTTCCCGAAAGGACTGGTGGCAGCGCCCAGCGCTGCGCAACGCATCGCGTGGTTCTTGCACGACAACCGCGGCGTACTGGTGGCGCTGGCCGGATGGGTATTGCTGCTGGTGTTCTGCGTGCGCCGTTGGCGCCAAGTGGGCCGCGACCCGCGCGCGGGCGTCATCATCGCGCGCTACGAGCCGCCAACGGATCGATCGCCGGCCGAACTGCGCTACCTGCGCCGACGCGGCTATGACACCCGCTGCTTCACCGGCGATCTGCTGAGCGCCGCGGTCGATGGCAAGGTCGCGATCGAACGCAAGGATCGCCTGCTGCGCAAGGACCAGTGGTGGCTGCGGCACCTCGACGCGCCCAGCGATCCGCCGCGCTTCCTCACCGCCGCCGCGTTGCTGACGCATTTGTTTCCCACCGGCATGCGCGCCGTGGTGCTCGACAACACCAACGCCAGCCACCTGCAACGGGCGCAACGCGCGCACACCAAGGCGCTGGACCAGCGCCTGCACGGCAGCCATTTCCAGCGCAACAGCGGCAGTCTGTTGATCGCGCT
>JANRIF010000348.1:0-20666 GCA_033765245.1 Lysobacteraceae bacterium
GGTTTCGTATGCGCCGCGCAACAGGCTCACCGGATTGAAGCCCGGGTGCCAGCGGAACCACTGGTCTTCCTGCAACTGCACCGCTTCGATCAGTTGCGGCGAAATCTGCGCCAACGGCAACCACAACCGGAACTTGTCGTCGCTGCTCAATACCAGCCGCAACAGGCGGCCATTGGCATCGTGGATCGCGCTCGAACCCGGCACCCGGGCCGACAATGGCGGATGCGGCCACAGCCGGATTCCGATCAGCAGCGTGCCCAGCACAGCGCCTGCCAGCGCCGCCGCACGCCAGCGCTTTCCCCCGCCGAGCTTCATCGAGGCATACCCGATACCCGCTTCATCGTCATCCATCGGTCGCATGGCGTGCAGCCCGTCGCGTTCGTCATCCGCTGCCGCATGCAGCATACACAGCTCACGCGCCGCCGATTTCCCCGCAACACCATGGCCGGCACCGGGCTCGACTCGCGTTCGTTCGTAACAATGCCGGTGTCGCCATTTTTTGGCGGGTATTGGTGTCATTCGACACCATGCGGGGGCCCGCGCGCAGGTATCCGCAAAGGGACCATGGCAATGATGAGGATATGGCTGTTCGGATCGATGTCGATCGCGACGTCGGCCGGCCCGCACGATGCCGCCCCCGATGGCATCGAAGCGGTGGCGATCGCCGGGCGCTGCGCCAACCTGCTGGCCTACCTGGCGCTGGGCCATGGACGCTACTTCAGCCGTGCCGAACTGCTGGACAGTCTCTGGTCCGAGCAAGGTGCGTCCCACCACACCGGCTCCTTCAACACCGCGCTGTGGCGGCTGCGCCGGATGATCGAACGACCGCCGCTCAAGCCCGGCGATCTGATCACCGCCGACCGGCGCGGCGCCATCGGGCTGAATGGCCCTGCCGGCATCTGGCTGGATGTCGACGAATTCGAACGCATGATCGCACCCGGCCTGAGCAAGCCGATGGAGCGGCTGAGCGACGCCGACATCGACGGTCTGAACCGCGGCGTGGCCTTGTACAAATCCGACATCCTGCTCGACCTCACCGACGACTGGGCGCTGCGCGAACGCGAGAAACATCGCCGTAACTACCTCAACGCGCTGTGGCGGCTGATGCAGGTGGCCAGCATCCGGCGCGATTATGCCGAGGGCATCCGCCACGCCCAGACCATTCTCGACAACGACGCCCTGCGCGAGGACGTGCATCGCGAACTGATGCAGTTGTTCGTGCTCGGCGGCCAGCGCGCCCAAGCGCTGCGCCAGTTCGAGAAATGCCGCGAATTGCTGCGCAAGGAACTGGCGATCCAACCGATGCGCGAAACCCTGGCGCTGTACCAGAAGATCGCCAACAGTGCGATCGGCGGCGAGCCGGCGCCGCCGCCTGCCGCGGCGTATGGCGCGCCGGTGCTGCTGCGCCAGGACGACGTACAGCCCGGCGGCCTGATCGACGCCGCCCGCCGCCATCTCGCCAGCGCCGACGCGCAATTACAGATGAGCCTGCGGTTTTTCCGCTCCTGACCCGGTTCCGCGCCTGCGGCGGATGTACTGACCTGCGAAACACGAGGCGCACAGGTCGGCGCAATATGCGTTGCGCAGGCTGGTCCAACACGACCCGCAATGCCCGGCCAGACCCGTTGCCGGCGCGCGGAAGAGCAACACCTCATCCGCAAAGCACGCAAAGAGAGCGAAAGGATGCGGAAGGGTCACGGCGCTCCAACGCGCTTGTAGCCCCGCAATCCCCTCGCCTCTTTGCGCTCTTTGCGGGCTCCAATCTGCTTCAAGTCTCGCCGTCCACCCCCATCGGGACGGCCGTGCGGGCGACCTTACGCCTCGACCCCAAAAACCGACGGGCTGCTGGCACATCACCGCTGCATCACACGCCGTCGCGCGCGGTGAGCGGGCGGTGACGGCGAGGTGATGGCGGTGTGAGCGCGCGGGTGCAGGATCGTGCCATGGCGAGGTGCGAGGACCGGCAGCAATGGCTTTGCTTGAGGACGGTACCGCCGTATTCATCGTCCGCGTCTGGCGCGAGCGCGGCGATGCCGATGCCTCAATCGACACGATCCCGCCCGAGTGGCGCGGTTCGGTCGAACACCTGCAGTCCGGGCAGCGCATGTTCTTCCGCACCCTGGAGACGGTGGGCGAGTTCATGAAGCCGCATCTGGAAAAACTCGGTATCGATCCGCAGCAGCGCTTCTGGGAACGCATGTCCGCCGCCATCGACGCCGAGCCGGACGCGGCCCCCGACGCACGCAGTCTGGTAGCCGAACCCGCCGCGTTCCTCCCCCCAACAGCCGCACGAAAGCGCCGATAGGAGTCAGTCATGGCACTCATCCGAGCCAACCGCGGGTCGATCGACGACCGCTTCAGCGTGCTGGGCTTCACCGTCCGCACCGAAGATCCCCTGTTTGAAATCGGCCTGGCCACCGACCCCGATCTGCTCAAGGCGGAGAATCGATCGCAGCGCAGCGCCGGCAATTTCTTCTCCAGCGCGATCCTGTCCGCCGGGGCGCGCCATGGCGACATCGTGTATCTGGTGCCGCCGAACACGGTGGCGCGCTTCGCCGGCCAGCCCAAGCTCTACTTCGGTCTGGCGACCTACCGCGAAGGCGACCGCAGCCAGCCGGCGTCGGTTCAGATTCCTGACCGCGGCCACATGTACGTCAATCTCTCCGGTCTCACCGAACGCGGTCTGCGCCGCACCGCGCGCATCGACCCCGCGGCCGGCTATGGCGGCAACGGCGCCAAACCCACCTGGGGCGGCGACGCGCTCAAGCCAGCCGACCTCGCCGCCAGCGGCAATGGCGCCGCGAGACCGTCCGCCGGGAACGGGTCGGCGACGGCCGCGTCGCCTCCACAGGCGGCGCCCTACAGCGACGGCTACCCGGACAACCTGTGGCAGACCGAGGCCAGCACCGGCGCGCCGGGCAACGGCGCCGCGGCAACGCCCCCCGCACCGGCGAGCAGCAGTCCGACCCCTGCTCCTGCTCCGACCCCCGTCACCGCCCAGGCCTACGGCGGCGCGCAGCGCCAACCCATTGCGCGCCCGGTGGTATCGCAGCCGCTATTGGTCGGTCCTTACTATCAACCAAGCGGCTGGTTCGATGCCCTGACCTCACAGATTGGCTTCTTCCTGTCCAGCGCCATGTGGTACCTGGGCGTGAGCGACACCACGGTGCCGCCACACTCGGCGATCTGCCAGGTGCGCCGGCCCGACGGCAGCGCGGAGGGCGCGCTGCACGGCAGCGCCTTCTACATCGCGCCGAATCTGTTGTTGACCGCGGCCCACGTGGTGGATGGCCAGAGCGAATTGATCATCGTGCGCGGCAAGAACGGCGGCGGCGTCGGCAGCAGCACCGAGCCCTTCGGCCGCTTCCGGGTGGCCGCAGCGGGCTTCAGCAAGCATCCGTCCTACGTCGCCGGCAATCAGGACTTCGACATGGCCCTGATCCGCGTGCCGGCAGCCCACGCCGCGCCGGCCGGCGGCTATTTCGATCTGGTCGAAGAACTCACCCAGTCGCGGCCGGAAGGCGTGGTGGTGGCGGGCTACGCCGCGCGCTGGTACGCCAGCGACGCCATCGAGCGCTTCGTCAACGACACCATCGACCCCAACAAGCAGCACATGATGGGCGGCCACATCCGCAGCCTGCCCAGCGACGAGACCTTCGACTACGACCTGCAAACCCTCGGCGGCACCAGCGGCGCGCCGGTGTACTGGCTCGAAGGCGGCAGCGCGCCGCAGGCGCATCTGGTGGGCGTGCACGTGGCCGCGCATTCGGCCACCACCAACCTGGGTTGCCGCATCACCCCGGCCAAGCTGGCCTGGATTCGCAGCACCGCCGGCGGCTGGGGACTGACGCTGAGCTTCGCCCTCGGCGGCGGACGCGGCCGTGTCCGGGCCGGCGCGCTGAGTGCCGGCGAAGCCGCCGACGTAGACAGCCAGCATGGCATCGACGGCCCGATCCCCGACGACGTCGCCACCGCGCAGGCGCTGGCGCGCGGCGCGCGCGCCTTGAGTACGCCGGCCCCCGAATATCCGCAGGCCAACCGCTTCGTCGCCGCGCACAGCGGCAACTTCCGCGCCACGTCCGGCACCCGCAGCATCGAGCGCATCGTCATCCACATCACCGATGGCGGCGCCAACATCAACGGCACCATCGGCTGGTTCCAGAATCCCGCCGCGCAGGTCAGCGCCCACTACGTGATCGGCCAGGACGGCGAAATCGTGCAGATGGTGCGACACGCCGACGTGGCCTGGCACGCGCGCTCGGCCAACGGCACCAGCATCGGCATCGAGCACGTCGCCAACACCCGCGGTCTGAACCCGACCCCGGCGCAGATGTGCGCCTCGGCGGCGCTGGTCACCTGGCTATGCGATCAGTTCGGCATCGCCGTCGACCGCGCCCACATCCTCGGTCACTCCGAGGCCGATCCGCGCACCACCCATACCGGCTGCCCGAACGCGGTCTGGGACTGGAACTACTACATGGGCATGATCACCTCGCGCACCTGCTACGAGCCGGATTCGTCCACCGCCACGCCCACCGCGCAAGGTTTGGCCGTCGGCAGTGGCGCCTACGCGCGGGCGCAGGAAATCATCACCCCGTTCTACGATCCCGCCGATCCCGCCAGCGCCCTGACCTCGCAGGCCAACGCCTTCAGTCAGGCACGCGAGGAATGGTTTGCCGGCGTGCCCAACACCACGATCTTCCCGCACTCGGCGATCTGCCTGCTGGAGATGAAGAACGCCGCCGGCAACGTGGTCAGTCGCGGCACCGGCTTCTACATCGGCGCCAACCGCATCCTCACCTGCGGGCACAATCTAGCCGCGAGCGACCGCGCCAGCGTCGACATCGTCCCCGGCAAGAACGGTCAGGGCGGCGGCACCGAACCGTTCGGGCGCGTCAACGTGCCACGCAGCAGTTCGTGGCGCATCCCAACCAGCTACGCCGGCCCCAACACCGCCTACGATCTGGCGGTGATCGACGACGTCCCGCTGGCCGCGCCGGGCGGGCAATGGTTCGACACGCTGGAGGAACTGCGCGAATCGCGGCCGGAAGGCGTGGTGGTGTGCGGCTATTCCTCGCGCTCGGTGCGCGTGCCTGAACTCACCGCCGCCATCGACGGCTTCAAGCAGCATCTGCACGCCGGCTACATCGCCGCGCTCGGCCCCGGCGACAGCACCTTCGACTACCCGATCCTGACCCTCAAGCGCGCCAGCGGCTCGCCGGTGTACTACCTCAGCGACCGCAGCGGCGCGATGCGCGCCTATGTGGTGGGGGTACACACGGGCAGCGTCAACGATGCCGACGACGTCAACCGCGGCTGCCGCCTGACCGACACCAAGATCGATTGGATCGAGGGCCGCGCCACCACGTTGTCTCTGGGCGCGGTACGCGCGCTCGGCGATGCGTTTTCGGTGCACTGGGCCGACACGCCGATGACCTACCAGACCAGCCCGATGTCGTGCTGGGCGGCGGCGGCGTCGATGGTGGTGGGTTGGCGCGATCAGATGTCGATACCCGACAGCGCGATCGCCGAGAAAGTGGCGGTATTCGACGCCTTCAATCGCGGCCTGTACGGTCGCGAACGCGGCTTCGTCGCCGATGCCTGGAACCTGATGGCCGAGGCGCCGGCGTCCTACACCATCGAGGCCTGGCGCGACATGCTCGCCGGCAACGGTCCGCTGTACATCGATCAAGTCAGCAGCGCCGGGGCCAGCGCCGGACACGTGCGCGTGCTGGTCGGCATGACCAGCGGCGGCAGTGCCGACGGCTCCGATACCACGATGTACATGCACGACCCGGCGCGCGGGCCGATCAAACTGTCGTTTGCGCAGTTCCTGGCGCTGTACGAGGGCCGTACCGCCAGTACCGGCGGCTACCTGCAATTCCAGATCATGCACTCGGGCGGCGCCGTCGGCGGCCGCCAGCCGTCCGCCGCCGCAGCCTTCTCGCTCGGCGTGGCGCGGCCGCTCGGTACCGATGGCCCGCCCGACTACGCGGTCCACCTGATCCCGCAACCCGACAAGAATTCGTGTTGGGCGGCCTCGATGGCGATGCTGCTTTCGTATCGACGCAACGCCTCGTATTCGCCGGAGACGCTGGCCAACGAGGTCGGTCAATCGCTGGCCACCTCCTACAACTGGGATCTGCTCACCGCCGTGCGCGATCGCTACGGCTTCACCCTGATCGCGCAGCCGTCCAACACCAGCCTGTATCACACGCCGCAGCAATGGGCGGAATGGCTCGGCCAGTACGGCCCGCTATGGGTGGTGATCGTCGGCGCGCCGCATGCGGTGGTGCTGGCCGGCATTCGCGGCAACCTCGCCGACCCGGCGGCGGCCCAGGTCAAATTGCTCAACCCGTGGGATACACGGGTGAGCTTCGACAACGATCCGGTGGCGTTCAACCCACCCAACAACGGCTACGAGGATTGGATCAGGTTCGACCAGTTCGCCAGCGACTTCGGCAACATGTCCGAACCCGACTACGGCAACTGGCGCGTATTGCACCTGCCAGCCTCAGCCGCCACCGCACAGTCGTTGAGCGCGATGCGCGCGGGGCGCCTGCGTCTGGCGCAGCCACCGGCACCGATCCGTATGCTCGAAGCGGGCGGTGAGCCAACCGCCATCCCGGCCGAGACTCGCGAACCGATCGAACCGTCGCGCATTCCCGGCACCCGCATGAGCCTGCTGCGCGGCAGTGCCGGCGCCAACCGCTGGGCGCTGGAGCAACTGCAAGGCATGAAGGCGCCGGCCAGCGGCAGCCCCACGGTCAGCTCCGCCGCACCCGGCGAGGTCCGCATCGAACTGGGCGAGTGGCCGGCCATCGAAGGCCAGCAACCACCGCTGCCACTGACCGTGAGCTTCCACACCGCGCAAGGCGCGGTGGGCGAGGTCGGCATCCTTGCCGGCACGCCGGCCGCGCTGGGCTATGGCGTCGAGGTCACCGCCCGCATCGATGACGACGCCGACGTCGGCGCGGTCGCGGCACTCAAGGTCGGCATCGACTACCGCTTCACCGGATTGGCGGCCGGTGGCCCGGCAGCGCGGATCGAACTGCGCCTGCTCGGCGACGGCCGCTACGAGCGCGTGAACCATTGGCTGCCATCGGCGGCCGCTGCCTGAGGAGCGGATCGTGGCCGAGCGCATTCGCACCAGCGGTGCCATCTTCCCACCACGCGCGGGCACGCTGGCCGCGCGCGCGCTGGCGAACGGCGACGTTACGTCTGCCGCCGCCACGCAACCCGCGCCAAAGCCGCAAGCCACCGAGACCATCGCCCGCCGCGCCGGGGCGATGGTCAACGAGATCGACTTCCCCGGTTTCGTGGCGCAACTCGTACACGGCACCTTCGACGCCATCGTCGATGCCTCGATCCGGCAGATGGAGAGCTACTCCAGCATGGTCGCGGCGGTGGCCAAGACCGTCGATCAGTTCACCGAGGAGAACGTCACCCTCAACCAGGCGCGCGACTGGCTGGCCGCGCGCTATCCCGGGGATGTGATGCTGCTGCTGCCCGACGGCAGCGCCGAGCGCAGCGAGCCGCAACTGGCGCCGCGCGCCGAAGGCCTGACTCCGGTCTGGCTGGGCGATTACGGCATCGAAGACGAAGAGCTGAGCAGCGAGCTGCTGGAGCAACGCGTCCTGCCGCAAGTGCGGTTGAAAGTGGGCAGCGAGCGCCAGCAATTGCTGGCGACCATGGTGTTGCTCGGCATGAACCGGGTGGTAGTGCGCGACGGCAGTATCACCAGCAAGGTGATGTTCCGCGCCGCAGCGCAGGACGCCGCCAAGGTGAGCTACGCCACCAGCAGCGATCTACCGGCGGTGGCCAACTGGGGCCAGCGCGGCGCCATGACCTACGAAGGGCAAAGCTCCACCATGGTCTCGACCGTGGCGGTGAACGCGCAGAACGAATCGAACGTGCGCGCCGATCTGTTCGGTGAGGTCAAGCTCAATTTCGTCAGCGAAACCCTGCCGCTCGACCGTCTGGCCGATGCCGCCAAGATCGCGCTGGTGCAGCGGAACTCGCCCAGCCTGCGCGCGCCGGCCGCTGCGCCCGCTGCCGCGCCGGCACCGGCTGCGCCTGCCGCCGGAGGTGCGTGATGTTGCGCGAACTCTCGCAAGTGCTGGCGGAACTGCATGACGGCCTGGCCGCGGTCCAGACCCACGGCCACGTGCGGCTGTCGCGGGTTGAGATGACCTTGCCGATGGAGCTGCGCCCGATATTCGCAGCCGGCGGCTGTGTACTACTGGCCGATCTGCCGCGCAGCCATGAAGTGAACGAGTGGCTGGCCTCGCCCTCGAAACTGCGGCTGAGCTGGAATGCCGGCGGAGACGCGCCATGAGCGCGCAGATACCGTCGCTGCTGCAGGACGCCGGCGTACCGTTCGACCTGTTCATCCAGGCGCTGACCGAGCAACTGGACAAGGCGCAGGCATCGATGGCGATCAAGGCCAGAGTGGCCAAGCTGCCGCTGACCTTCGCGGTCAAGGAAGTGTCGCTGGACCTGCGTGCCTTCGTGCAGATGATCGACGACGACGTCTACCTGCGGCCCGCCGGCCCCGGCGAAAGCGAGGCCAGCACCATCAAGCTGGCGCTGACCACCATCACCAAGCCGATGATCGAGGAGAACGCGGTCGATTATCAGGCCGAAGACCCGAAGTTCAACCTCAGGGAAGCGCTCGGCGATCAGCTCAGCAACGACGATCAGCGCCGCCTCGAACGCATCGGCGTGCGCACCATCACTCAGCTCAACGAACTCAAGAAGAGCGCCGGCGCCGACGTGATCGCGCGCCTGTCGCGCATGCCGGTGAACCGCCTGCAACAGGCGCTGATGAAGGCGGCGGCGCCGCGAGTGACGCGGATCGAGCGCGGCGGCAGCAACGGCGCTGCCCAGCGCGTGCCACCGCGGGTCCACGTGAGCGCACCCGCGCTGCGCGCCGGTCGCCTGCCGCTGGTCAGTGCAGCCGGACAGAACGTCGCGGTAGTCCAATCCGACGAAGGCCAGATCGTACTCGCCCCACTCGCCAGCCAACTCGGCTACGAGGCGCGGCTGGATTTTGGAAACGGCGAGATCGCGCACGTGCCGCTGAGCGAAGACGGCCTCGGCCACTGGAGCACGCCATGAGCGCCCGGCATGTCCTGACGTCGCAAGCCCTGGGCGCCGCCAGCGTGCCCGGCCGGCTGCTGCTGACGCTCAAGCTGGGCGAAGTTCCCGAGCACCTGCCCGGCCTGCGCGCGGTGGCCGGCTATGGCACGCCGATGGCCGAGTACATCGATGGCGGCATGATCGACCGCCTGTTGCGCCATCACGGCCACGCCTTCCGCGCGGTGCGCCTGCACAGCGCGCGCACCCGTCGCGTCGAACGTCCGGTGCCGGGTGCGCGCCGCTTCGACGACATCGAGCAGATCAGCGGTGTCGCCCGCGTGCTGCGCATCGAAGTGAGCGATCACACGCGGGTGCCGGCCCTGATGCAGGCGCTTTCCGAGCTGCCGATGGTCGAGCGCGTGAGCATCGATCATCTGTGCCAAGCGCCATTCGACAGCGCGCAGGCGGTCACCAGCGATGCGCCTGCCGCAACCGACCCGCGCTGGTCGCGCGAGCTGATCCGCCTGCCGCAGGCGCTCGCCTACGAGCCGGGCGATCCGGCGGTGGTGATCGGCCTGGCCGACACCGGCGTCGCGACCACGCACGCCGAATTGCAGCAACGCCTGCGCGCGGGATTTGGCAGCGTCAATCTCGATCCGACCCTGGTCGGCGGCCTGACGTTGATCGGCGACTTCCGCCGCTTCGACGAGCGCCCGCAGGACGAAGTCGGCCACGGCACCGGCTGCGCCGGCATCCTGGTCGCGCGCGGCCGCAACATGCCGATCGGCGGCGCCGGCGCCTGCGGGCTGACCCCGGTGCGGGTGCTGGGCGCGGCGCTGGGTCCGGGCGAAAAGCGCATCGGCGTCGGTGCGCTCGACAACATCGATGCCGGCATGAAGCGCCTGATCGATCTCGGCGTGAAGGTCATCAACATGAGTTTCGGCACGCCCGAATCGGTGTTGAGCGCGGACGCGCCCAGGCCGCACGAGGAAGTGGTGCGTTACGCACTGGCGCGCGGGGTGATCCTGATCGCCGCCAGCGGCAATTCCGGCTTGACCGAAAAATTCTACCCGGCCGCGCACGCCGGCGTGATCGCGATCGGTGCGGTGGACAGCGGCTTGCGACCGGCCGCATTCAGCACGCGCGGCAGCCACGTCGCGCTGTGCGCGCCCGGCCGCGACATCTTCACCTGCAACCTGCAGGGCTACCAGACTGCTACCGGCACCAGCTTCGCGGCGCCATTCGCGGCCGGCATCTGCGGGCTGCTGGCGGCGCGCGCGCAGCGGCGCGCGTGGCCGCTGAGCGGCGAGGAGGCGCGCCGGATCCTGACCGACAGCGCACGGTCGTTCGCCAGCGCCGGTGTCGAAGGTTGCGGTCACGGCGTGCTCGATGCCATCGCCGCCCTGCGTAGGCTGGATGCCTACATCGATCAGCAACTCGAGGAATTGGACTCCGAAACGACCGACGCACCTGCCGCGCTGGCCGCCTGACCCCTGCAACCCCACCCAAGCTGCCGAGGAGACCGCGATGGCCAGCTCGAGAAATACCAACCACACCCGCAACAAGGCGGCGCCCGCGGCAGCTAGCAGCAAAGCCGCGGACAACGCGAAATCCCACACCGGAAACCACTACGAGAGAACCGTCATGAACCGTATCCTCCTGGTCGACCTGGGCGAGCGCGAAACGAAGATCCGGAAGGATATGCGTGCCCGCCAACAACTGCTGGAAACCCTGCTGGCCAACGCCAAGACCAGCGGCCCACTCAGCAACGAGCAGCTCAACGAACTCCAGCGCATCAAGCAGGCGCTCGCCAGCGACATCTGCGTCGATCCGTTCTACCGCCTGGTGGCGGCCACCCATCAGCAAAAGGACTGGGACGAACTGGAACACGGCAACGATTACGTACACGAGTACGGCCTGCTCGGCTCGCAACGCACGCGCGGCAAACCGTTCCAGGGCCTGGGCGTGAACGAGCGCGAGATCGTCAGCATCTGTGGTCTGCTGCAGATCGACGCCCATACCGATGCCGGACGCAAAGGCTTCGTGCAGCGGATCAGCGCCGCGCAGGGCGAGTACCGCGAGAGCCGCGCGCTGTTCGATGCCTGCTTCGAACAGCTCAGCCAGCACTACAAGGTCACGCTCAAGTCGCAGATCGACGCCGGCCTGATCGACCGCGACATCATCGGCTCCGACCGCCCCGACGGCAATCCGGGGGAACGCCGCGGCGCGCACAGCACCGACCAGCCGTTCCTGCCGAGCGAGGATGAGACCGTCGCCGCGCTGAGCGCGCGCAACGTCGCCGCAGTAGTGCGCAACCTGGCCAGCAACAACGTCAGCGCCAACGATCCCTGGCTCACCAGTCGCATCCAGAGCACCTACGACATGCAGACCGGCGTAGTCTCCGGGGCACCGCCGTCGGCCATGGAGATCATGCTGCCGGACCTGGACGAAGCCTCCGACGTCGAGATCGTGCGCGAGAACCTCAACGCGGTGCAGGCGATCTACTTCTCCTACATGCTGGAGGAAGCGCGACTGCCGCAGGTGGTGGAGCGCATCGTCGAACTGTTCCGCGGCGGCCTGCTGCCGCTGGGCCGCGGCAAGGCCGGCGACTATCTGTTCCACTACTACAAGACCGCCAGCGAACGCATCACCGAAGGCGAACGCCGCGACCTGTACATGCGGGTGTTCGGCGCCCCCGGCGGCGACCCGTCGCTCAACCAGCCCAACCGCGAGTTCAACGAGCTGTGGCTGCGCTTCGTCTCGGCGGTGTCCTCGTTCGGACGCCAGCTCAGCGTGGATCGCATGTTGCGCAGCAACATCCCGGTGGCGGTATCGCAGGAGCAGGTACGCAAGGCGGCGCGCGATCTCGGCGCCAGCCTGTCGCGCTGCGGCTACGGCATCGCCTACTTCGCGGCCACCGAACTGCAACAGATGATCCTGGACTTCCGCGACCTGCTCAGCGACCCGGAAGTGAAGGGCGCGTTCGGCGCACGCGACATGTGGCAGGTGATCGATCAGGTCAACGCCAACTATCTCGGCGGCGCGCGCAACACCAACCGCTATCGCACCCAGGCGCGCTCCGGCGCGGTGATCATCCGCTGGATCGCCAACAACCATCAGCGCCTGACCGGTCGCTTCGGCGAGGTGATCTCGGTGGATGCGCTGACCAACCCGCAGTTGCGCGGCAGCGACCAGCCAACCGTTACCCCCAACGACTGGGATCTGTTGCAGGCCTGCGAGCAGTGGCTGGCAGTCGGTGGCGTACAGGACGCCAGCGTCGAGCAGTACTCGCAACCCACCGAATCGCCGGTGATCACCAGCAAGCCGATCGAGATGCCGCAGATGGCGCGCGACGTGATCGAACAGGCAGGCTTCAGCCTGCCCGGCATGTAGGAGAACGACCATGGCCACCACCCACAGCACCAAGATGTCGGACCTGGTACGGCGCTCGCTGCGCTCGGCATCGCAGGCGCTGGGCACCAGCGATCCGCTGCCCTACGTCGATGGCCTGATCGAGCGCACCTTCTACGGCCCCGACGATGACGTCGGCTACGCCCAGAACGCACTGACGCCCGGCGCCGTGCCGTACGAGCCCTCGTTCTCCGAGACCGAGCCGGACACCCTGCGCTTCACCATCGAACCGCTGGGCCCGCACGCGCCGCCGGTGGCGCGGCGCGACGAGGCCACGCGCGAGATGCGGCGCCTGATCGCGCCGCTGTTCGGGCGCGACGCGCTACGTTGGTTCGATTCGCGCAGCGAAGAATGGCGCGGCTTCGGCGGGCTGAGCTGGATGAACTACGGCGCCTGGTTCGGCAGCGCGTTCGACGAGGATGGACTGTACGCGGCCAAGATCTACTACGAGCTGCTGCCCAGCCAGATCGAATCGCTGGCGCCCGGATTGGCGCGGCTAACCCGCCAGGTGATGACCGAGATGCCTAGCCTGATGCCGATCTTCACCTCGATCGGCTGCAAGCGCGAAACCGGCAGCCAGCGCGTCACCTTCCTGCATCGCGGCCCGCTCGCGATCACCGCGCTCGGGCCACTGATGAACCGGCTCGGCATCGGCCATCAACTGCCCAGCCTGATGCGGATCGTCGGCGTGGCCCTGGGCGGGCGCTTCGAACTGCCGCCCGGCGGCGTGCTGCTGGGCATCCGCGAAACCCCCGAAGGCGCCGAACTCAAGCTGGAAATCCTGCTCGCGGCGATCCCCGATCTGCCGGCACGCTTCCTCGACCTGCTCAAGCTCGGCCTAGCCGAGCGCCCACGGCAACTGGCGGCGCTGTCGCGCTGGCTGGACGCCTTCGGCATGCAGGAAGCCAACGAACAGGGCCACTTCTCGGTGCTCAGCATCCGCGTCACGCCCAACTCGCCGGCCCGGATCAGTCTGTACGTGCGGCCGATCGAGTTCGAGATGCGCGAGGCGATCGAGGAAAGCCGTACCTTGCAGTGATCGGAGGCGTGGGCTCCGGCCCACCGCGTGTAGCAATCGACGGAGCGCAGGCCATGTCCGCAATCTTTCCAAGATCCGTTCCCGCGGCGCGCGCGGCGGCGGCACCGCCGCAGCCGCTCGCGAGCAGGGAAACCCACGAAGCCGCGCGTGTCGCGGTGCGCACGCTGCTCGAGAGCAGCGAGAATTTCCACGAACTCGCGCCGGAAAAGCGCGAAGCGCTGGCGAAAGGTCTGGTGCAGATCGGCAGCTATCTGGCCGAGCCCGACGGCTTGCGCCTGAAGCCCGAGCAGCAGAGCCCGCAGGTGCGCGCGCTGGCCGGCGAAAGCGGCAGCCGCTTCGCGCAACGCGGCAACAACACCGACCAGGAAGGCAAGTTCACCGCGCAGGGCGCGCGCGAAGGCGCCGCGGTGGCCGGCGCCCTGCTGCAGGCGGTGAATTTCCCCGAGTTCTGCGCCGGCCTGATCAATGGCGTGTTCCATTCGATCGTGCAAAGCTCGATCGAACAGATGGAGGCCTACGCCAAGCTGGTCGCCGACGTCTCCAAGAGCCTCAACCAGTTCCGCGACGACAACACCACCCAGAATCAGGGACGCGATCACCTGGTCGAACAATTCCCCGACATGTTCCAGTTGAGCATGGATACCGGCGAATTCGGTGGCGGCTTCGGCGACGAAAACGCGCCGCCGCCAGGCCCGCGCGTGACCTTGCGCGAAGGCGTCGACGAACGCGCCGCGGTCGCGCGTCTCAACGACTCGTTGCCGCTGGAGAAGCCGATCGAGCGCCTCGACGATGAATTGGTGGAAGCGGTGCTGGTGCCGGCCGCCCGCACCCAACTGGCCACCGGCCGACAACAACTGCTGGCCACCATGGTGATGCTGGGCATCAACCGCATCGTGGTCACTGACGGCAAGATCTCGGCCAAGGTGATGTACGACTTCCAGGCGCGCGACAACATGCAGTTCCGGCGCAGCGCGCAGCAGTTCGACTACGGCGACCAGTACGCGACCACCTCGGCCGGCGACTACGAAAGCAGCAGCGAGGGCGGCGAGCGCAGCCGCTCGCGCAGCGCCGACGGCGCCTCCGAAAGCAGCAGCCGCGACGGCAGCTACTACGCCAAGGGCACCTACAAGACCACCGCGCAGCCGGTGCTGAAGATGGCATCGGCCTCGCAGACCTCGGTCGATGCCAGCCTGCAAACCAAGGCCAGCCTGGCCGGCACCATGGAAGTCAACTTCAAGAGCGACTACCTGCCGTTGGAGAAGATGGCCAATCCCGAGTCGATCGCCGCCATCCAGATGAACGCGCAACCGGGCATGGTCAAGACCTTGGCCGGTCGCCCACCCGCACCCGCGCGAAGCACCACCACCCCACCCGCCACGACACCCTGATCCCGTTCGTCGGAGCCTGCCATGTCCGCCACCGCAGCCAACATGTCGCATCGCCACGAGCCGGCATGGTTGGACGACGACACCCTGCGCCCCGTCCGCACCGAGGTGCGCAAGCTGTTGCAGTCGTCGCCGGGCTTCCAGGGGATGTCCGCGGCGCAACAACTCGAACTGGCACGCAACATGGTGCGGGTCGCCGCCTACATGACCAACCCCGATGGCCTCGCCAAGCAGGAACTCACCCCTGGCCAAGGCATCCTCGCCAAAGGGCAGGCGGCCGGACCCGCGGCGAACGGCAGTGGCGATCTCGCACGCGCCCTCGCCGGCCCGGTGGACCAGGCCAAGGGCAAGGCCTCGGAGAAGATCGGCACCTTCGCCGGCAGCGATTTCCAGGCCGGCTCGGTGCAGCAAGGCGCCGAGAACTTCAAGAAGTACATCGGCTCGGTGGATTTTCCGGCCTTCGTCGGCGGCCTGATTCAGAACGTGTTCCAGGCCATCGTCAACGCCTCGATCCAGCAGATGAACGCCTACGGCGAACTGCTCAAGTCGGTGGCGCAGACCGTGGACCAGTTCGCGCAGGACAACATCAGCGCCAACAACGCGCGCGACTGGCTGGTCGACAAATTCCCCGGCGACCTGACGATCGACGCCAGCGATCAAAGCGCCGGGCCACGCCTGGGCGTGGGCAACGAAGAAAACGCCGACGCCGCGTTGACGCGGATGAACCAGGAGCTGCAACTCGCCGAGCCTATCACCGACCTCTCCGACGCCGACCAGGAAACCCGTCTGGTACAGGCCGCGCGCCTGCAGATGGCGCGCAGCCGTCAGCAATTGCTGTCGTCGATGGTGATCCTGGGCATCAACCGCATCGTGGTCACCGATGGCGCGATCAACGCCAAGGTGGTGTTCGACTTCCGCGCATCCGACGAGGCGCAACGCTCGGCGGCGGCTTCGCTGTACGACCGCGACAGCAGCTACAACAAGAACACCACCGTGGCCGGCGCACATTTCGGCTGGGGCGGCGCCGCCAGCGCCAACACCAACGTGCAATCGCACATGACCACGGTGTCCTCGTCGGTGTCCGAGGATTCCGAATCCAAGCAGGAGATGAAGGCCAAGCTCACCGGCGAGGTGCGGGTCAACTTCAAGTCCGACTATTTCCCGATGGAGAAACTGGCCTCACCGGCGATGATCGCGGCCATCCAGGGCAACTCCACACCGGTCGATCCGAACGCGCCGCCGGCCGCGCGCGGTGGTGCCCAAGGTGGCGCCCGCTAACCTGGAACTCACGCCATGCGCCTGGCCCCGCCGCCACCGGACGTCTGCATCACGCCGCAGCACGAACACACCGCGCTGCTGCGCGCCGTCGCCACGGCGCTGTCGGCGCTGCACCATCACGAACGCGCCTTCGCGCTCGCCCAGGCCGAACTCGGCGACATCGACCTGCCGCCCAGCGCGCCCAACGCCATGGACCGCGCGCAACTGCAAGCGGCCGCACCGCTGTACTTCGCCGCCGAACTGGAAAGCGCCGGCCTGCTGGTCACCGCCGAACTGGTGGCCGGCCTGTTCGCCAGCGGCGCCATCACCCAACCGCTGGGACCGGCCGCGCAACTGCTGAACGCCTTCTGGCGCGCCCGCCACGACCGTCTGCAAGCGGCCGAACGCCAGGCGATCTTCGCGCGCGTGGTCGAAGTCCCGCATTTCGAGCGGCTGATGGGCGCCCTATGCGAGGCGATCGTCGCCCAGGCCGACGGCAGCGATCTGCGCGAAGGCGTGGTGCTCGAAACCACCGCGATGAACCTGGGCGAATTCCTGGCCCAGCGCGTCGATGCCATGGCCACCCTCGCCGCGCGCGACATCGTCGAGAACATCAACACCGCCCTCGCCTTCCTGCGCGACCGCATGATCCAGACCGCGTTCGGGGCCAGTTCGTTATGGACCCTGGTATCGCTCACCCTGGCCGCGCAAGGGCAGAGCCAGGGCGACGCCGCGATCCGCAATCACGTCGAGCGCGGGCGCGCCGGGCAGAGCGTGCTGCTGTGGCTGGCCGCGCACTACACCGATCAGGCACCGCGCCTGAACCCGGCCGAGCCCGCCGACGTCGAACTTATCGGCGCCGCGCAGCGCTGGTTGAGCGCCAGCCCACTGACCACCACGGCAACGTCCCGCCGCGCAGCCGCCCCCGCCCTGCCCATCGCCGCGTGAGGACGAGTGCCATGAGCGCCGTCCTCGCACCCGTCGCTGCCGACCGCAACCGCAGCACGCCCCCGTCCTGGATCCGCGGCGCGGTGCGCGAGGTGCTGGAGCGCGCGCCGAATTACCAGAACCTCTCGCCGCACGAGCGCCAATCGCTGGCCAAGGCGATGGTCAAGGTATCGACCCTGGCCGCCGGACTGATCGCCGAAGAAGACCACGCCGAATCCGAACTGCAACGACAGCGCAAGCCCGCGCTACCGCTGGCGCAAGCGCAGTCCCAGCCCGACTTCGCCGCCGCCGCCGATCGCGTTGCCAGCACCACCCACCATATCCTCAATGCGGTGTCGTTCCCGCGTTTCGTCACCGACCTGATCAACGGCGTGTTCCGCGCCATGCTCGACTCCAGCTCGCAACAGATGCAGCAATACGTACAACTGCTCAACGCCGTATCGGCCTCGGCCGAAGGCTTCGAGAACACCCAGTTCAGCCTGGCCCAGGTGCGGCAATGGGTGGCCGACCATTTCCCGGAAAACATCGAATACGACAGCCCCGACCCCGGCGACGAACCCGACTCGGACGAAGTCGCCAACATTCGCCTGCGCCTGCGCGGCGGCGCCTCGATGCCGAACGAAGAAACCATCCGCGCCACCCTCGGCATCCAACCCGAGGAATCGCTCGATGCCAGCAATCCCGAGCAACTGGTACCGCTGGCACGCCGCTACCTCGCCCGCCAGCGCCAGCAGATGCTCGCCACCATGGTGATGATGGGCATGCAGCGCATCGTCATTGACAGCGGCAAGATCAACGCCGCGATGCGCTTCCACATCGATACCCGCAGCGCCGCCAGCGAGGATCGCGGCAGCCAGTTCAACATGCAGAACCGCGTGCGCGCCTCCGGCAGCTTCGGCGCCGGCCCCTGGGGCGTCAGCGCCGAAGTCGAGAACACCATCGGCTACGTATCGACCCAGCGCTCGCAAAGCACCGAGGAAATGAACACCGACCTCGAACTCAACTCCTCGGTGGAACTGAATTTCCGCAGCGACTACCTGCCGCTCAACCAGATGGCCGCCCAGGCGCAGGCCGACCGCATCCGCAACAGCACCCTCAACCCGGCCGCGACCACCGGCGGCGACCCCGCCGCCGAACGCACAGCGCGACTGCAAGCGCAACTCGCCTCCGAACGCGAGCGCCGCAGCAGCGTTGCCGACGCCGTCGGCGCCGCCGGCCGCCCACCCACACCCAATCCACTGCCTGTGACACGCCCGGGAACCGGCACCAGTGGCGGTGGCGGTGGCAGTGGCGGGACAGGCGCGGGTACCACCACGAGAACCGGGAGCGGGACTGGCACAGGTACTGGTACTGGTACTGGTACTGGTACTGGCACAGGTACTGGCACGGGCACGGGCACGGGCACGGGTACGGGCACCGGCACAGGTACAGGTACAGGCACGGGTACGACTGCTGGTAGCGGATCGACCGCAACTACACGCACCGGCAGCACCGGGACGAGCACAGGGACCGGGACGACCACCGGCACTGCGGGAACGACGACCGGCAGCACCACCACCGCGCGCCCGTCATGACTGTCATCTCATACGCGCCAAGACAGATTGACCACCTCCGCCCCCTTCTGCGCAGGTAAACTTATCCGGGCCCCGCCAGGAGCAGCTCATGAAGCCATCCCGTGCATTGCAGCAACGTGGCAGCGCGATACGCGACGCCGCACGCCGATTCCGTACCGCCAATCCGCGCGTATTCGGGTCCGTGCTGCATGGCACCGACACCGATGGCAGCGATCTGGACTTGCTGGTCGATGCGCTCCCCGGCGCAACGCTGTTCGATCTTGGCGGCCTGCAAGTGGAGCTGGAAGCGTTGTTGGGCGTGCCGGTCGATCTGGTCACGCCCGGCGATCTGCCGTCGAAGTTTCGCGAGCAAGTGTTGGCTGAAGCACGCCCGATATGATGTCGCAACGTCACGTTGACTACCTTGAGCACATGTTGCACGCAGCCAACGACGCCCGCACCTTCGTCGAGGGTCTGCACCAACTCGACTTCACTGCCGACAAGCGCACACAACAAGCGGTCATACTCAGCTTGCTCATCATCGGTGAGGCGGCCAGCAAGCTCCTGCAAAACCACAGCACCTTCCTTGCACAGCATCCTGAACTGCCATGGGCCAGCATGAAGGGCATGCGTAATCGCCTCGCCCATGGCTACTTCGACATCGATCTCGATGTGGTTTGGGATACGGTGCATGACGCCCTTCCCCAACTGCAAGATCGGTTGCCGGCGATCATCGCGCACGCATTGCAGGAGGAGAGCCGCGAGAGCGGCCCTGCATCCTGATACGCCGCGACGCGCATGTTCGTCATGGCCGCTTCACCGTCATCACACCACCACGCGAGCGTCCCTGCACGGTGCGTTCGTACATCGATTCGGCGTAGGCCGGTGGCACCACGAAGCGGCCGGCGTTGGTGGCCTTGATGCGGTAGACGAACTGGCTGACGCTGGTCCCGGCGTTGCCGTAGATCACAATGCGATCGTCGCGGACGTCGGCGTAGTCGAGTGCGAAGTTGGAGCTGTCGAGCCCGATGGATGGGCGCCATGCGGGGATCGGTGCGGTCTCGGCTTCGGCTTCGTCGTCGCCCTCATATTCGCCCTCGTCTGCGCTCGCGTCCGTGCCGTCGCCCTCGTCGCCGGCATCCGCGTACACCGGCTTGGGCGCGGCGCCGGCGAGTTCCTGCACCGGCTCGAATCCGCCGGGCAGCAGATCGACGATGGCGACGTTGCCGAAGCCGTTGCCGCGGGTGGCGCGGATTTTCAGATGCACCTGGATCTCCTCGCCCAGCGTCACGGTGTCTACCACCTTGCCCTCGGCATTGGTGAACTCGCGAATGATCTCGAGGCCTTCCCGGATTTCGCTATCGGGCGGATTGCGGTCGAAGCCGGTTTCGCTGACGCTGTACCAGGCTGGTTGATCGGCGCTGTTGCTCACTTGCAGCGCCTTGGCGGCGGCATCGAAGGCGGCGCGCATCACCAGGCCATCGGCCTTGCCGATCGGCGTGTTGCCGCCCTTGGCGTCAGTCTGCGCGATCTGCAACTCGCCGCCCTCGGGCCTGCCGAATTGATCGGTGTAGGTGCCCAGCGCCAGCACCGTGAGCGCCGACGACAGCGTGTTGTACCAGCCCTTGCCCAGCACGTGCACGATGTTCGCCAGCGCCTTGGGCGAAAGCTTGCCGGCGCGCTCGGGGAAGTGGCGGCTGAGCAGGAACAGCACGCTGGCATCGCGGATCAACGGATCGTAGAAGCGGTCGTAGTTCCATTCCAGTTCGATCGCATCGCGGCTGAGCAGTGCGGCGGGCGCGGCGATCAGCTTGTCGGCTTCGCGATCCTGCTTGAGCAGCTTGAGGCTGGCTGCCAGATACGCGGCCACGCTGTCGCTCTGCCACTGCTTCGGGTACTGCGCGTCCAGGCGCTCGCGCACGGCGGCGATCGCGTTGGTGGTGACCATCTGCTGGCGCGTCAACAGATAGATCGCAAACGCGCGCTCGCGCA
>JANRIF010000350.1:0-5511 GCA_033765245.1 Lysobacteraceae bacterium
TGGCACAGATCGACCAGGACGCGCGTCGCGCCCGTACCATTCTGCAATCGGCGGCGGTGGTCGGTTCCGCCGCGCATCACTCCAGGAAGCACCTCGCGTGAGCAAAGACTACAAGCACACCATTCACCTGCCGCAGACCGATTTCGCCATGCGCGGCGACCTGCCCAAGCGCGAGCCGGACACGCTGGCGCGCTGGCAACAAGGCAACCTCTACGCAGCGGTGCGCGCCAACAGCGCCGGGCGCCCGCGCTTCGTGCTGCACGACGGCCCGCCGTACGCCAACGGTGCGATTCACCTCGGTCACGCGGTCAACAAGATTCTCAAGGATGCGGTGGTGAAGTCGCGGCTGATGGCTGGCTTCGACGCACCCTACATTCCGGGCTGGGACTGCCATGGCCTGCCGATCGAATTGGCGGTGGAGAAGAAGTTCGGCAAGGTCGGCGACAAGCTCGATGCCGCCGCGTTCCGCCAGCGTTGCCGCGAGTTCGCCGGCGAGCAGATCGCTTTGCAATCCAAGGATTTCCAGCGACTGGGCGTGTTGGGCGAATGGGACAATCCCTATCGCACCATGGACTTCGCCTTCGAGGCGGACATGCTGCGTTCGCTGGCGAAGATCGTCGAGCGAGGTCACCTGGCGCGCGGGGTCAAGCCGGTGCATTGGTGCTTCGATTGCGGTTCGGCGCTGGCCGAGGCCGAGATCGAATATGCCGACAAGGTATCGCCGGCGGTCGACGTGGCCTACGAGGCGCGCGATCCGCACAAGCTGCTGGCGAAGTTCGGTGTTGACGCGGACGATGCGCTGGTGGCGGTGCCGATCTGGACCACCACGCCGTGGACCTTGCCCGCCTCGCTGGCGGTGACGCTGGGCGCTGAGCTTGACTATGTGCTGGTGGAAGGCCCGCTTGCCGAGGGCCGCCGCCAGTTGCTGGTGCTCGCCGAGGCGCTGGCCGACAGCGCCCTGCAGCGCTATGGCGTCACCGAGATGAAGGTACTGGGTCGCGCCAAGGGCGCGGCGCTGGAAGGCGACGTGCTGGCGCATCCGTTCTATGAGCGGGTGATCCCGATCCTGCTGGGCGAACACGTCACCACCGAAGCCGGTACCGGCGCCGTGCATACCGCGCCCGGACACGGCCAGGAGGACTTCGTGGTCAGTCAGCAGTACGGACTGGTGGCGAAGTATCCGGCCAACGAACTCAATCCGGTCGACGCCAAAGGCGTGTACCTGCCCGGCACGCCGCTGTTCGAGGGCCAGCACATCTGGAAGGCCAACGAAAGCGTGGTCGAGTTGCTGCGCGAGAACGGCACGCTGCTGGCGCACGCCAAGGTGCAGCACAGCTATCCGCACTGCTGGCGGCACCGCACGCCGGTGGCGTTCCGCGCCACCCCGCAATGGTTCATCGCGATGGATCAGGCCGGCCTGCGCGCCGATGCGCTGGAGGCCATTCGCGACATCGGCCGGCACGGCGGCTGGTTCCCGGCCTGGGGCGAGGCGCGCATCACCTCCATGATCGACGGCCGCCCGGACTGGTGCATCTCGCGCCAGCGCACCTGGGGCGTGCCGATCGCTTTGTTCGTGCATCGCATCAGCGGCGAACCGCACCCGCGCAGCGTTGAATTGATGCGCGCGGTCGCGGACCGCGTGGCGAAGGACGGCGCCGATGCGTGGTACCGGTTGGACGCGGCCGAATTGCTAGGCGCCGAGGCGGCCGATTACGACAAGGTCGGCGACATCCTCGATGTCTGGTTCGATTCCGGCGTCACCCACGAGGGCGTGCTGGCTGCGCGTGGTCTGGGCAAGCCCGCCGATCTGTACCTGGAAGGCTCCGACCAGCATCGCGGCTGGTTCCAGAGTTCGCTGCTCACTGCCATCGCGATGGACGGCGCCGCGCCTTACCGGCAATGCCTGACCCACGGCTTCACCGTGGACGCGCAGGGCCGCAAGATGTCCAAGTCGCTGGGCAACGGCATCGAGCCGCAGGACATCATCAAGACCTTGGGTGCCGACATCCTGCGCCTGTGGATACTGTCCACCGACTACCGCAACGAAATGTCGCTGTCGCAGGACATCCTCAAGCGCACCGCCGATGCCTATCGGCGCATCCGCAACACCGCGCGCTTCCTGCTGGGCAACCTGCACGGTTTCGACCCGGCGCGCGATCTGCTGCCGCACGCCGACATGCTGCTGCTCGATCAGTGGGCGCTGCATCGCGCGCACGGCGTGCAGGAGCAAATCAAGGCCGCCTGCGAGCGCTACGACTTCGCCGAAGTGGTGCAGCGCCTGAACAACTTCTGCACCGTGGACCTGGGCGCGATCTATCTCGACGTCACCAAGGATCGGTTGTACACCATGCCCGAGGACTCGCGCGGCCGACGCTCGGCACAGAGCGCGATGTTCCATATCGCGCATGCCTTTGTGCGCTGGATCGCGCCGATCCTCACCTTCACCGCTGACGAAGTCTGGTCGCATCTGCCGGGCGAGCGCGCGGACAACGTGCTGTTTTCCACTTGGTACGACGGCTTGGCGGCCTTGCCAGCCGATGCTGCCGTGGCGGCGGGCGACATGCAGACCCTGCTGGACCTGCGCGACGCCGTATCCAAGGTGCTCGAACCGATGCGCGCCGGCGGCACCATCGGCGCGGCGCTGGAGGCCGAAGTCGACCTGTACCTGCCCGACGCGACCTTGCAACGCTTGCAACCGGTGGCGGAAGAACTGCGGTTCTTCTTCATCACCTCGCGCTTGGACCTGCATCCGGCCGCCGCCAAGCCTGACGATGCGGTGAAAGGCGAGGGCGCCGAGGTCTGGATCCACGGTGTCGCCACCGGTCACGGCAAGTGCATCCGCTGCTGGCACTACCGCGCCGACGTCGGCACGCACGCCGAGCATCCGGAGTTGTGCGGGCGTTGCGTGAGCAACGTCGAGGGTCCTGGCGAATCGCGGCGGTGGTTCTGATGGCGCGCCCGCAAGCCAGCGCGCTGCCGTGGCTGTGGCTGTCGCTACTGGTGATCGTGCTGGATGCGCTCAGCAAGCAGTGGGCGTTGACCACGCTGAGCTTCCAGCAGCCTGTGCCGGTGTTCGACGGCGTGCTCAACTGGACGCTGTTGTACAACTACGGCGCCGCCTTCAGCTTCCTTGCCGATCACGCCGGTTGGCAGCGATGGCTGTTCAGCGCGTTGGCGGTTTTCATCAGCGGTCTGCTGAGCTTCTGGCTCACCCGCACCGCGCGCGACGACTGGCGACTGGCCTTGCCGTATGCGTTGGTGATCGGCGGCGCCATCGGCAACCTGATCGATCGCCTGCGCCATGGTTACGTGATCGACTTCATCGACGCCTACTGGCGCGACTACCACTGGCCGGCGTTCAACCTCGCCGATTCGGCCATCGTCGGTGGCGCCATCGGCATCGCCCTGTTCGGCCTGATTCCGCGCCGGGCCCGGCCGCGTGGCGGATAATCGCGGCATGGACATCCTGCTCGCCAATCCACGCGGATTCTGTGCCGGCGTCGATCGCGCCATCGAGATCGTCAAGCGCGCCATCGAAGCCTTCGGCGCGCCGATCTACGTGCGCCACGAGGTGGTGCACAACCGCTTCGTGGTCGACGACCTGCGCCAGCGCGGTGCCGTGTTCGTGGAGGAACTCGACGAAGTGCCGGCCGGCGCCACCGTGATCTTCAGCGCCCACGGCGTGTCGCAGGCGGTGCGCGGCGAGGCCGAGCGCCGTGGCCTGAAAGTGTTCGACGCCACCTGTCCGCTGGTCACCAAGGTGCATATCGAAGTGGCGCGGCATTGCCGCGCCGGGCGTGACGTGGTGCTGATCGGCCATGCCGGCCACCCCGAGGTGGAAGGCACCATGGGACAGTGGCTGGCCGAGGGCGGACGCGGACGCATTCATCTGGTCGAGAATGCCGCCGACGTCGCGGCGCTCGAGGTCGATCAGCCCGACAATCTCGCCTTCACCACCCAGACCACGCTGTCGGTGGACGACACCCGCAACGTCATCGACGCACTGAGCCGGCGCTTCCCGGCGATCCAGGGCCCGCGCCATGACGACATCTGCTACGCCACCCAGAACCGCCAGGACGCGGTGCGGCAATTGGCCGGGCAGTGCGATCTGGTACTGGTGGTGGGCTCGGTCAACAGTTCCAACTCCAACCGCCTGAGCGAGCTGGCGCGCAAGCAGGGTACCCAGGCACATCTGATCGATGGAGCCGAGCACATCCAGTCCGACTGGCTGGTCGGCAAGACCCGCATCGGCGTCACTGCCGGCGCCTCCGCACCGGAAGTGCTGGTGCGCGGCGTGATCGCGCGGCTGCAGGCGTTGGGTGCGGGCGATGTCCACGAGCTCCAGGGCGAGCCCGAGGACATGGTGTTCGCCCTGCCCAAGGAACTGCGGCTCACCCTGATCGATTGAGCTCGCACTGCCTCCAACGCGGCCGCTTTGTGGGAACGCGCTTGCGCGAGGATGCTGCGAGCCGCCGCACCCCCAGTCGCCCGCAAGCGGCCTCCCACAGGCGGTGCGGCGCGGCGCTGCGCCGGCATGTCATTGCCCGGTAAGGCGATTGTCACATTTCGTGATTACGCTGTTAAACTTGAGTTAACCCAGATCGCCCTGTCGGGGAACGCGCAGGGCGGCCGCAGGGTGGGGTCCATTCGCGCGATGCGGTACCGGAGAGTGCAGGTGCGCTCGATCGTACGACGGGATAGCGGCGGTTTGACCGAAACGTTCGTCATGCAACCAATAGGGGCTTTGAACATGATCAATCGAAACCAAGTCCGTCTGTCGCGGCTCACGCTCGGCCTGATCGCCGCGCTGGCCTCGGCTCCGGCCTTTGCGCAGAGCACGTCCGCCGCCGTCGGCGGCCGCATTTCGGGCGACGACGGTCGACCGGTCGCCGGCGCCCAGGTCACCATCCTGCACACCCAGTCCGGCACCGTCAGCCGCGCCACCACCGATGCTGAAGGCCGCTACACCTCGCGCGGCCTGCGCGTCGGCGGCCCCTACACCATCACCATCACCCGCGACGGCTACCAGCCGAGCGTGCAGGAGAACGTGTTCCTGCGCATCGCTGCCGATACCCAGCAGGTCGACGCCCAGCTCAACGTCAGCGCCACCACCCTGGAAGCGGTGGAAGTGATCGCCGGCCGTCCGGACGACGTGTTCGGTGCCAACAAGATGGGTACCGGCTCGGTGGTGACCCGCGAGCAGCTCGATGCCTTCGCCTCGATCCGCCGCAACCTGCAGGACTACGCCCGCCTCGACCCGCGCCTGAGCCAGACCGACAAGGAGCGCGGCGAAATCTCGGCCGTCGGCCAGAACACCCGTTTCAACTCGATCACCATCGACGGCGTCGCCATCAACGACACCTTCGGCCTGGAAGCCAACAACCTGCCCACCGAGAAGCAGCCGATCACGATCGACGCCATCGAGCAGGTGGAAGTCAACCTCGCCAACTATGACGTCACCCAGACCCGCTACACCGGCGCCAACATCAACGCCGTGACCAAGTCGGGCGG
>JANRIF010000352.1:0-6474 GCA_033765245.1 Lysobacteraceae bacterium
GGCTGGAGGTGGTGGAGTTTGTGGAGGGGTGAGGAAATGCCGGGACTCGGGACTCGGGACTCGGGACTCGGGACTCGGGACTCGGGACTCGGGACTCGGGACTCGGGACTCGGGACTCGGGACTCGGGACTCGGGACGACAAGCTTGCGAACTTTCGCTTTGAGCTTTTGCCCTGGCTTTTCCGAGTCCCCAGTCCCCAGTCCCGAGTCCCGGCTTCTCAGCGTTCCCGGCTCTCCCCCTCACCGCGCACTTTTCCCCGATAATCCCCCTTCGCGCCGCTCCCCCCAGCGGCGCGTCGGGACCCGCATGAATCGCACTGCGCTGCAAACGAACTCCGCATCACCGCCGTGGATCGTTCTCAAGTTTGGCGGCACCAGCGTGTCGCGACGGGCGCGTTGGGACACCATCGGCGCCTTGATGGCGCAGCGCGCGCGTGAAGAAAACGCGGGCGTGCTGGTGGTGGTGTCGGCGCTGTCGGGCATCACCAATGCGTTGCAGGCGCTGATCGAGCATCATGCCGATGCGGCGACGGTGCGCGACGACATCGCGCAGATCGAGGCGCGTCATCGCGCGATGTGCGCGGAACTCGAACTCGACGCCGATGCGGTGCTGGGCGCGCGCTTCGCCGAGTTGCATGCACTGGCCGGCGCACCCGGTCGCGGCGATGCCGATCTCGCCTGGCAGGCGCAGGTGCTGGCGCAGGGCGAGCTGATGTCGTCCACGCTCGGCGTGGCTTATCTGCGCCGCAGCGGGCTGGACGTGCACTGGCGCGATGCCCGCGACTGGCTGCAGGCACGCAGCCAACCCAACCAGAGCGCCTGGAGCCGGCGCCTGCTGGTGAATTGCGAGATCGGCGACGACCGCTCCGCCGGCGCGCGGCTGGCCGCGCTCGGTAGCCTGCATCTCACCCAGGGCTTCATTGCCCGCGCCGAAGATGGCGGCACTGCGATCCTCGGGCGTGGCGGCTCGGATACGTCGGCTGCCTATTTCGGCGCCTTGCTGCACGCGCGAAGGGTAGAAATCTGGACCGACGTGCCGGGCATGTTCAGCGCCAATCCGCGTCAGGTGCCGGATGCGCGGTTGTTGTCGCGGCTGGATTTCGAGGAGGCGCAGGAAATCGCCAGCACCGGCGCCAAGGTGTTGCATCCGCGCTGCATTCCGCCGTGCCGCGAGGCGCGGGTGCCGCTGTGGATTCGCGATACCGAACACCCGGAGCTGGCGGGCACCGTGATCGACGGCACCGGCCTCACCGTGCCGGGCGTGAAGGCGATCAGCTCGCGCCGCGGCATCGTGCTGGTGGCGATGGAATCGATCGGCATGTGGCAGCAGGTGGGCTTCCTGGCCGACGTGTTCGAGCGCTTCAAGCAGCACGGGTTGTCGGTGGACTTGATCGGTTCGTCCGAGGCCAACGTCACCGTGTCGCTCGACCCCAGCGACAATCTGGTCAACTCCAACGTGCTCGAAGCGCTGTGCGCCGATCTGGCGCTGGTGTGCCGGGTCAAGGTGATCGCGCCGTGCGCGGCGATCACCCTGGTGGGGCGCGGCATGCGCTCGCTGCTGCATCGGTTGTCGGACGTGCTGGCCGAGTTCGGGCGCGAGCGCGTGCATCTGATCTCGCAGTCATCGAACGATCTCAACCTCACCTTCGTGGTCGATGAAGCGCTGGCCGACGGCCTGTTGCCGCGCCTGCACGGGCTGCTGATCCAGTCCGGCGCGATGCCGGTGGACGAGGTCAGCGTATTCGGGCCAAGCTGGAAGCAACTGGCGCGTCCGACGGCGCTGCGCGATCCGCCGTGGTGGCAGCGCGAGCGCATGCGGCTGCTGGCGCTGGCGGCGCAGGGCACGCCGCGTTACGTCTATCACCTGCCCACCTTGCGCGAGCGCGCCAAGGCGCTGATCGACATCGAGGCGGTGGATCGACGCCTGTACGCGATCAAGGCCAACGCGCATCCGGCAATCCTGCATGCGCTCGACGCGCTGGGGTTCGGGTTTGAATGCGTGTCGGGCGGCGATCTGGCGCACGTGTTTGCGACCTTGCCGGGCCTTGCTCCGGAGCGGGTGCTGTTCACCCCGAGCTTCGCGCCGCGCATCGAGTATGCCGATGCGCTGCAACGCGGCGTGCGCGTCACCATCGACAACCGCTTCGTGCTGCAACAGTGGCCCGAGTTGTTCCGCGGCCGCGACCTGGTGCTGCGGATCGATCCGGGCTTCGGTCACGGTCATCACGAGAAGGTGCGCACCGGCGGCAAGGGTGCCAAGTTCGGGCTGGCGCTGGAGCAGTTGCCGGGTCTGCTTGAAGACGCGCGTGCGCTGTCGGTGCGCATCGTCGGTCTGCACGCCCACATCGGCAGCGGCATTCACGATGCCGCGCATTGGCGCGAGGTGTATGCGCAGTTGGCGGCACTGGCCGAGCAGATCGGTACGGTGGGCTTTGTCGACGTCGGCGGCGGCCTCGGTGTGCCCTACGAACCGCAGGCCGAGCCCTTCGATGTGGCGGCGTATGCGGCGGTGCTGGACGGGGTCAAGGCGGCCTACCCTCAATATGCGCTGTGGATCGAGCCGGGAAGGTATCTGGTGGCCGAGGCGGGCGTGTTGCTGACCCGTGTGACCCAGGTGGTGGAAAAGAGCGGGGTGCGCCGGATCGGCCTGGATGCGGGCATGAACGCGCTGCTGCGGCCCGCGCTGTACAACGCTTTTCACGAGATCGTCAATCTGACGCGGCGCGACGATGCGCCCGGTGCGCCGGCCGACGTGGTCGGTCCGATCTGCGAAAGTGGCGATGTGTTGGGCAGGCGGCGGCGCCTGCCGGACGCCACCGCCGAGGGCGACGCGGTGGCGATCGCAACTGCCGGTGCCTATGGCGCGGTGATGGCCAACGCCTACAACCGCCGTGCATTGCCGGCGGAGGAGATACTCGATGACTGATGTGCCGGTAAGCGGCGACAACCCGCCGCGCTTCGCGCGCGAACAGGTGCGCGCGTTCCGCTTCGTCCACGCGCGTTTCGACCCCGTCGCGGGCGAGGCGCGTCTGGTCTATGCTTTCGACGACGATGCGCCGATGGTGGAAACGCTGCGCTTTCCCGGCGCGCCGTTCACGCTCGACGCTGCGCGCACGCAGGCGGTGCAGCGGGCGTTGCATCTGCTGCATCTGATCGCCGGGGTGAGTTACTACAAAGCGGCGGTGCCGCCGACGATCGCCATCGATGGTTATGCCATCGATGCCGATACCTCCGCTCTGTTGACCGACGTCTACGAGCACGGGCTGGGCGAATTCGCCTACTGCAATGGCTTGTCGTTGCGCGGCAAAGTGCAGTTTCCGGTGGCCGATCCCGCGGCTCTGGTGGCGTCCGCTGCCGGGTTGTCGTCGCGGGCGCTGGTGGCGATCGGCGGCGGCAAGGATTCGCTGGTGAGCATCGAGGCATTGCGCGCGGCGGGCGTTGCGACCACGGTGGCGTGGATCGGCAACTCGCAGTTGATCGCCGCCTGCGCCCAGCGCACCGGTCTGCCGCTGCTCAACATCGGACGCGAACTGGCGCCGGCGCTGTTCGATCTCAACCGCCGCGGCGCGCTCAACGGGCACATCCCGGTGACCGCGATCAATTCCGCGATCCTGGTGCTGGCGGCGTTGCTGTACGGTTGCGATCAGGTGGTGTTTTCCAACGAGCGCTCGGCCAGCTACGGCAGCCTGATTCCCGGCACCGGCGAGGTCAATCACCAGTGGTCCAAGGGCTGGGCCTTCGAGCGTGCGTTCGGCGAATACGTGCAGCGCCGCATTGCCACCGACCTGCATTACTACTCGCTGCTGCGGCCGTGGTCCGAGCTGGCAGTGGCACGCCAGTTCGCGCGGTTGGACCATTACGACGCGCATTTCTCCAGTTGCAACCGCAATTTTCATCTGCTGGGCGAGCGTCCGGCCAGCCGCTGGTGTGGGCAGTGCCCGAAGTGCCGTTTCGTGTTCCTGGCGCTGGCACCGTTCATGCCAAAACCGCGTCTGGTGGGCATCTTCGGCCGCAACCTGCTGGACGAGCCGGGGCAGGAAGCGGGTTACGATGCGCTGATCGAATACCGCGACCACAAGCCGTTCGAGTGCGTGGGCGAGGGCAGCGAATCGCGCGCCGCGTTCGCCGCCTTGACGCAGTCGCCCGCCTGGCGCGAGGACGCGCTGGTGCAGCGATTCGCCAGCGAGATCCAGCCAACGCTGGACCCGGCCGAGCTGGCATTGGCGCCACTGCTGCGGCCGCAGGGTCCGCAGCGCCTGCCGGCAAACCTGCTGGAGCCGATGTATGCGCATTTCGGAACTTGAGGGGCGGCGCGTTGCGCTGTGGGGCTTCGGTCACGAGGGGCAGGCGGCGCTCGATGCGCTGCGCCGCCGACTGCCGGCGCTGGCGCTGACGCTGTTCTGCAGCGAGGCCGAAGCGGTCGGCGCGCGCGCGCGGCTGGACGATCGTCTGGACGTGCGCACCGCGGTCGATGAGGCCCAGCTCGCGGCGTTCGAGATCGTGATCAAGTCGCCCGGCATCAGCCCCTATGGCGCACCGGCAGCGGGCGCCGCCATGCGTGGCACACAGTTCATCGGCGGCAGCGCGCTGTGGTTCGCCGAACACGCCGCCAAGCCGCATCCAGGCAAGTTGTTGTGCGTCACCGGTACCAAAGGCAAGAGCACCGTCACCGCTTTGATCGCGCATCTGCTGCGCGCCGCCGGCAAGCGCACCGCGTTGGCCGGCAATATCGGATTGCCGCTGCTGGCCTTGCTCGACGTCGAGCCGGAGCCGGCGTATTGGGCGATCGAGCTGTCCAGCTACCAGACCGGCGACGCACTGCGCCCGGATGTCGCAGTGCTGCTGAATCTGTATCCCGAGCATCTGGACTGGCACGGCGGCGAGGATCGATATTTCGCCGACAAGCTCAAGCTCGTCACGCAGGCGCAGCCGCGCGCCATCGTGTGCAACGCCAATGACCGCCGGCTGCACGCGCTGGCAGGCGGCATCCCCTGCAGCGGGTTCGACAGCCCCACCGGTTGGCACCTGCGCGGCGAGCGCATCCATCGCGGCGAGTTGGCGGTGCTCGACATCCGCGGCCTGCCGCTGCCTGGGCATCACAACGCGCTCAACCTGTGCGCGGCGCTGGCGGCGCTGGAGACCTTGGGGCTCGATGCGGTCGCCATGGCGCCGCACGCGGCCAGTTTCAAACCGCTGCCGCATCGGTTGCAGCGGCTGGGCACGCATGATGGGATCGAATACGTCAACGATTCCATCAGCACCACCCCGCACGCCAGCCTGGCCGCGCTCGATTGCTTCGCCGGGCGCCGGGTGGCGATCATCGTCGGCGGCTTCGACCGCGGGCTGGACTGGAGCGTGTTCGCCGAACGTGCACGCGAACGGCCGCCGCTGGCGGTGATCACCCAAGGGCAGAACGGCCCGCGCATCCACGACCGGCTGGCGCCGCTGGCGCGCGGCGGGCGTTTCGACCTGCGCGCCGCCGAGGACATCGCCGATGCGCTGGTGCAGGCGCGCCAGGTGCTGGGCCGCGAGGGAGTGGTGCTGCTGTCGCCGGGCGCGCCGAGTTTTCCGCGCTATCGCGATTATGTCGAGCGCGGTCGTCATTTCGCCACGTTGGCCGGGTTCGACGCCAACGCCATCAGCGCCATCCCGGGGCTCGGCATTGCCTGAGGGACTAAAAAATCACTCGCCCGTGGCGACCTTCGCACAGGTCGTTGTGCAACCGATGTTCTTGCTGTCGCCCCGGTGCGCAGGCATATACTCGGGTCTTTTCGTTGGGGGACAAAACGATGCGCATGCTTCTGGCGATGATGGCGGTCCTGAGCGCGGCCCCGGTGCTGGCCAAGCCGGTGGTGAAGCCGCTGGAATGGGGCTTCCAGGGGGCGGTGTTCAACGGCTACGTCGTCTATGACGACTATAGCGGGGCGATCCGGCCGGGCATTGCGATGGTGCCGAACTGGATGGGCGTCAACGACTCTGCGGTCGAGAAGGCCAAGGCGCTTGCCGGCAAGGATTACGTGGTGCTGCTGGTCGACATGTACGGCAAGGATGTGCGCCCCAAGAACGCGAAGGAAGCGGCCGCCGCCGCGCAGGCCGTTTACGCCGACCGCGAGCAGATGCGCAACCGCATCGTCTGGGCGGTGGAAGCGTTGCGCGCGCAGGGTCGCATTGCGCCGCTCGACTTCTCGAAGCTGGGTGCAGTCGGCTTCTGTTTCGGCGGCTCCACCGTGCTGGAGCTGGCACGCGCCGGCGCCCTGGAAGCCAGCCTCGGCACGTCGGTCTCCGGCGTGGTCAGCTTCCACGGCGGTTTGAGCACCCCGGTGCCGGCGAAAAAGGGCGACATCCGCACCTCGGTGCTGGTGCTCAATGGCGCCGACGACACCAGCGTCAGCGCCGACGACATCGCCGCCTTCACCAAGGAAATGGAAGGCGCTGCGGTCGACTGGAAGCTGGTCAACTTCCCCGGCGCCCGCCA
>JANRIF010000013.1:0-11110 GCA_033765245.1 Lysobacteraceae bacterium
GCGAGCTTGGCTTCAACCTCATGCCGGGGGCGCTCGACTGGCCGGCCTACATCGCACGCCGACAGCAGTACATCCGCAACATCCACGCCAGCTATCGCAAGCGTTTCGACGAACTCGGCATCGCACTGATCGCCGAACGCGGCCAACTGCGCGGCGCGGGCATCGTCGAGACCGCGCAATGCCAGTTGCATGGCGAACGTATCCTGGTCGCCACCGGCGCCCGTTCCGAGCGATTGCGCATTGTCGGCGGTCACCTGGGGATCGACTCGGACGGCTTCTTCGACCTCAACGCGGCACCGCGCAAAGTCGCAGTGATCGGCAGCGGCTACATCGCGGTGGAACTTGGCGGCGTGCTGCGTGCGCTGGGCAGCGAGGTCAGTCTGTTCGTGCGCAGCGACCGGCTGCTGCGCCGCTTCGATGCCGACATCTCCACCGAACTGGCCGCCGCCATGACCCGGCGAGGCATCGGGATCGCCTTCCAGCACCAGCTCGACCGGGTGAGCCAGGATGCCGACGGATACCGCATCCACTGCCGCTCGGGCGACGAGGACGGTGGCTTCGACTGCCTGCTGTGGGCCACCGGCCGCGTGCCGAATGTGGCGGGCATCGGGCTGGACGCAGCGGGGGTGCGGCTGGACGACAAGGGCTTCATCGCGGTGGACGAATGGCAGGCCACCTCCGCCGCGAATGTCTTCGCAGTGGGCGACGTCACCGATGCGCCGGCGCTGACACCGGTCGCGATCGCCGCCGCGCGCCGACTGATGGATCGCCTGTTCGGCGGCCAGCCCGACCGGCGCATGGACTACGCCAACATTCCCAGCGTGGTGTTCTCGCATCCACCGATCGGTGCGGTGGGGCTGACCGAAACCGAAGCGCGCGCCGCGCATGGCGACGCGGTGAAGGTGTACACCAGCCGCTTTCGTCCCATGCTCGGCGCGCTCGCCGGGCACGAGGAACGCACCCTGATGAAACTGGTGTGCGCGGGCGCCGACGAGCGCGTGCTCGGCATCCACATGATCGGCCCGGCCAGCGACGAAATCCTGCAGGGCTTCGCGGTGGCGGTGAAGATGGGCGCGCGCAAGCGCGACTTCGACGACACCGTGGCGATCCATCCCACTGCCGCCGAGGAACTGGTGTTGATGAGCTGAGGCGGCGCTCCTGCCGTTTGTGGGAGCGCGCTTGCACGCGATGGATGCGGCAGCGTCGATCGGGCGCTACGGAATCTCGCGCAGCGCCGCCAGCGCCATCGGCGCCAGCATCGAAACCTTCGGGTCGTCGTCGTCGCGCGCGGTGATGTAGATCGCGCTCAGAAACGCCCGCACGTTGTGTCGTCGCGCCAGTCCCGCACGACTCCGGAACGCCGCGTGCCAGTCCGGCAACGGCGCCGGTGCCGCGATGGCGGCGAACCAGGTATGCCATTGCTCGGCGTTGCGGGTTCCGCGCTGCGCGGCGTACAGCGCCGGCCGCGCCAGCCGTTCGGGTTCGCCGAACACATAGAAATGTTCGCCGGCTGGCGCGATCTGCTTTGCCACCGACGTCAGGATGCGATCGATCTGCGCGGCGTCAAGCGCCGGGTTCAACACCAGTTGCAGCAACAGGTCCGCGCCGTGCGCAACGCCATGGCGCCAGCCCTCGCGGTCGTCGAAACCGCGATAGTCGTCCACCGACGCCAGGTAGCGCGTGGCGGCAGCCACCAGGGTCTCGCGTTGCGCGGCGTCCAACCAGGGCGCGACCCGATCCGTGCGCGCCACCTCGCTCAGCACCAGCGCCGCGAACGGGCGTCGGAATCCTGCTTCGTCGTCCGCCACCGGCTCCAGCATCGGCAGCAGGGCGTCAAACAGGCGGGTGCGCGTGTCGGCGGCAATCGTCCCGCCACGCAGCCAGGTGCTCAATGCTTCGAAGGCGATGCCGTCGCGCAGCGTGGGATCGGGTGTGCCGAGGCAGTCGAGCAACGCCAGCGCCAGCGTGTTGCGTTCGGCGGTGGCGTCGAGCGCGAAGGCTCGATCGCGCAGGGCGGTCAAGCGCCCGGTGTCGTATCCCGTGGGCGGGCACGTCGCCTGCGACGGCGGCATGAGTGTCAACAACACGAACACAGACACGAGCCGGAGCATGGCGCATTCCCGTTTGGCAGACACATGTGGCAAGCATGCAACGGTGCTTATGGCGTTGGCATGTGCCACACGGCAGGTCAGGTTCTGCTTTGGCTACGACGTGCAAGACGACCGCTTATGGTGCGTCTTCACCATGCGCAGCCGGGCGTTCGCCCGGCATCGCCTTCGAGGTCGAGCGGCATGTGCCGCCCGAGTGTGTCCGCGATCACGGCCGGCGCTCAAACGATGCCATTGCTCGCTGCCGCGAAGATCGCCGCCGCGCCGGCCTCGGTGAGCGGCACCGGATTGCCACCCGCCGACGGATCTTCCACCGCCATTTTGGCGATCAGTGCCGCGTGGCGGTCGTCGACGCCAAGGTCGGGCAGGGTGTGTGGCACGCCCACCTCGCGACGCAGGTGCAGCACGAACTGCAGGAAGCTGTCGAAGCCCGGCATCGACAGGCCCAGATACGCGGCGAGGCGGGTGATGCGTTCTTCGATGGCGCTGCGGTTGAAGGCGAGCACGTACGGCATCAGCGTAGCGTTGGTCATGCCGTGATGGCTGTCGTGCAAGGCGCCGATCGGATGCGCCAGCGCGTGCATACCGCCCAGGCCCTTCTGGAATGCGGTGGCGCCCATCGCGGCGGCCGCCATCATCTGGCCGCGCGCTTCGATGTCGGTGGGGTCGCGCATCACCAGCGGTAGCGCGCTGGCGATCAGGCGCATGCCTTCCACCGCGATACCGTCGGCCATTGGATGAAAGCCGGGCGCGCAGTAGGCTTCCAGGCAGTGCGAGAAGGCATCCATGCCGGTGCCGGCAGTGATCCGGGCCGGCATGCCGATGGTGAGCTCGGGGTCGCAGATCACCACGCGCGGCATCATCTTCGGGTGGAAGATGATGCGCTTGGTGTGCGTGCGCTCGTCGGTGAGCACGCCGGCGCGGCCCACTTCCGAGCCGGTGCCGGCGGTGGTGGGTACCGCGATGATCGGCGCGATGCCGTTGGCGTCTGCGCGGGTCCACCAATCGCCGATGTCCTCGAAGTCCCAGACCGGGCGGGTCTGTCCGCTCATGAAGGCGATCAGCTTGCCCATGTCCAGGCCACTGCCGCCGCCGAATGCGATCACGCCATCGTGATGGCCGGCGCGGTAGGCGACCAGACCGTCGATCAGGTTGGCTTCCACCGGATTGGGCTTGATCTGGGCGAACAGCGCGACGTCCAGCCCGGCGGCCTTCAGCGACTGCAACGCAGCGGACGTGATCGGCGCGGAGGCGAGGCCGGCGTCGGTGACCAGCAGCGGGCGTTCGATGCCGTGGGCACGGCAGTGCTCGGGCAGTTCGCTGATGCGCCCAGCGCCGAACTTGATGGGGGTGGGGTAGTTCCAGTTGCCGATGGTGGGCATGGTGTGGATCTCTCTTTGGGCTCCCTCCCCTGCGTGCAGGGGAGGGTTGGGGTGGGGTAAATACTTGCGGTGCGACCACAACAAAGCTTCGGCGGAAGGCAAACCCCTCCCAAATCCCCGGCCCTGCCGGGCGTTCTGCGCCGCACGATCTGCCACTGGCAGATCGTCACTGCGGCACATCACCCCTGCAGGCAGGGGGAGGAGCCGAGCAGGTGGTCGTCGCGGTCATAGCGTGTAGCGAAGGTGGAAGGATTTGGGTCGGGTCAGGGTTTCGTAGCCGACGCGCGAGAGGGTAGCGCCGCGCCCGGTGTGCTTGACGCCGGTCCAGGCCAGTGCCGGGTCGAGATAGTCGCAGCGGTTCATGAATACGGTGCCGGTGGCGACGGCGTCGCCGATGCGCTCGGCGGCTTCGAGATCGCGGGTCCAGATCGAGGCAGTGAGACCGAACTCGCTGTCGTTCATCAGCGCGATCGCCTGTGCCTCGTCGGCCACCGGCATGATGCCCACCACCGGGCCGAAGCTCTCGTCGCGCATTACCGACATGCTGTGGTCCACGTCCACCAGCACCTGCGGCGCGAGATACGCGCTGCCGGGCCGATCCGCTGCGAATGCCTTGGGATCGAGCAGCGCCCTTGCGCCCTTGCTGACGGCTTCGGCAATCTGCCCGCGTACGAATTCGGCGGCAGACGGCTTCACCAGCGGGCCGAGTGTGGTGGATTCCTCCAGCGGATTGCCGAGCACGTACTGCCGGGTGAGGTCGACGAAGCGCTCGACGAACTCCGGATGGATCGCTTGATCGACGTAGATGCGCTCGATGCCGCAGCAGCTTTGCCCGGAATTGAAGTAGCTGCCGTCGACCAGATTTTCGACTGCGTGCGCGATGTCGGCATCACTGCGCACGTAAGCCGGGTCCTTGCCGCCGAGTTCGAGCCCGACGCCGAGGAAGTGTCCGGCGGCCGCTGCTTCCATCGCCTGGCCGCCCGCCACCGAGCCGGTGAAGTTGACCTGCTGCACCTGGCCCGAGGCGATCGCGCGCGCAGCCTGCGCGTGGTCCATCAGCAGGTTCTGGAACAGGCCCGCCGGCAATCCGGCACGCTGCGCCGCTTGCGCGAAGCGCTCACCCACCAACAGGGTTTGCGTGGCGTGCTTGAGGATCACCGCGTTGCCTGCCATCAATGCCGGGATGACCGAATTCACCGCGGTGAGGTAGGGGTAATTCCATGGCGCGATCACCAATACCGTGCCCAGCGGTTCGCGGCGGATGCTGCGCCGAAAGCCGGCTTTGGCTTCGGGCTCTATCGGCGCCAACGCCTGCGGGGCGATGGCGATCATGTGGCGCGCGCGTTCCTCGAATCCGCGCAGCTCGCCCGCGCCGTAACGTATCGGGCGGCCCATCTGCCAGGCCAGTTCGGGCACGATCTCGTCGCGCATCGCCAGCATGGCATCCACCATGCGCGTGCACAGCGCGGCGCGCTCGGCGAGCGGGGTGTGCTTCCACCGTTGTTGCGCGGCCGTGGCTGCAGCGAGCGCCTGGGCGATCTCGGCATCGCTGGCGCAATGGCGTTCGACGTAGATGCTGGCGTCGACTGGGGAGATGAGTTGGATAGGGTGTGTCATGGGGCTCCGTTGTAGCGTTTCGTTGAAGCGGTTGGTCCGCAAAGGACGCAAAAGACGCAAAGGTAAAGCCAAAACAGATCAGGGGAAGGGCAGAAGCGATTCCACTGCGTGATTCACATCCGAGGCAAGCTTGCTCTCAACCGTTGATGCTTTTGCTTCATTTGCGTCCTTCGCGTCCTTTGCGGACCCATCACGCTTTGCGCTCTTTGCGTCCTTGGATCCGCAAAGGACGCAAAAGATGCAAAAGACGCAAAGGTGAAGCCAAAACAGATCAGGGGAAGGGCAGAAGCGATTCCCCTGCGGGATTCACATCCGAGGCAAGCTTGCTCTCTACCTTTGATGCTTTTGCTTCATTTGCGTCCTTCGCGTCCTTTGCGGACCCATTCGCTTTGCGTCTTTCGCGGACCCAGCAACGCGCTGAATCCATCAATACCGCTCGAAGCCACGTCGCAGTTCCCAGTCGGTGACGCGGCGGTCGTATTCCATCTGCTCCCAGCGTGCGGTGTGCAGGTAGTGTTCCACCATCTCGTCGCCGAAGGCGGCGCGCAGCATCTTCGAGCGTTCCAGCGCGCCGATGGCGTCGCGCAGGGTCTTGGCGACTTCGGGCAATTTCTTGCCGTGGTAAGCGTCGCCTTCGAAGGGCTTGCCCAGTTCCAGTTTTTCGTCGATGCCGGCCAGACCGGCGGCGATCAGCGCGGCGAACGCGAGATACGGATTCAGATCGGCACCGCCGATCCGGCATTCGATGCGGATGCCCTTGCCACCCTCACCGCACAGACGGAAACCGGCGGTGCGGTTGTCGCGGCTCCACACCGCGCGCGTCGGCGCGAAAGTGCCCACCTGAAAACGCTTGTAGGAGTTGATGTAAGGCGCCAGGAACAGGGTGATGTCGGGCGCGTACTTGAGCT
The DNA here is from genome assembly GCA_033765245.1 of Lysobacteraceae bacterium. Lineage (GTDB taxonomy): Bacteria > Pseudomonadota > Gammaproteobacteria > Xanthomonadales > Xanthomonadaceae. Next base: position 6,016 of record JANRIF010000013.1, read on the forward strand.
GCCCGGCCACCCAGTGCCGCATCAGCGGCGACATCGTGAACTCAGCCTTGGGGTCGTGGAACAGCGCCTGCTTGCCGTCCGCACTCCACAGCGAGTTGTGGATGTGGCTGCTGGAGCCGGCGAGGTCGTAGCGCCACTTGGCCATGAAGGTGATCGCCTTGCCCTGGAGCAGCGCGATTTCCTTGCAGGCGTGCTTGAGGATGCTGTGACGGTCGGCCATGGTGAGTGCGTCTGTGTAGCGCACGTTGATTTCTTCCTGACCCGGCCCCCATTCGCCTTTGGAGTTCTCCACCGGGATGCCGGCCGCCTGCAGGTGCTTGCGGATCGCCCGCATCACCGGCTCCTCGCGGGTGGTCTGCAGGATGTTGTAGTCCTCTATGTAGTAGCCGGCCGTCTTGGGCGCGTGGTAATTGCGCTGGTGGATCGCCTCGTAGCTTTCGTCGAACAGGTAGAACTCCAGTTCCGAGGCGAACATGCCGACCATGCCGCGCTCGGCCAGTCGCGCCACCTGCTTTTTGAGAATGCCGCGCGGACTGTGCGGCAGGTCGTGGTGGTGGTGGTCCTGCACGTCGCACAGCACCAGTGCGGTGCCTTCCAGCCACGGCACCACACGCAGGGTGCTCATGTCGGGCTTGAACACGAAATCGCCGTAGCCCTTGTTCCAGCTCGCCGCCGCGTAGCCGGGCACCGGCTCCATGTCGATGTCGTTGGCCAGCAGGTAATCGCAGCCGTGGGTTTCCTCGTGCGCGCTGTCGAGGAAATATTCGACCTGAAAACGCTTGCCGATCAGCCGGCCCTGCATGTCGACCAGACAGGCGAGCACGGTGTCGATGGTGCCGGCGGCCGCCATCTGGCGCAGCGCGGACAGGGTGAGAGGTGCGGTCATGGTGTTATCCAGCTTGTGTGAGGAGCGCGGATTGCGTGAAGGGCGCGCGGCCACACGACCGCGCGCCCCGATCTGGCGTGCTTCAGGCGCTGGCGTTTTCGCGCTTCGCCATTGCGAATTCCTCCTCCGGCGACAGGATCAGGCGGTGCCGGCCGATCAGTGCGAAGTAGCTGATGCACACGCCGAACCACAGCGCCACCCACAGCACGCCGCGGGTGTAGGCGGGGTCGCCGGTGAGCTGGTAGTACAGCGTCACCACCGCGATGAACATGGTCAGCGCCGCGCCCGTCACGCCCAGCGGGCTGCGGTAGGGGCGATCGATGTCGGGCAGCTTCTGGCGCAGCAGGATGAAGCTCAACGCCTGCATGAAGTACGAGAACATCGCGCCGAACACCGCCATGTTGAGCAGCGTGCCGCCGATGAGCGCGCCGCCCTTCTCGGAACCGAAGCCGAACCACAGGCCCAGCATCACCGCCAGCGCGGTGACGCTGCCGAGGATCATCGCCACGTGCGGCGTCTTGCGCTGACCGTGGGTGATCGACAGCCACGGCATGAAGTAGCCGGCGCGGCTGAGCGAATAGATCTGCCGGCCCTTGGCGAAGATGATGGTGTGAAAGCTGGCGATCAGCCCCAGCACCGCCACCAGTGCCAGCAACTTGGCGATGTTGTCGCCGTAGATCGCCTTGAAGCCGTCCAGCAGCGGTTCGCCGGAGCTGCCCAGCGCGTGCGAGCCGACGCCGGCCACCGACGGGTTCAGCCACAGGATCATGAACGCGGAAACGATCAGGGTGAACATGCCGGCGATGATGCCCTTGGGCATGTCGCGTTTGGGATCGACCGATTCCTCCGCCGCCAACGGCAGTTGCTCGATCGCCAGGAACAGCCATACCGCGAACGGCAGCGCCGCGAGGATGCCGGTGTACCCCTTGGGCAGGAATGGACCATTGCCATCCGGCAGGGCGGTGCCATCGGCCGCCACGTTCATCGCGTTGTGCGCGAAATCGATGTGCGGCAGCGCGCTGAACCAGAACACTACCAAGCACGCCAGCGCCAGCAGCGTGACCACCAGGGTGACGCGAAACGACAACTCCACACCGACGATGTTGAGACCCACGAACACCACGTAGAAGCCGATCCACCACAATGGCTGCAAGGCAGTATCGGTTTCGAAGATGCTGCCCATGTAGCTGCCGATGAAGAACACGATCACCGCCGGCGTGATCACGTATTCCACGTTCTCCGCCAGCCCGGTGAGAAAGCCGCCCCACGGCCCCATGGCGCTGCGCGCGAACGAATAGGCGGCGCCGGTATGCGGCATCGCCGGGGCCATTTCGGCGATGGAAAAAACCAGGCCCAGATACATCACCGCGATGATGATGGTGGCGATCAACATGCTGCCCCAGCCGTACTGCAGGCCGAAGTTCCAGCCCGAGAAATGGCCTGAGATCACCGCGCCCACACCCAGCGCCCATAGCGACCACACGCCGGCATAGCGGCGCAGCCCGCGTTTTTCGAAGTAGCCCTTGTCGACGTTGGTATAACTCACACCCGAATGCTTGGACATGCTCCCCTCCCGTTGAACGATGGCTCCGCGTGTTGTCATCCGAGATGTCCCCGTGTCCCGTCCCGTTCCCCGTCGCTGTGGAGCCTTGCCAGCGCGGGCGTCAACGCCGCGCACAGGCGATCGGCCCAGGCGCGTTGCGTGGTGGTGTGCGCAATCAGGTCGTTGCGCAGTTCGATCATGGCGCAGGCGAGGCCGCGCTGTTGTCCGTGGCGGTCCATGCTGTGATACACACCCTGTTTCGGCGCGTAGGGCTGGTTGTCGCCGACGCACAGAGCGGGGTCGGCGCGGAACGCGGCCAGCAGGTCGTCGGCGAGACGGCGGTCGTGTTCGGCCAGCACGCCAATGTGCCAGGGACGGGCGACACCGTGATAGCTGGGCGTGAAGGAATGCATCGACAGCAGCGTGGTCGCCTGTCCGCGCGCCAGTCGCGCATCGATCAACTGTTCGAGCGCGTCGTGAAACGGGTGGTAGATCGCCTGATGGCGCAGCCGCCGTTCGTCGGCATCAAGTTCGCGATTGCCTGGAATGGCGGTGTCTTCGCTGTGCACCGCGATGGAGTCGTCGGCATCCAGCGGCCGGTTCAGATCGAGCAGCAGGCGCGAATAGGTGGCCTGCACCAGCGGCGCGTCCAGGCGCTCGGCGCACGCCTGTGCGACTTCCAGCGCGCCCATGTCCCAGGCGATGTGGCGCAGCAAGTCGTGCTCGCTCAGGCCCAGCCGCCGGTAGCGCTCCGGCATACGATTGCTGGCGTGCTCGCACACCAGCACCAGCGTGCCGCGGCCATCGCGATTGCTCACCACGAACGGCGCATCGAAGCCGTCGATCGCGTTGCTGGCGTGCCGCACCGCTGGGTTCATGGGCGTTCTCGTCTGCCGCAGGCGTTGTAACGAAAATTACAAACAGGCGCTGATTGCAACGTGGCGTAAAAGCTCTAACATTCCATGACGGTTGTCAACCGGGGCAGGAGAGGGCGGTGCCAAAGACCGTGGTGGAGAGGTTGCGCGACGGGCTGGCGGAGTTTCCGGCCACCGAACGACGGGTGGCGCAGCGGCTGCTGGCCGACTACCCGATGTCGGGCCTGCAAAGCGCCACCGAGTTGGCGCGCGAAGTGGCGGTCAGCACGCCGACCGTGTTGCGGTTGGTGACTCGGCTCGGCTTCGGCGCCTACGCGCAATTCCAGCGCGCCCTGCGCGATGAACTCGCCGCGCAGTTGAGTTCGCCGCTGGCCAAGTCGGCATCGCCACGGCGCGGCAAGTCGGCGTCGCCGCCGCTGGCATTCGCCGACGCGGTGCTCGGCAACGTGCGCGAGACCTTCGCGCATCTGGGGCAGGGCCAGTTGGAGCAGACCGCACGGCTGCTTGCCGATCGGCGCTTGCGCGTGCATCTGGTTGGCGGCCGTTTTTCCGATGCGCTGGCGCGCTACCTTGCGGTGCAACTGCGCATCCTGCGTCCGGGCGTGAATCACCTCGAAGACCAGGAATCGAACTGGGACGATCAGTTGCTGGACATGGGCAAGCGCGACCTGCTGCTGGTGTTCGACGTCCGCCGCTACCAGCCCAGCCTGTTGCGCTTGGCGCAGGCGGCATCGCAGCGTGGGGTGCGGGTGGTGCTGTTCACCGATCAATGGCTGTCGCCGATCGCACGCCACGCCGCGCAGGTGTTCAGCGCACGCATCGCGGTCCCTTCGGCGTGGGATTCCGGCGCCGCGCTACTGGCGCTGGCCGAAGCCCTGCTGGCGAACGCGACCCGACTGGGCTGGGAGCATGGCAGCCGGCGCATGCGCGAGCTGGAGGCGATGCGCGCCAGTCAGGCCGAAGTCGAGCCGACGCCGAAGCCGCGCGCGAAGCCCGCACGATCGCGCTGAGCCCGCGCCTACAATGGCAAATATGGAAACCTTCACCTTCACGCGCGGCCACGCGCCCTTGCTGATCAGCCTGCCGCACGACGGCACCGCGCTGCCCGATGCCATCGCCGCGCGCCTCACCGATGCCGCACGCGCAGTGCCCGATACCGACTGGCACGTCAGCCGCCTGTACGACTTCGCGCGCGATCTCGGCGCCTCGCTGCTGGTGCCGCGCTACTCGCGCTACGTGATCGACCTCAACCGCCCGCCGGACGATGCCGCCCTGTATCCCGGCCAGAACGGCACCGGCCTGTGCCCCTTGCGGCGCTTCGACGGCGGCGCCGTGTACCGCGAAGGGCAGGAGCCGGGAGCGGACGAAACCGCCGAGCGCATCGAACGCTACTGGCGGCCCTATCACACCGCCCTGCGCGATGAACTCGACGCCCTGCGCGCACGCCACGACCGCGTGTTGCTGTGGGAAGGCCACTCGATCCGTGGCGAACTACCGTTCCTGTTCGAAGGCCGCCTGCCCGACCTCAACCTCGGCACCGCCGACGGCCGCAGTTGCGCCACCCCCGTACGCGAGCGCCTGCGTACTGCACTTGGCTCGCAGCACGACTACGATTTCGTCATCGACGGCCGCTTCAAAGGCGGCCACATCACCCGCCACTACGGCCGCCCCGACACCGGCATCGACGCCGTGCAACTGGAACTCGCCCAGCGCAACTACATGGACGAAGAAAGCTTCGCCTGGCTGCCCGAGCGCGCCGCGCGCTTGCAGGTGATGTTGCGGCGGTTGCTG
>JANRIF010000027.1:0-10448 GCA_033765245.1 Lysobacteraceae bacterium
AGCGGCAGCGCGACGCTCAGCGCGAGGGCGATCGCGCGCAGCGGCCGTGCATGTTTGCGGGCCAACACGAAACCCATCTCGCGGGTCACGAAATTCTCGCCGGTGTGCGGTCGCTCGAACCCATGCAGTTCGCGCCCTTGCGGCATGCCGACCGCGCTGGCGCGATCGCCCGGCAGCTCCTTGCGATCGATCGCGCGCCAGTAGGACAGCTTGAGCAGCGCCAGCAGCGCCAGCCCGGCCATCGCGGCCAGCAGCTCCGGCAGCCGCGCCCGCCAGCCGGTCAGCGAGAGCAGCGTCAGTAGCACGGCGCCGCCGCTGAGCAGGGCATACAGCACGTAGCCGGGCAGCACGTGCCGATCCGACCACGCCGGGATGGTGCGCAAGGAAGCGTAGATCATCGCGGTCGCGCACACCGTGGCGATCGCCATCGCCGCCAGCAGCAGGCCCAGCAGGCGCGAGGCATCATCGAAGGCGCCCAGCCAGATCAGGCAGACCAGCCCTATCGCCGGCGCGTAGGTGGCCAATGCCAGCACGCCCTCGCGCGACAACCACGAGCTGCGCCACTGACTGACCGCACGCCAGGCGCGCCCGGGTTGGCCCAGATGCAGCAGCGAGCTGAGCAGGCCGATGCTGACCAGCGCCAGCGCCAGCGCGAACAGCGTTGCCGCGAACTCGCGGCTCAAGGGCAGCGCTCGCCATGCGTAGCGCAGCCCCAGCCACGCCAGCATGCCGTAGCCGACGCCGGAAAGGGTGGTGAATGCGATGACCGAAAAGGCGGGATTCATGAGCGAATCAAACGCGCGTCATCGCGAGCAGCGGCCATCATCGGCTCAGCACCCGGTCCAGCCAGCGCAGCAGCGGCGGCAGCGCGGCGGGGTCGAGCGGTTCGTCCGCCGGCGGCGTGGCCGGGCCGGCGCGACGTGCGCGTGGCGGCAGGTATTTGTTGGTGGGTCGGTAGCCAAGTTCGGGCAACAGATCCACTCCGCCGCGCGCCTGCACCAACTGCGACACCGCCGACCCGGGATCGCCCAGGTCGCCGAAATGGCGGGCGCGGGTGGGGCATGCCTGTACGCAGGCCGGCACCCGCTCGCTCGGGTCGAGGTGCTGGTTGTCGATGCGGTCCACGCACAACGTGCACTTTTTCATCACGCCTTCGACCGCCGAATATTCGCGTGCGCCGTACGGGCACGCCCAACTGCACAACTTGCAGCCGATGCACTTGTCGGTATCGATCAGCACGATGCCGTCCTCGGCGCGCTGGTAACTGGCGCCGGTGGGGCACACGGTGACGCAGGCGGCATCGGCGCAGTGCAGGCAACTGCGCGGAAAATGCAGGGTCATCGCCGGCTGTCCGCTGGCACTGTCGGCGTCCACCTCGTAGCTGTGCACGCGGTTGAACCAGACCCCATCGGGCGCCTTGCCGTAGGGGTCGGTGTCGGGCAGCGGGCCGGCGCTACCACCGTCATTCCACTCCTTGCACGCCACCGCGCAGGCATGACATCCCACACAGGTGTCGAGGTCGATCACCAGACCCAATTGGCGCTTCGCGCGCGTGCTTGGCAGCGAGGTCATGAACGCATCGCTCAGAACGGAAAGTAGCGTGGGATGAAAACCATCGACAGCGCCCAGAACAGCAGGTTGAGCGGCACCCCGATCTTGACGAAATCGGTGAAGCGGTAGCCGCCGGCGTTATACACCATGGTGTTGGTCTGATAACCGATCGGGGTGGCGAAGCTGGTGGATGCGGCGAACAGCACCGCGATCAGGAACGGGGTCGGACTCAGGTGCATCGCCTGCGCGGTGGAGTAGGCGATCGGCGTGATCAACACGGCGGTGGCGTTGTTGCTCATCATCTCGGTCAGCACCGCGGTCAGCAGATAAACCGCCGCCAGCACCGCCAGCGGTCCGTAGGCGCCGACCACCGCCAACAAGTGATCCGCCATGAACTGCGCCAGGCCGGACTTCTGCATTGCGATGCCAAGTGGAATCACGCCGGCCAGCAGCATGATGACGCGCCAGTCGATGGCTTCGTAAGCCTCGTCGTTGCGCAGGCAGCGCGTGGCGACCAGCGCGATACAGCCAAGGATCGCCGAGGCCACGATCGGCAGCCAGCCCAGCGCCGCCACCGCCACCGAAACGGTCATGATGGCGATCGCCAGCAGTCCGCGGCGCACGCTCCACCCGGCCTGTTCGCGCTCGCTCAGCACCACCAGGTTGCCGCTGCGACGCAGCGCTGCCATCTCGCTGCCGGGCGCCACCAGCAGCAGCACGTCGCCGACGCTGAAGCGGACCTCGCGCAGCTTCTCGCGCAAGATTTCGCCGCGGCGGTGCAGCGCCAGCACCGTGGCGTTGTAATGACGATGGAAGTCGGACGACACCAGGGTCTGTCCGAGCAGTCGCGAACCGGGCGCGATCATGACCTCGGTCATCACCTGGTTCTGGTCCTCGAACTGATCGCTGGCGATGTGGAACTCCGGGTTGACCTCCAGCCGCGCCTTGTCGGTGAGCAGCGCCAACTGGCTCCAGTCGCCGCGCGCGATCATCACGTCACCCGCCTGCAGGCGCTCCGCGCGTGGCTCCCAGACCTTCTCCTCGCCGCGCAGCAGCTCAAGCACGAACACGCCGTACTTCTCGCCGAGTCGCGCTTCCGCCACCGAGCGTCCGATCAGCGACGAACCGGGCAACACGCGCAGTTCGGTGATGTACTTGCCCAGTTCGTAGGTCTCGGCGAGGTCTGCGGGCCGGTGCTTGGGCAGCAGCCAGCGCTGCACCACCAGGATGTATACGAACCCGGCGGCCATCATGACCAGTCCCAGGCGGGTGAACGCGAACAGCCCGAAGCCCGGGTGCCCCAGATCCTTGGCCAGCGAATTGACCAGCAGGTTGGTGGAAGTGCCGATCAACGTGCACACACCGCCCATCTGCGCCGCGTACGACATCGGGATCAGCAGTTGCGACGAAGGCAGCTTGCTGGCGGTGGTGGCGGTCAGCACCAGTGGCAGAAACACCGCCACGGCGGCGGTGTTGTTGACGAACGCGGAGAGCCCGCCCACCAGCAACATCACCAGCAAGGTCAGCAGCAGCGGATGGCGTACCCGCGCAATCAACCGGCCCAGCGCGCGCAAGGCGCCGGTTGCCTGCAAGCCGGCGCTGAGCACGAACATCGCCGCCACCGTGATGGTGGCTTCCGAACTGAACCCGGACAGCGCCTCGGCCGGCGTGACCAGTCCCAGCACCAGCACCGAGGCCAGCACCAGCAGCGCAACCACGTCAGCCGGCAACCGTTCGCTGACGAACAAGGCGACCGCGCCGGCAATCAACAGCAGCGTGAGCAGCGCGTCGAGCGTCATCACAGCTTGCCCCTCGGCGGTGTCGCGCGTGGCGGCGCATCCCCTGCCTGGGCCAGCGCCAGCGTGGCGAACTGCGGATGCACGCCGTCGGCCGGCGCGTCGACCCGTTCGATCCGCACGCGCAGATCGAACCAAGCGGCCTGCCCGGTGACCGGATCGGCATTGGCGTAGGCGCCGTCGGGCAACACATCGCTGATCAGGTGGTTGAGCAAAAAGCCCTCGCGGCTTTCCGGCGCATCGCGGTGCAGGCGCCAGGCGCCGCGACGCTTGCCGATCGCGTTCCAGGTCCACACGGTGTCGGGCTGCATGTTGCGGACCAGACGCACCGGAACCACGATGCGCGCGTGGTGCGAACTGAGCGCCGCCCAATCGCCGTCGCCGAGGCCGTAGCGCGCGGCGGTGTCGGGATGCAGGTACAACCAGTTGCGGTTGGCGATCTGGCGCAGCCAGGCGTTCTGCGATCCCCAGGCGTGGTACATGAACATCGGCCGCTGGGTGATTGCGCTGAGCGGGTAGTTCGCGGTTACCTGCGCTTGCTCGAACGGCTCGTACCAGATCGGCAGCGGATCGAAGTAGCGTGCCAGCCGCTCGCGGTGTTCGGGCGGTGGCGTGTGTGCGCCGTGGCCCTGCGCGGCGAGGCGGAATTTCTGCAAGGTCTCAGAATATAGCTGCAGCACCACCGGCGCGGCCTTGCTCACGAAGCCCATGTCGCGTGCCCATTCGAGATAGTCGCGATTGGCCATCTTGAAATAGCGCCCGCGCAGTGGCACCTCCGCGCGCCAGAAGCCGCCGTTGGCGATGTAGCGCTGCAACTGGTCGGGGTTGGGCGCGCCCTTGCCGTGCTGCGTGCCGTCGCCGCGCCAGCCGGCCAGCAGGCCCACGCCGGGCGCGCGTTCGTGGTGGACGATGTAATCGGCGTAATCGCGATAGCGCGGCGCACCGGCGGCATCGACCATTCCCGGCAGCCCCAGGCGCGCACCCAGGTCGAGCAGCACCGACTGGAAGCCGCGCACGTCGCGCGCGCCGCCTTCGGTATCCGGCGCCAGCACCGGATGCCGAATCGCGTCGGCGGCGCCGTCGGCATCCGAGATCGGGCGGTCCAGCAGCGAGATCGCGTCGAAGCGTTCGAGGTAGGTGGTGTCGGGCAGCACCAGATCGGCGTAGGCCACCATCTCCGAGGCATAAGCATCGGCGTAGATGATGTGCGGGATGCGGTAGTCGCCGCGCGCATCCTTGTCGGTGAGCCAGCGCATTGTGTCGCCGGTGTTCATCGCCGAATTCCAGCTCATGTTGGCCATGAAAAGGAACAGCGTGTCGATCTTGTACGGATCGCCGGCCCAGGCGTTGCGGATCACCGTGTGCATCATGCCGTGCGCGGCCAGCGGATAGGCCCACGAAAACGCATGATCGATGCGGCGTGGCCGCCCGTCGACGTCCACCAGCAGGTCTTCCGGGCCGTGCACGAAGCCGAGTGGCGCGGCGTCCAGGCTGCCGTCGGCGCGCCGCTGCCGTCCGGGCCGGTTGATCGGCGGGATCGGTTTGGGAAACGGTGGCTGGTAGCGAAAGCCGCCGGGCGCATCCACCGTCCCCAGCAACAGTTGCAGCACGTGCAGCGCGCGGCAGGTATGGAAGCCGTTGGCATGCGCGCTGATGCCGCGCATCGCGTGCATCGCCACCGGCCGCCCAACCATCGTCGCGTGCGTATGGCCGCTGGTATCGGTCCATGGCTGCTGCAGCACCAGCGGCTGCTCGAATGCTGCTTGCGCCAACTCCTGCGCCAGTCGTCGGATGGTTTGCACCGGCACCCCGCAGCGTTCCGCCACCGCCTCCGGCGCGTAGCCCGGATCGAGGTAACGCTGCGCCAGCAGGTGAAATGCCGGCACCGCAGTGCGGCCATCGGGCAGTGTGTATTCGCCCGCGATCAACGGCTGGATGCCGCTGCAGTCGGCGGCGACGAATTGCGCCGACGCCTCCGCGCGCGCCGCGCACAGCACCCGCCCTTCGTCATCGCGGACGAACAACCCATCATCGGCTGCGCCCGGCGCCTGGATCACCAGCCAGTGCGCGTTGGTGTAGCGCACCAGGTAATCGAAGTCGATGCGATCGGTGCGCAGCAACTCGTGGATCAGTGCGAACGCCAACAGACCATCGGTGCCGGGGCGGATGCCTACCCACTCGTCCGCGATGGCGCCGTAGCCGGTGCGCACCGGGTTGATCGACACCACCTTGGCGCCGCGCTGCTTGAGCTTCCCGAGGCCCAGCTTGATCGGGTTGGAATCGTGGTCCTCGGCCACGCCCCACAGCATCAGGTAGCGCGTGTGGTCCCAATCGGGTTCGCCGAATTCCCAGAAACTGCCGCCCACGCTGTACAGGCCGCCGACCGCCATGTTGACCGAACAGAACCCGCCGTGCGCGGCATAGTTGAGCGTGCCGAATTGCTGCGCCCACCAGCCGGTCAGCGCCTGACTCTGGTCGCGCCCAGTAAAGAACGCCAGTTCATCCGGGTTGCGCGCGCGGATCTCGCGCAGCCAACCAGAGGCGAGCGTCAGCGCCTCGTCCCACTCGATCTCGCGAAACTCGCCGCTGCCGCGTTCGCCCACCCGCAGCAAGGGCTTGCGCAACCGTGCCGGCGAGTAGTGCTGCATGATTCCGGCCGAGCCCTTCGCGCACAGCACGCCGTAATTCACCGGGTGTGCCGGGTTGCCCTGGATGTAGCGGATGCGGCCGTCCTGGAGCCAGACTTTGATGCCACACCGGCACGCGCACATGTAGCACGTGGTGGTCTTGGCTTCGTCGCCGGGCGAGGGCGAGCGGTCGAGAATGGGCTCAGCCATGTGCGAAGTGCGCGTGCGATCGCGCTCCGTCAGGCGAATGTGGGCGATGTCGAGCCATCCCTGGCGGGCCGCGCCGGCCCGGGCTGTCCTGCCCGGGCGCTCGGGCGGGCACGCGAGTCCACCGGACTCGCGTCAACGCCCGCCCTCGCCCACACCGGCACGCGCACATGGTGCACGTGGTGGTCTTGGCTTCGTCGCCGGGCGAGGGCGAGCGGTCGAGAATGGGCTCAGCCATGGGCGGGGAAGGGGACGTTCTCGAAGCGACGGGCGCGCACAGTGTAACGTCGGGTGGGGATGTCCAACCCACACGCCGCATCGCGACGTGGGTGCGGTGCGGAATCTGCTCGCCACGATCGCTCAAACCCGACGGGATGCCGTCGATGGGCGCTTGTGCTTGTTGCGGCCGGGCAAGTGTCGCAACATGGACGTCCCCGTCCCCCGCCGGCCCTGCAACATGATGGACCAATCGCCGTTGATGGCGCTGATGCGCGACCCGACCGACGATCTGCTCAGCTTCCTGCTGGGCGCCTATCAGTTGCGGGCGGGCGTGATGACCACGCCGAGCCTTTGCGCCGCGTGGCAGTTCGGTACATCGGGCATGCGCCAGGCCACCTTCCACTATGTCGCCTCCGGCCCCTGTTGGCTGCACACCCGGCACGCGCCTCCGTTGGCGCTGAATGCGGGCGCGCTGGTGATGTTTCCGCACGATGCCTGGCACTTGCTGGCGCCGAAGCCAGAGCTCGACGGTGAGGATCTGCGTCCCACCATGGAAGGCGACGGGCCGGTCACGACCCTGCTGTGCGGCTATTTCGAATTCCTCGCCGGCCGCTTCAACCCGGTGATCGAGGCGCTGCCGGACGTCATCGTGGTGCCGGCGGTCGACGCTGGCGGCAACCTGGGCATGGTGGTGCGGGTGCTGATGGACGAGGCGCGCACCGATGGCATCGGCACCTCCAGCGTGCTCAACAAGCTGGCCGACACCTTGTTCGTGATGGGTGTGCGGCATCACCTGCGCCATTGCGACAATCCCAAGGGCCTGCTCGCCGGCTTGGCCGATCCCGGCCTCCGCCGCGCCCTGAACGCCATCCACCGCCGCGCCAGCGAAAACTGGACCTTGGAGCTGTTGGCGCGCGAGGCGGGCATGTCGCGCACCACCTTCGCCCAGCGGTTCGCCGAGCACGTCGGCAGCACGCCAAGCGAGTACCTCACGCGCTGGCGCATGACCCAGGCCGAATTGATCCTGCGCGATCCCGGCATGTCGGTCGCGCACGCCGCTGGTCAGGTCGGCTACGACGACGAATCGGCCTTCCGCAAGGCATTCAAGCGCGTGCACGGGCAGGCGCCGGGCGCGTTGCGGCGCTGGTTCCGCTCGAAGTTGCAGGGCTGAGTGCTGAGCACGGGGCACTCGACGACGGGTAATTCGCATATCATGGCCGGCGCATCGGGGGTATGCGCGCGTGCTGGCGCCCGCGGCCCTTATCGACAGTGATTCGCGGGCCGACGATTTGCGCGCGGCGCGCCGTTTTCCGGAGGCATTGCTTGAAACCAACGGCAATCGTGCTGGCCCTGGTGGCCACGCTGGGGGCAGGGCCGGCGTTCGCCGGTTGGGAATTTGGCGCCGGGCGTGCGCAGAAGATCGACGGCGAGTCCACCGGGGTGGTCACGGTCAGCTACCTCACCGCGCAGCCGCGGTTCCCATGGGAATTCATGGTCGGCTACATCGACGGCCGCCAGCGCATCGACAGCGGCGGGGTGCCGGACACGCTGTTCGCCGGAATCAGCAAGCGCGTCGACTTCGATCGCCACTGGTACGGCAGCTTTGGCGTGGCGGTCAACGACGAGTCCACCGACGTGCTGTCCGGCCATCTGCAGTTCCAGTCCGCCCTGGGTTGGCATGGCGAACGCCTGGGCGTTTCGATCCGACATCTGTCCAACGGCAGCATCCACGGACGCAACCGTGGCGAGACGTTCGTGCTGGTGCAGCTCCGATTCTGAGCCCGGCGTGCGCAACGTCCGCACTTACCCGCCATAATCGTGCGATGGAACGTTACGAACGCATTCTCGCCATCCACCGCATCCTCAAGGGCGCCCGCTATCCGGTTTCGGTGCGTCGGCTGATCGACGAGACCGGCGCCTCGCGCGCCACTTTGTATCGCGACATCGCCTTCCTGCGCGATGCCCTCGGCGCCCCGGTGCAGACCGAGGGCGAGGGCATGGTGAGCTACCACGTCGACGAGGCCGAACGCTTCGAACTGCCTGGCCTGTGGCTGCGTCCCGACGAATTGCACGCGCTGCTGGCGGCGCACCAGTTGCTCGACCGCACCGGGCCTGGCGTGCTCTCCAGCGCGCTGGCGCCGCTCAAGGGCCGCATCGATGCCCTGCTGGCGCAGCAGGCCGGCGGCAAGCGTTGGCCGCTGGAGCGCATCCGTGTCACCGCCTCCGGCGCGCGCAAGATGGACGAGCAGACGTTCCGGCTGGTCGCCACCGCGGTATTGGAGCGCAAGCAGTTGAGCTTCGACTACCGCGCCCGCTCCACCGATCAGCTCAGCAAGCGCAAGGTCTCGCCGCAGCGGCTCACCCACTATCGCGAGAACTGGTACCTCGACGCCTTCGATCACGACCGCGACGGCCTGCGCAGCTTCGCGGTGGATCGCATCGCCGCGGCACGGGTTGGCGATGCGCCGGCGCGCGACGTTGCCGACGACGACCTCAACCAGCACCTGGCATCGAGTTACGGCATCTTCTCCGGCGCCCCCAAGGCGTGGGCCACCTTGCTGTTTTCTGCCAAGGCCGCGCGCTGGGTGGCCGACGAGCACTGGCATTCCAAGCAGCAAGGCCGTTTCCTGCCCGACGGCCGCTACGAACTGAAGATTCCCTACAGCAACGCGCGCGAGCTGTTGATGGACGTGTTGCGCTACGGCGCCGATGCCGAGGTGATGGAGCCACCGGCGCTGCGCACCCAGGCGCGCACCCTGTTGCAACTGGCTCTGAGCGCCTATGAGCGTTGAACGCAACGGCGGTGGCAAGCGGGTGGCGCTGGTGCTGGGCGCCGGCGGCGCACGCGGTCTGGCGCACATCGGCGTGATCGAAGTGCTGCGCGAACATGGGCACGAGATCGTCGCGGTCGCGGGGTCTTCGATGGGGGCGCTGGTGGGCGGCATTTATGCCGCCGGGCGCCTGCCCGAGTACAAGCGCTGGGCCAGTGCGTTGCAACGCAGCGACGTCGTGCGCCTGCTCGACTTCGCGTTCGGCTATCCGGGTTTGTTCAAGGGCGACCGCGTCATCGCGGTGCTGCGCGATCTGGTGGGTGCCTACAACATCGAGGACCTGTCGATCCCGTTCACCGCGGTCGCCACCGACGTGCAGCGGCAGCGCGAAGTGTGGCTGCAGCAGGGGCCGCTGTTCGACGCCATCCGCGCTTCGATCGCGATTCCGATGGTATTCACTCCGTATCAGATGAATGGGCGCGAATTGGTCGATGGCGGCTTGCTCTCACCGATGCCGATGGCGGCAACCCGCATGACCGATGCCGACTGGGTAGTGGCGGTGGACATCAACGCGCAAGTGTTGCGGCAACCGCCCCCGCCACCTGTCGAAGCGCCGCCAGCGCTCGGAAACGGCAGCGAAAGCCTGCGTGAGCGCATCGGCGGCTTTCTCGACGGCTTCATCGAAAAGCACAACAAACCGGTCGCCTCGCAGCCCGGCATCGTCGAGCTGATGTCGCACGCGCTCGACGCCATGCAAGCGCAGATCGCGCGCATGCAACTCGCGCTCGATCCGCCCGACGTGCTGGTGCGGGTACCCGGCAACGCCTGCACCTTCTACGAATTCTGGCGCGCCGAAGAAATGATCGCGGTGGGCCGACACGCCGCCGAACACGCGCTGGCGGCGATGACGCGACCGCCACTCACCGAACCCGAGCGCGAGTAGCGACACCCGGCTCCTGTGGGAGCGCGCCCGCGCGCGACGGCTGCCGCGTGCTGACGGGGAATCAAGTCGCCCGCAAGCGGCCTCCCACAAAAGCGCGATCGCCTGTGCTCCTGTGGGAGCGCGCTTGCGCGCGACAGCGGCTCGCCCACAGCCCGGCCATGATCTCTGCAGGCACCGCGTCGCGTCTCACCCCATGAGATCGCCGCGCGCAACACTTCCGGCGCACCCTCATCCGGAGTCGCCGTCATGCCCCACCTGAAGTTCGCTCGCCCTGCCGCGCCCGTCGACCCGCGCCTCGTGCGCCTGCTCTGGCAATGGCTGATCGTCGGCGTCG
>JANRIF010000061.1:0-13470 GCA_033765245.1 Lysobacteraceae bacterium
CGGGACTCGGGACTCGGGACTCGGGACTCGGGACTCGGGACTCGGGACTCGGGACTACAAGCTTGCGAGTTTTTGCTTCTGAAGTAGGCTGGCGGCGAGCGCAGCGGGCGCTGTCGCGAAGTGACCGAACCCCAGCTATGCGACGCAGAGATGGTTGCTGGGGTTCGCTGCGCTCACCGCCAGCCTACCGCGCTTGGGCTTCAGCTTTTCCGAGTCCCCAGTCCCGAGTCCCCAGTCCCGGCTTCTATTGAGTCTCCAGTCCCGTGTCCTGGCTTGGTGGGGCTCCGACGCTCGGCACTATCTCCTCCGCCGAAGGTCATCATGACTTGCCGCACGCGAGGGGCTGGCGGTGGATCGAGACAATGTCCGCCATCACCGCGTTGACATGCGTGGTGATATACGTCACTATAACACCACTCCTCCAAGACACCGAGCCAGACATGACCGCCACCTTGCCCGTCCGCCGACTCGCCCTTGTCGCAGCGCTCAGCATTGCCCTGCTCGCCACCGCGTGCAGCAAGGCGCCGACCGCCGCCGACCCGAAAGCTTCTGCCGCGACTGCCGATGCCACCACCGCCGACAAGGGCAAGGACGCTGCGGCGAAGGGGAAGGACAAGGACAAGCCGGCCGAGGTCGCAGTGCCGGTCGAAGTGGCGCTGGTTTCCCGTCGCGCGATGTCGGCCAGCTACGGCGCGACCGCATCGTTGGAGGCGGCAGGGGAGGCGCAGGTCGTGTCGTTGACCTCCGGTGTGTTGCTCAAGCTGCTCGCCGAGGAGGGCGATGTGGTGCAGGCCGGGCAGGTGCTGGCGCGGCTCGATCCCGACCGCAAGGGCTTGGCGCTGGCGCAGTCGCAGGCGCAGCTCAAGAAGCTTGAAAGCGAGTACAGCCGCTCGAAGGAGCTGTTCGCCAAGCAATTGGTCAGCGCCGACGCGCACGAGAAGATCCGCTCGGAGCTCGACGTGCAGCGCGCCGCTGTCGACATCACCAAGCTGGAGTTGTCCTACACCACCATCACCGCGCCGATTTCGGGCGTGGTCGCGCAACGCATGGTCAAGGTGGGCAACCTGATCCAGCCCAACGCACCGATGTTCAAAATCGTCGACACCTCGCGACTGGAAGCGGTGTTGAACGTGCCCGAGCGTGAGCTGGACACCCTGCGCGCCGGCTTGCCGGTAACCATGCGGGTGGACGCGCTGCCGGGCCGCAGCTTCAACGGCAAGGTGGGTCGTGTCAGCCCGGTGGTGGATGCCGGCAGCGGTACGTTCCGTGTCACCGCGATCTTCGAGGGCATCGGCCAGCTCAAGCCGGGCATGTTCGGACGTGTGGACATCGTGTTCGACCAGCGTCCCAACGCCTTGACCATCCCGCGCGATGCCTTGCTCGAAGGCGATGGCGAGACCTCGGTATTCGCGGTGCGCGACGGCAAGGCGGTGCGGGTGCCGGTGCAGGTGGGCTTCATCACCGGTTCCTATGCGGAGATTCGCGCCGGGCTGGCGGAAGGCGACGGCGTGGTCACGGTGGGTAAGGTCACGTTGCGCGATGGCGCCACGGTCGAGGTGGTGAACGGCGGCGACGGCGCCGGCACGGTTGCCACCAAGGGTGACAACACGATGGCGGCCAGCCAATGAGTCTCGCCGAATTCTCCACCCGCCGCCGGGTCACGGTGGCGATGGTCACGGTGACGCTGGTGCTGTTCGGCCTGATCGCGCTGCGCGATCTCAAGGTCAACCTGCTGCCCGACCTGAGCTATCCCACCCTGACCGTGCGCACCGAATACGTCGGTGCGGCGCCGGCGGAAATCGAGAACCTGGTGACCGAGCCGATCGAGGAATCGGTGGGCGTGGTCAAGAACCTGCGCAAGCTGCATTCGGTGTCGCGTACCGGCCAGAGCGATGTGATCCTCGAATTCGCCTGGGGTACCAACATGGACAAGGCCAGCATCGAGGTGCGCGACAAGCTCGAGTCGGTGCAGTTGCCGCTGGAAGCCAAGAAGTCGGTGTTGCTGCGCTTCAACCCGTCCACCGAGCCGATCATGCGGCTGGCATTGCGCGCGGAAGACGCCAAGGCCGGCGGCGATGAGGCGCAGCTCAAGCGGTTCCGCCGTTATGCCGAGGAGGAGCTGAAGAAGCGCCTGGAGCCGATCGCCGGCGTCGCCGCAGTCAAGGTGTCGGGCGGCCTTGAGGACGAAATCCAGGTGGAGCTGGACCAGCAGACGCTGGCGCGGCTGAACCTGTCGGTGGGCACCGTCATCGACCGCTTGCGCCAGGAGAACGTCAACATCTCGGGCGGCCGCATCGATGAAGGCTCGCAACGCTATCTGGTGCGCACCATCAACCAGTTCGTCGATCTCGACCAGATGCGCAACCTGCTGATCGTTACCCGCGACGGCGTCTCGATCTACCTGCGCGACGTCGCCACGGTGAGCCAGGGCTACAAGGAGCGTCAGGCGATCATCCGTCTCGATGGCGGCGAAGCGATCGAGTTGGCGATCTACAAGGAAGGCGACGCCAACACCGTGGACGTCGCCGATCGCGTCAAGGCGGCGCTGGAGCGGCTCAAGGACGACATCCCGAGCGGCGCCAAGCTGGTGCAGGTGGACGACCAGTCGGTGTTCATCCGCCAGGCGCTCAACGAGGTCCGTTCCGAGGCGTTGATGGGCGGCGTGCTGGCGATCCTGCTGATCTTCTTCTTCCTGCGCGACGGCTGGAGCACGTTCGTGATCGGCCTGTCGCTGCCGGTGTCGATCGTCACCACGTTCTTCTTCATGGGCCAGTTCGGCATCAACCTCAATGTGATGTCGCTGGCTGGGCTGGCGCTCGCCACCGGCATGGTGGTGGACGATTCGATCGTGGTGCTGGAAAGCATCGCCAAGGCGCGCGAGCGCGGCGTGGGCCTGCTCGCCGCCGCGATCCAGGGCACCCGCGAAGTGAGCATGGCGGTGGTCGCATCCACGCTCACCACAGTGGCTGTGTTCCTGCCGATGGTGTTCGTCGAGGGCGTGGCAGGGCAGTTGTTCCGCGATCAGGCGATCACGGTGGCGATCGCGATGGTGATCTCGTTGGTCGTGTCGTTGACGCTGATCCCGATGCTCAGTTCGCTGCGCGCGAAGGCGCCGTTGGGGTTCGATGCGGAGCCGCCCGTGGTCGGCACCGAGAAGGCGCGCGGACGTGTTGCGACGGTGGCTGTCGCAGCGCGATCAATTCCCGGGCGTCTGATCGGCTGGGCAATGTTCGGGCTGACCTGGCTTGTGGTCGTATGGTTTCGCGTGTCGCGCGGCACTTTCGGGCGGTTGCTCGGCGTGGTCGGCGATTTCCTCATGAAGGGCTACGACAAAGTCGCTGCGGCCTACGCGCGCCTGTTGCCAACCGCACTGGCGCGACCGACCCTGGTGTTGACCAGTGCCGCGGCGGCGTTCGTGGCGGCGCTGGTGCTGGTGCCGACGTTGGGCATGGACCTGATTCCGCAATTGGCGCAGGACCGCTTCGAGCTGACCGTGAAGCTGCCATCCGGCACCCAGTTGCGCGACACCGACGCGCTGATTCGCGACGTGCAGCGCCAGCATGCCGGTGATCCGGGCGTGCGGGTGCTGTACGCAGTCAGCGGCAGCGGTACGCGCCTGGACGCCAACCCCACCGAGTCGGGTGAGAACATCGGCAAGTTGTCGGTGGTGCTGGAGCGCGGTGCGCCGCGCGATACCGAGGCGGTCGAGACCGAAAGCCTGCGCAGCACCATGGCGCGCTATCCCGGCGCCGAGGCCAAGTTCGGACGCCCCCAACTGTTCAGCTTCTCGACGCCGCTGGAGATCGAGATTCGCGGCACCGACCTGACGCAGTTGGAAGCGGCGGGCCGTGATCTGGCGCAGCGGCTCGGTGCCAACGATCGCTTTGCCGACGTCAAGAGTTCGGTCGAGGGCGGTTTTCCGGAGGTGCAGATCCGCTTCGACCAGGAACGCGCCGCCGCGCTCGGCCTGACCACGCGACAGATCGCCGATCAGGTGGTGCGCAAGGTGCGCGGCGAAGTCGCCACCCGCTACAGCTTCCGCGATCGCAAGATCGACGTGCTGGTGCGTGCGCGCGAGCAGGACCGCGCCTCGGTGGACGACATCCGGCGCCTGATCGTCAACCCGGAAAGCGACAAGCCGGTGACGCTGGCTTCAGTGGCCGAAGTGGTCTCCACCATCGGTACCTCGGAGATCCATCGCGTCGATCAGGTGCGGGTGGCGATCGTGTCGGCGTCGCTGCGCTACGGCGACCTGGGCAGCGCAGTGGAGGCGATCCGGAGCACGCTGGCGGACAAGCCGCTGGCGGGCGGGGTGCGCGTGCACATCGGCGGTCAGGGTGAGGAACTCGACGCCTCCGCCGCTTCGCTGATCTTCGCGTTCGGACTGGCGATCTTCCTGGTGTATCTGGTGATGGCCTCGCAGTTCGAATCGCTGTTGCATCCCTTCGTGATCCTGTTCTCGATTCCGCTGGCGATCGTCGGTGCGGTGCTGGCGCTCAAGCTGACGGGCAACTCGCTGTCGGTGGTGGTGTTCATCGGACTGATTCTGCTGGCCGGCATCGTGGTCAAGAACGCGATCGTGCTGATCGATCTGGTGAACCAGTTGCGTGAGGCGGGCAAGCCCAAGGCGATTGCGATTGCCGAAGCCTGCAGTGCGCGCTTGCGGCCGATCGTGATGACCACTTTGACTACCTTGTTCGGGTTCCTGCCGTTGGCGCTGGGACTGGGCGAGGGGGCCGAAGTGCGGGCGCCGATGGCGATCACGGTGATCGGCGGCTTGACCGTGTCCACCCTGCTCACTCTGCTGGTGATCCCGGTGGTGTACGACCTGCTCGATCGCCGCGGCGATGCGTGGTACGTCGAGCGTCGCAAACGGGCTGAGCGCAGCGAAGCGCTGGTCCAGGGAGAGGCGTCATGAAACACGGTTGGAGCTTGGCGCAACTGAGCCTGCAGCGGCCGGTCACCGCCACCATGTTCTTCGTGTCGATGGTGTTGATCGGTCTGATCGCGGCGTTCCGCCTGCCGCTGGAGGAAAACCCCGACATCCAGGCGCCGTTCGTGTTCGTCAGCATTCCGTATCCGGGTTCCACGCCCGAGGAAGTGGAGCGCACCATCACGCGCCCGGCCGAGGAGGCGCTGGCCACGCTGTCCGGCATCAAGCGCATGAACTCGACCTCGCGCGCCGATGGTGCCAGCGTGTTCATCGAGTTTGCCTGGTCGCGCGACGTCGAAATCGCCGCCTCCGAGGCGCGCGAGCGCATCGATGCCATCCGCAGCGAACTGCCGTCCGATCTGCAGCGTTTCTTCGTGCTCAAGTTCGCCACCAGCGATGAGCCGGTGCTGCGCGTGCGTTTCGCCGGCGATGCCGACAAGGACGTCACGCGCTCGTACACCTTGCTCGACCGCGAGATCAAACGGCCGTTGGAGCGCCTGGCCGGGGTCGCCCGCGTCGACATTTCCGGGGTGTCGCCGCCGGAAGTGGAGATCGCGATCTCGTCCGACCGTCTGAGCGCGCACGGACTGAGCCTCAACGATCTGGCGAAGCGTCTGCAAGCGGCCAACTTCTCGGTTTCCGCCGGCGAGATCGATGACGGTTCGCGCCGCATCCGGGTGCAGCCGGTCGGCGAGTTGCAGAGCCTCGACCAGATTCGCGAACTTGCGATTTCTTCCAGCGGCGTGCGCGTCAAGGACATCGCCGACGTGCGGCTCAAGCCCGGACGGATCGACTACGGCCGCCGCCTCGACGGCAAGCCCGCGGTCGGTCTCGACATCTTCAAGGAGCGCAGCGCGAACCTGGTCGACGTGGCGGGAAGAATCTTCGATCGCCTGGGTGTGATCGCCGCCACGCCGGAGTTCGAAGGCATCCAGTTCAAGATCATTTCCGACCAGGCCAAGGGCGTCACCAGTTCGCTGTCGGAGTTGGGCAAGGCGGGAGTGCTCGGTTCGCTGCTGTCGATCGCCATCCTGTTCTTCTTCCTGCGGCATTGGCCGTCCACCTTGATGGTGTCGCTGGCGATCCCGCTGTGCTTCGTGATGACGCTCGGCGTGATGTACTTTCTTGGCATGAGCTTGAACGTGATCTCGATGATGGGATTGCTGATCGGCGTCGGCATGCTGGTGGACAACGCGGTGGTGGTCACCGAAAGCATCTACCAATTTCGCGAGAAGTATCCCAACGACCCGGTGCGTTGCGCGATCGAGGGCACCCGCGGTGTGCAACTGGCGGTCAGTGCCGGCACCCTGACCAGCATCATCGTGTTCCTGCCCAACCTGTTCGGCGAACGCAACTTCATCTCGCTGTACCTGTCGCAGGTGGCGATCACCATCACCGTGTCGATGCTGGCGTCGTGGCTGGTGGCGGTGAGCCTGATTCCGATGATCTCGGCGCGCATCAAGGCGCCGGCGCGCGGATTCGCTGCCGGTGGCATGGTTCGCCACATCCAGGATGCCTATGCCCGCGGGCTGCGCTGGAGCCTGGCGCATCGCGGCATCAGCGTGCTCGCAATCGGATTCATCGTGGCGATCAGCATGGTGCCCGCCAAGGGCACCAAGGTCGACATGTTCCCGCAGAGCTTCGGCCGCGAATTCGAGATGTACTACAAGTGGAAGGGCGCGTATCCGCTGGATCAGCTCTCGCGCGAGGTGGCCAAGGTCGAGAATTATCTGGATGCGCACCGCAAGGAGCACCAGATCACCCAGGTTTACAGTTGGTTCTCGGAACAGGGATGGGCCGGTACGCGGATCAATCTGGCAGAGAACACCGAGGAGACCGGTGGCGAGCCGCTGCGTCGCACCGAGGACCTGATCGAGGAAATCCGCAAGGGGATCCCGCGTCTGGCGACCGCCGAAGTCGGGCTGAACGGGGACGGTGGCGGCGGCCCTGGCGAGGGCATGCGGGTTTCGCTGATCGGCGACTCCGCGCAGACCCTCAAGGAGCTGTCGGAGACGGTCGTTGCGGGGCTTTCCAAAGTGCCCGAGTTGCGCGACGTGCGCGCCGATACCGGAGACGAATCGAGCGAGTTGGCGGTAACCGTCAATCGCGACCGCGCGGCGCTGTACGGTTTTTCCGCGCAGGATGTCGCGAGCTACATCGGCATCGCCCTGCGCGGCGCGCCGCTGCGCGAATTCCGCAGTGGCGACACCGAAGTCCCGATGTGGATACGCTTCGACAACGCCAACGATCAACGTGTCGACGACCTGCGCAATTTCAACTTGCGGCGCGCCGACGGCACCATGATTCCGCTGATGTCGTTGATCGACGTGCGGGTGCAGCGTGGCGCCACCCAGATCCAGCGCACCAACCGGCAGACCGCGCTCGACATCCAGGCCGCGCTTGCCGACGGCAAGACGCTGCCGGAGGCGCGCAAGGCGATGGAGGAGGCGCTCAAGCGCATGCGCTTCCCGCCCGGCTACTCCTGGAGTTTCGGCGGCCGCTTCAACGACGACGACGATGCCGGCCAGCGCATGGCATTCAACACGCTGCTGGCGTTGGTAATGATCGTGGTGGTGATGGCGGCGTTGTTCGAGTCGATGCTGTTTCCGTTCGCCATCGTCAGCGGCGTGGCGTTTTCTGCGCTGGGCGTGTTCTGGTTGTTCTGGATCACCGGCACTACGTTCTCGATCATGGCGTCGATCGGCATCCTGGTGCTGATGGGCGTGGTGGTGAACAACGGCATCGTGATGGTTGAACACATCAACAATCTGCGCCGTAGCGGAATGTCGCGCACCGATGCGCTGGTGGCGGGCAGCCGAGAACGCCTGCGGCCGATCCTGATGACCATGGGCACCACGGTGCTGGGGATGTTCCCGTTGTGTCTGGAAGGACCCCAACTGGGCGGCGACGGTCCGCCGTACTTTCCGATGGCGCGCGCGATCGTCGGCGGTCTGGTGTTTTCGACCATCGTCAGCCTGCTGTTCCTGCCCACCATCTACGCCATGCTCGACGACCTGAGCGCGCGTACGCGCGCCCTGGTGGCGCGCGCGCGCAAGGCTGCACCGTTGAGCCCCGCGGTGAATTGAGCGAGCGCCAGCGCGCTGCGACGCCACGTTTGCGGTGGCGTCCGCGGCGCGCCCGCGCGCCCGCGCGTGGGATCGTTCCCCGCCACACCCGCTCGACGCACCACTCCGCCTTCGCGCTGATTCCGGCCTGCGCGGACTCCCCTTCGCGCCCGAGTGCGCGATTCGCCGATCGCGACTGCCGGCGCGGAATCAATTTCGCAAGATACGGTTTCAGTTGAAACCGCTATACCAAGTCGATGTTGGTTGCTGTGACCGGCCTCACACAATCGATGTCCTGATATTGACGATTGCGTCACCAAAGCCGCTAATCGTCCGCAGTCCTCCGGCGATGCCCGGGAGATGCGGGAATGTGCCGCAAAGGATTGGCTGGGCGGGGTTGTGAAGGGTCGTCCTTGGCGGATGGCCCATCGTCGGGGGATGTGCGGTGGTCGAGTTAGAGTTCACGCTGTCGGCGGTCCGGCGCGAAGGTCTGTTGTTGGAGGTCGCCAGAATATTCGGTGCGCACGGCTTCATCACCTTGAAGCAGAAGCTGGGCGAGACCGACGGGGCTTCAACCCTGATAGCCACCGTTCGCGGGCCGGATGAGCGCCTGCCCGAGTTGCAAGAGCAACTGGCGGGCAGTTCGCTGATCGGCACCTTCGAGTTCGCGCGTGTCGATGCGTCAGCGGGGGCGCGGTCGGCGCCGGTTGCCGCGCCGCCGCCCGCCGCCGCCAAGCCAGCCGCGCCGCGCCGCGCGGTCGATGTGGAACGAGAGTTGCAGCAGCTCGCCGCGGAGTACCCATCGGTGTTGCCGCGACTGTTGGCGATCGAGCGCGCGCTGCCGGACGAGCAACGCGCCACCACCATGCACGCCATCGGCCGGCGCCTGGGCGTGTGGGTATTCAAGCGCGATTTCGCGCTGGGTGGTCGCCTGCCGCTGGCGCCGTCGATCAAGCGCATCGGCATACCCGCGCTCAAGGCGATCACCAACGCCGACGTGGACGGCAACGAGCTGCGCATCGTCGCGAGCCCGTTCGGCGGTGTCGGGCGCGCGGAAGTGCCGCGCTGCCATTTCTTCCGCGGCTATCTGGAAGGCGTACTGGCCGAGTGCGGCGAAGGGCGTCCGGTGGTCAGTCACGAGACGCGCTGCCGCGGCATGGGGCACGAGTGCTGCACTTTCACCATCAACGGCTGACGGCCGCGGTTCGTTCGAGAAGCGTCGCAAACGCCCAGGCGGCGACGCGATCGCATTCATCACAAGGGGGTCCGCATGTTCACCACGCAATGCAACCATGACGTCGTATTGATCGGCCTGTCCTACCTGGTATCCGTGCTGGGGTCGTTCAGCGCGCTGCAGTTGGCGGTGGCGATTCCGGCCGCGCGCAACGACCGGGATCGTTGGACCTCGATCGCGCTGGCTGGCGTCGCGATGGGCGGCGGCGCAATCTGGTCGATGCATTTCATCGCGATGCTGGCGTGCCGGATGGACATGCCGGTCACCTACGGGCTTTGGTTGACGGCGGCATCGGCAATCATCGGCGTGGTGGCATGCATGGCCGGCCTGGGCTTGGCAGGCAAGCGCGGGGTGTTTTCGTACGCGCGCCTGACCGTTGCCGCAGTGATCATGGGCCTTGGCGTCTCCGGCATGCATTATTCGGGCATGGCGGCAATGGTGATGCCCGCCACCACTGTGTACGACACCGGACTGGTGGCGATGTCGGTCGCGATCGGTATCGTGGCATCGGCGGCGGCATTGTGGCTTGCGTTCAACCTGCGCGGCATGGCGCAAATGATGGGCAGCGCGCTGGTGATGGGCGTGGCGGTATGCGGCATGCACTACACCGGCATGGCCGCCGCCAGTTTTGTGCCGAACGCCGACGGCGCCATGCCTGCGGTCGGCATGGTGATTGGCGGCGAACAACTGGGACTCGGCATCTTCGCCATCACCTGCGGCATGCTGGCGGTGCTGTACATCACCAACCGCGTGCGCGAGCGCCAGCGTGCGGCGTTGAGCATCTGACCTCGATGGCGCTGACCTGAGGGCGTCGGCTCAAGCGCCGCAGGCGTGGAGCCGACGACGCCAAAGTTAAGAGGTACTCGCACCCGAATCGGGTTGTGAGTGCCGCGACGCGGCTGTGGGTATGCCCGCTCGGCAAGTGGGTGCCGGACGGGCGCGAATCGGTCGGATGTGCGGGTCCGAGCGCCGCGGAGAGCCGACACCCGCTTGTTCACCCTGTCCCGCCTGGGCGGGAGAACGCGGCGTCCAAGACCCCTTACTCCACCACCGGCAACACCACCCGGCTCGCCTGTCCCGGCCCGCGATGGATGCTCTGCGTGGCAGGCTGATAATCGCCGCGCTTGGCATTGAAGATGTTGTCGACCCAGGTTTGCGGGTTGCGGTCGTAGAGCGGGAACAGGCTGGACTGCACCTGCACCGCGATGCGATGTCCGGGCAGGAACACGTGATCGACGTGCGGCAGTTCGAAGCGGTATTCCTCGACCTTGCCGGGTGTGAGAGCTTGCGGTGTGGCGAAGCCATGCACGTAGCGGCCACGGAAGATCTCGATGCCCACCGGCAGCTCGAAGCCGGCCATACCGGGCTTTGAGCCCTGCACGGCGGGTTCGGGCGAGGTGTCCGGGTACACGTCGATCAGCTTCACCACCCAGTCGCTGTCGCTGCCGCTGGTGGCGGCGAACAGGTGTACGTCGGGCGCGCCCATGATGTGCAGCGGCGCCTGCAATGGCGCGCTCTGGTACATCAGCACGTCGGGGCGATCGGAGACGAAGCGCTGATCGTGCACCAGCCACGGCTTCCACTGCGTGCCGTCGGACATGTCGATCGGGCGCGGAATGAATGGTACCGGCTTGGACGGATCGGAGACGTAGTCGTCGTGGCCGGCGCTGTCCGGCGCGGTGAAGGACGCGCCGAAGTCCGCCGTGAGATACAACGGCGTCGGTGTGCCCATCGGCCAGTGCGGCGATGCGTTCCAGCGGTTCGCGCCGGTGGCGTAGGTGAGCACCGGTGGCGTGTGCGGGTCCGGCGCGCCCTTGAGATAGTGATCGAAGAACGGCTTGAGGTAAGCGCGGCGGAACTCGTCGGCGGTGTCGCCGGTGAAGGTCAACGCGCCCAGGTCATAGCCGTAGTGATTGACGCCGGAGTGGCGCCATGGGCCGATCACCAGCGACACCATGTCGTTGTTCTTGTCCTTGGGTTCCAGCGCGCGATACACCGCCGGCGCGCCGTAGGAATCCTCCTGGTCCCACTGGCCCACTATCAGCATCGTCGGCACGGTCAGCGGCCGCGCCGCCATCAGTTTGTCCACCGCCTGCTGCGACCAGAACGCGGTGTAGGCCGGGTTCTGCATCAGCTTTTGCACAAACGGAAAACCCTCCAGCCCCCATTGCCGGATGTAGTCGCCGCTGGAACCGGCTTGCAGATAGCGCGTGTACTGATCGCCCACCCCGACCGGCGGCGGCGCGCCCTTGCCCTTGTCCGTGCTCATCTGCACCGCATAATCGATGCTGGGGTTGCGGAATGCGCCGTTGTGGAACCAGTCGTCGCCCATCCAGCCATCCACCATCGGGCTCTGCGGCGCCGCCGCCTTCAGAGCCGGATGTGGATCGATCTCGGCCATCAGCGCGGTGAAGCCCAGATAGCTGGAGCCGATGATGCCGACCTTGCCGTTGCTCTCCGGCACATGCTTCACCAACCAGTCGATGGTGTCGTAGGCATCGGTGGACTCGTCGATCTTGCTCGCGTTCAGCGGCCCCGCCAGCGGCCGGTTCATCACGAACTCGCCCTCGGAGCCGTGCAGACCGCGGATGTCCTGATACACGCGGATGTAGCCGTCATCGACAAACACCGCATCCATCGCCGGCAGCACTTCCGTCAGCGTCTGACTCGCCGTGCGCTCGGTCGAACCCTTGGCATCGTACGGCGTGCGCGACAGCAGGATCGGCTGATCGTGCGTGCCCTTGCGCATGAAGATCACCGTGTACAACTTCACCCCATCGCGCATCGGAACCATCTCGACACGCTTGATGAAGTCCGCCTGCGGGCGGAGGGTGTCGTAGGCGGGGGCGATGTCGGGGGTCATTGGCGTGACCGGTGCCGCTGCTGGCGATTCGGCGGCGCAAAGCGACGAGGCGGCGAGCAGTAGCGCGAGGGCGGTGGAGCGAAGAAGGCCGGGGGTGTTCACTGGCAGGTTCCTGCGGGGGCAAGGGGCGAAGTGTAGTTCATGCGCTTGGTGACGCATGCGCTGTCGTCAGCTAGTCCGCGCATCTTGCCCATAAGTAGGGTCTGCACAAGTTGTCATTGCGAGGAGCGAAGCGACGTGGCAATCCAGAAATATTCGGAAGATCAAAGCGCTGGATTGCTTCGCTGCGCTCGCAATGACGCTGGAAGAAACGTGTTCAGAGCATCCCCTATGCCCCGCCACCCGCTCCGCCTCGAACAAAGCGGACCCAAGAATTAGCGTCACCCTGGTGCACGGCTTCGACCTTGAAGCCCGCTTCCAGCCAAGCCGCTGCTTGGGGTCTGTTGGTGACGTCCACTTGATTTGCCCACCACGGACGGTGGTCCGAGGCAGATTTCGGCAAGCGAGATTCAATGATCCTCTCGATGTTTGAAAATGACAGCGTCACGTTGTTAGTGCATTGCGGCAATTGTCGCAGATGCTGCCTCAACGGTTCATATTTTCCTGACATAAAGCGGCTCCTGTCATTCTGCAGAGTACAGGATGGTATGACGTGCTTCGATCAGCTTGCCGGCCAATGCGTCAGCGCTGCGCAGTCACCCGCCGCCACAACCACCGCCACAGCAGCGCCAGCGGAAACGCGATCAGGACGAAGGGCAGGCTGAAGGCGAACATCTCCACGGCTTCGGCGATTCCGTCGGCGAGTGAGGCGGGGACGTTGGTGAAGGCGTCGGCGATGGGTTCCCAGCGCGAGGTGTTGGCTGGGGCGGTGAAGTGGATCGTGAGCTGGTTGGATTCGATGCGTTGTTGTTGATCGGTGGTGGTCTGTTCGGTTTGTTGCAAGCTGGTTTCGACACTTGCCAGGGCGCTGGCGAGGGCGATGAGTTCGCCGACTTGAAGATCCTTGCGATCCTGAAATGCCAACAGGCGTTCGTGCTCGCGGGTGAGTTGCGCCTTCTGGCGTTGGGTGTCGGCGACGGCGGTGGAAAGGTCTTCGGCGCGGGTGCTGCGGGCGCTGACGTGCGCGCCTTCGGCAGCCATGGCGACCATCGGCGCCACGCCTTCGGGGACGATGCGCAGGGTGACCTGACCACGCGGATAGTCGCTGCTGAACACCTCGCTGTACAGCAGCGCGCAACTGCCGTGGCGCCCGGAACTGCAGGCTTCGCGCACGCTGTCGAGTCGCGCGGCAATCTGGTTCTCGGCGAGGTCCACGGTGACGTTGTGGGTGTACGCCATGGCGCTGCCGGGCTTGCCGGATTCGCCGGCAACGGCC
>JANRIF010000068.1:0-6657 GCA_033765245.1 Lysobacteraceae bacterium
CGGACGGGTGATGCGGCCGTCCTCGATCAGATACGCCTCGGACGTGCTGAACACGAAACGACCGCTGGTGATGTCCACCTGCCCGCCAGCGAAGTTGGCGGCATACAGGCCGCGCTTGACCGAGCGCAGGATTTCGCCGGGATCGTGCGCGCCCGGCAGCATGTAGGTGTTGGTCATGCGCGGCATCGGCATATGCGCAAAGCTCTCGCGGCGGCCGTTGCCGGTGGGGCTCACCCCCGACAGACGGGCGCTGAGCGCGTCGTGCATGTAGCCGCGCAGCACGCCGTCCTCGATCAGCACGTTGCAACGGCTGGGATTGCCCTCGTCATCGACGTTGAGCGAGCCGCGCCGCTGCGCCAGTGTGCCGTCGTCGACGATGGTGACCCCGCTCGCCGCCACCTGCTCGCCGATACGGCCGGCATACGTGGAGGTACCCTTGCGATTGAAGTCGCCTTCCAGTCCGTGACCGACCGCCTCGTGCAGCAACACGCCGGGCCAGCCCGGACCCAGCACCACGGTCATCGGCCCGGCCGGCGCCGGCCCCGCGTCCAGGTTCACCAGCGCCTGCCGCAGCGCTTCACGCGCCCAGCGCTCGGGCCGGCCCTCGCCCAGCAACTCGGCATAGCCGTAACGCCCACCGCCGCCGGAGTAGCCGGTCTCGCGGCGCCCGCCCTGCTCCACGATCACGCTCACGTTGAAGCGCACCAGCGGCCGCACATCCGCCGCCAGCAGACCGTCGCTGCGCGCCACCAGCATCGTATCGATGCCGCCGCTGAGCCCCACCATCACTTGCTTCACGCGCGGGTCGAGCCCACGCAGCAGGGTATCCACCGTGCGCAATGCGGCCAGCTTGTGCTCCACCGCCATGCCGTCGATCGGATCGTCGGTACCGTACAAGCCGCGAGTGAGACCGCGCTGCAGCGGACGCATGCTGGTGCTGAGCCCATCGCGCGCAATACTGCGCGCCGAGCGCGACGCTTCCAGCAACGCCTCCAGATTGATCTCGTCGGAATAGGCGAACCCGGTCTTCTCCCCGCTCACCGCACGCACACCCACACCCTGTTCGATGGCGTGGCTGCCGTCCTTGACGATGCCATCCTCCATCGACCAGCTCTCGCGCCGGGCGTGCTGGAAATACAGATCGCCAAAATCGATGCCAGGGCCAAGCAGCACGCCGAACGCGCGCTCCAGATCGGAGGCCGCCACACCCGATGGGGCCAGCAGCAGGGTTTCGGCAATGGTGAAGCTGTGGCTCATGGAGCGACCCGGCAAGCGAAGGACAAAGATACAGATGCGGGCGACCCGGCCCGATATCCAGGCGCCGACGCGGCCAATCCCCGATGGTGAGCGATCGGCCCGTGCGGGGCAAGGATTGGTTTGATGGGATGTGGCCCGGGACTGGGGACTCGGGACTGGGGACTCGGGACTCGGGACTCGGAACTCGGGACTCGGGACTCGGAACTCGGGACTCGGGACTCGGGACTCGGGACTCGGGACTCGGGAAAAGGCGCGGCGCTTTTGTGGGAGGCCGCTTGCGGGCGACAGGCACTTGCCCGCTTGCCGCGTCTGTCGCGCGCGCGCTCGTGCAGGAGCGGGCTTTTGCGTTTGGCGATATCGGTGTGCGTCAGTGCGATGGCGCGGTGCGGTCCAGCCAGTCGGAGAGTTGCACGGCATCGACGCGCCCGCTGACGGCGCTGGCGCGGTGCTCGGCGTCGTAGAAGTAAGTGCGCGGTAGCTCGCCGCGCCAACGTGGGTCCACGGCATAGCGCAGGCGTTCGACGAAGGCGTCGGCAAACGCCCAAGTCTCCACCCCGGCAAGGTCGTACTGCGCCAGCATCGCCCGGATCGCGGCAGCATCCTCCGGTGGATCGGCTGCCACCAGCACCACGGGCACGTGTGGACGCGCCGCCTTGAAGCGGCCGAGCGTGGCGAGTTCATCGCGACACGGCTCGCAGTACACCGACCACATCGCCAGCACGAACGCCTGGCCGGCATGAGCATCACGAATCGCCTGCACGCTGTGGCGCTCGAACGCGCGCACCGGATCGGCCGGCGCTAGCGGATTTCCGGCGCGCGCGGCACCGATCGACAACAACGCGCAGGCAAGCCAGGCGGTGGCGCGCACCCCGATCATGGCAGCGGCACCACCCACAACGGGTGCTCGCGAGTGTTCCAGAACACGTAGAAGCGTCCGTCATGACTCAGTAAACGCGGCTGATCGGACATGTCGCCGGTGCTGACCAGATCGAGCGTGCGCCAACTCTGCCCGCCGTCGTCGGAGCGCATCGCGCGCAACTGTGTGCGCTCGCCGTCGAAGGCCTTCCACGCCACCGCGATGCGTTGCCCACTCGCCGCGATGTCGGCGTGCTCGGCGCTGTCCTCGCCCACTTGGCGCTGGCCCTGCACCGTGCCATCGAGCAGGCGCCCGTAGGAGACGCCGGGGAATTGCGCGCCCAGGTCGAACCATACCGCGTGCAGAGCGCCGGCGTCGTCACGCGCCAGCGCCGGCCCATGGTGTGGGCAGGCGTCGATGGCCCAGTTATCGAAGGTGGCGCGACGCATCGGCCCGACGCTGCCATCGGGTTTGAGCGTCGCCATGGCGTGGTCGCGGATGTTGGGCTCGAACACATGGCGCCACATTGCCAGCACACCGCCATCGGGCTGCGCCAGCAGGGCGATGCGGCAGCACTCGCAACTGTTTTCCGCCACCTTGAAATCGCCGCGGAAGCTGGCGCCGCCATCGTCGGACACCGCGAAATACACCGCAGCGCCGCGATACTCCCGGCCGGCTGCGCGCGCCAATGCCTGGTCGCGCTTGTCGATCCACGCCACGAAGATGCGACCCTGGTCATCCACCGTCAACGCATCGAAACGGTGGGTGATCTCCTGGCGATCGGCATGCACGGTGATCGCCGCACTCCAGCTTGCGCCGCCATCGAGCGAGCGCGCGAAGCGCACCTCGCCGGTGTAGGGCTTGGACAGCGGGCGTGTCCAACTCACGTACAGCGCATCGCCCTTGCCCAGCGCGAGCTTCGGCCGCGAATCGCCGTCGGCGGCGACCTGCTCGGCATCGCCGTTCACCGCCACCGGCGCCGACCAGGAAGCACCGCGATCGGCCGAGCGTCGGATCACCGCGTGACCGCCTTGCTTGTGCACGGCCCACAAGGTGCCGTCGCTGGCGAAGGCGGCGGATGCACCCATATCCGCGCGCGCCGCCATGCCTGCGGGCACGGCCGGGGCGTGCCCGGCATGCTGCTCCGGCGCCGGGGTCGCCATTGCCAGCCATGCCGAACACAACCCGACGACCGCGATAGCCGTTCGCATCACCACGTGACCTCGATGCCTCCCACGTACGTCCGCGGCAGCGCCGGCGAAAACACCGATTCGCCGGAACGTATTTGCGCGCTGTCAGCATAGCGCTTGTTGGCGAGGTTGCTGATGCTGCCGAACAAGGCAAAGGTGTCGTTGAGTTTCCAGTTGCCGCGCAGATTGAACACGCTATGGCCGTTGTACTTGGCGGTGTTAGCGGCGTCCAGCCAATACCAGCCGATCTTCACCCACTCGAACTGCAGACGCGCGTCCGCCACCGGATTCCAGGTCAGGCGCGAATTGATCAGCGTGCGTGGCGCCGATTCGATTTCGTTGCCGGTGAAGTTGCCGCCGCTGGTGTCCCATTGCTGGTAGGTGTGCTTGGCGTAGGAATACGCGGTGTCCAACCGCAGCCCCTCGACGATGGCGGCCCCCGCCCCCACCTCGATGCCGCGATGTTTGGTCTTGCCGGCGTTCACCGACTGCACGAAGTTGGTGACGTTGTCGCGCAACGACACGATGTCGTCATCCTTGCGCAGGTCGTATACCACCGCATCGTAGTTGAACGCGCCCACCTCGCCGCGCACGCCAAACTCGATCTGCTCGGCCTTGATCGGCTTCAGCGACAACGCCGAGTCCGCCAGCGCCTGCGCGGCGGCGGCGGTGTTGCCGGCCGAGGGGCGGAACAACTGGCCTTCGGACGGCGCGCGGAAACTGTGGTTCCACGATCCGTACAGATGTGCGTGCGGGGTCAACTCGAAGGTGGCGCCGAACTTCGGGCTGAAGCGGTCGAAGCTGACTGAGGTGTCGGCCACCTGCCCGAAGAAGCGGGTGCCCGGGAACGGCGAGACCACCCGCAACGGCGCGGGATCGAACGCATTGTCGAAGCGATAACGCAGATCGTCATAGCGCAACCCGGCAGTCAGACGCAGACGCTGCAGCGGCGAAATCTCGGTGTGGATGTACGGCGAAGTCCCGCGATAGGTCACGTCGTAATCGTAGATGCGTGGGCCCAGAGTGAACGACTCGAAGCGCCGCGCCGCGCCCGAACCGATCGGCGTCACGTTGACCCGGTCCTCGGTGCGGCCGCCGGGGCTGCGGTCGTAGTCGAGCCCGACGATCAGCGTGGCCCGGTAGAACTCCGGCAGTTCGCGCCGCCACTTGGCGAGGAAGCCGTACGACTTGTTCTGCACGTGCGACACGGTGGGATCGAAGTTGAGATTGAACGAGGCCAGCAGGTCCATGCTGTTGTCGCGATACAAGCCGGTCAGACTGAACAGGTCGTCGCCGACCACCTTCTCGAAGGTACTGTTCAGGCGATAGGCATCGACCTGGCGGAACGCGATCGGCAGGTAGTTGGCGCGCGGGTTGTTTTCGAAGTCGTTGCGGGTGAGCGGCGAGTTGGCGCCGGTCTCCTGATCGATGATCGAGAACCCAAAGTTGGTCTGCAACCGGGTATCGGCATCGAACTGGTGATCCCAGCGCAGGATGCCGCTCTGGCGGTCGTAGGCGGTGCCACGGCGCCAGCCATCGGTATGGGTGGCGTTGAAGTCGGCACGTACGCCGCCATTGGCGTAGGGCAGACTGGCGCCGCCGAGGCCGCGAATCCAGCCGTGGTCGCCAATCTCCAGCGAGGTGTCGAACCGGGTCTCATCGCCCGCAGGACGTGTCAGCACGTTGATGATGCCGCCGATTGCATCCGAACCATACAGCGCGGTGCCGGGGCCACGAGTGATCTCGATGCCGCCTGACTGCGGGATGTCGATCTCGTACAGACCGTTGTGGTTGAAGAAGCCGGTGGCGCGGGTCGGGATGCCGTCTTCCAGAAACAGATACACCGGACTGGTGGTGAAGGGCTGACGGATCGACGTGGTGTGCCCCTCGCCATTGGTGACCGCCACCGCCACGCCTGGCACCTGACTGACGATCTGCGCCGGATGACTGGGCTTGTCCTGCCGGATGGTCATCGCGTCGATCGTGCCCACCGAAATCGGCGTCTCCGCCAGCGCCTTGGCTTCGCGCGTTCCGGTCACCGTGACCGCCGGCAGCTTGCGCTGGTCGGCTGGGTCCGGACCCGGCAACGCCGGCGTCTGCGCCCAGGCGCAAAGATGAACGAGGCTCAGGCCGGTTGCGCACCACACCCGCAGCGAGCGGCGCTGCAGCGCCAGCGCCAAGGCACCCGCGGCGCGCGTGCGACCGGCGCCGGATGCGGCGCCATCGAATTCGATTCCTTGCATGTCTTGCTGTCCCCGATGTGTAAGTGCAGCGAGGCCGTGCGAGCGGTCCGCTGGCGCAGGCCCCCACCTGCGCGTGGTCGCCAGCGCGTGTAGCGACACCGCCAGCCATCTGCGCCTAGCCTAATGTGCGGCGATGGGTGCGGGAATGCGGCAAGGTGCCGCAGCATCGCGCACACCCGGTGCGTCGCGCTACAACATTCAGAACAACTCGATCGAGCCCTGCTGAGGCACCGACGCCACTTCGCCGGCGGCGGCAAGCTCCTCATAGAAGTACAGGCGATCGCGGCCGTCGCGCTTGGCGCGATACAGCGCCTCGTCGGCGCGGCCGACCAGCGCCGACGGAATGAAACGCTGCTCCATCTCGGTGGCGCCGAGGCTGATGGTGACCTGGCCGATCTGCGGGAACGGATACGCCGCCACCACGCGCCGGAACTTGTCGAACGCGACCTGCGCGCCGTCGCGATCGGGGGCGCCGATCACGATCACGAATTCCTCGCCGCCGAAGCGGAACAACAGATCGTTGTGGCGAAACGTGCGCTTCATGAGTTGCGCCATCAACAGCAGCACCTCGTCGCCGTACAGGTGACCAAAGGTGTCGTTGATGCGCTTGAAGTGGTCGATGTCGGCCACCAGCAGGGAGACGGGATCGCCGCCGCGCGTGGCGCGCTGCACCATGGGATCAAGCTGGCTTGCGAGGTAGCGGCGATTGAAGAGGCCGGTGAGTTGGTCGGTCACGGCCAACTCCAGACTCTGATCCAGCGATTGGCGCAGCGCCTCCACGTAGCGGCGGCGCTTGATGAGCGTGCGGGCGCGGGCGGCGAGTTCGTCGCCGTCCACTGGGCGGTAGATGATGTCGTGGGCGCCGAGTTCAAGCGCGCGCACCGCCCGGCTGACGTGATCGGGATCGACCACCGCCAGCAACGGCAGGCGCCGCGTGGCCTCGCCCGAGTGCATCCGCGCGATGAGTTTCAGCCCGTCGAAACTCTCCGCCGCCACGGACACGATGAAGAGATCCACCCCGCCCCGCCCCTGCTCGGGATCGCCCATCAGCATGACGGTGTGTTCGCCCTCCAGCGCCTTGCGCAGCTTCTCCGCCTGGCGCCTCGCGTCG
>JANRIF010000089.1:0-2427 GCA_033765245.1 Lysobacteraceae bacterium
GCTCTTGCGCATCCATGCGCTCGCGGCACTCGCACATCGATGTGCGTCGTCGCTCACGCAGCGAGCGCTGTCGCGAAGCGACCGAACCCCAGCGTTTACGGGAGTGTGTGTGATTCCTTCGTCCGATTTATTTGAGTCCCACCCATCCGAATCCACCCCACGCACGAGCACGCGATCTCTGGCGACCATCGCCTGGCCGCTGCTCGGCATTGTCAGCAGTGCACTGCTGCTCGGGCTGTACGCGCGCGGCGGCATTGCCTGGCCGCTCGGGTTCATTGCGCTGGTGCCGTGGTTGTTGGCGCTGGGCACGGTGCGCACCTTGAAGGGCGCGCTGGTCGGCGCGTTGCTGATGACAGTGGCATTTGCGCTGGCGGTGTTCGCCTGGTTCGGTGCCGCCTTCGGGGCGTACGTCGGGCTGGGCAAGCTGCCGTCGATGCTCATCCTTGTCGCGCTGGCACCGCTGCTACAACCGCAGGTGTTGGCCTTTGCGCTGGCGCGGCATTGGGTCGGGCGTCGCCAGGGGATGATGCTTGGCGCGCTGGCCGGCGCCGCTGCCTGGGTAGGCAGCGAATGGCTGTTGCCGAAGCTGCTTGGCGACACGTTGGGCCATGGCATGTTGCCGTCGGCAACGCTGCGCCAGCTCGCGGACTTGGGCGGCGCCGCCGGCTTGAGCGTACTGCTGCTGTTGGTCAATGACGTGCTGGCAGCGGCTATCGGCCGCTGGCGCCAGGGCGCGCGCGCGCTGCTGCGGCCGCTGGCGATCGCCGCCACGCTGATCGCGTTGATGGCGGGCTATGGCACGTGGCGCCTTTCGACGTTGCAGCCGCTGCTGGCCGAGCCAGCGGATTCCATCCGCATCGGTCTGATCCAGTCGAACATCACCGACTACGAACGCCTGCGTCGGGAACAAGGTGCCTACGCGGTGATCCGTCAGGTGCTGGACACCCACTACACGATGTCCGACTACGCGGTGCGCGAGCAGGGCGCCGAGGCGCTGCTGTGGTCGGAGACGGTGTATCCCACCACCTTCGGCTCGCCCAAGAGTGAGGACGGCGCGGCACTGGATCGCGAAATTCTCGGGTTCGTGGACACCATCGGCGTACCGCTGGTGTTCGGCACCTACGACCTGGATGCCGCGGGCGAGTACAACACCGCGGCGTTCGTGGCGCCGGGTAAGGGCTTGCTGGGCCATTACCGCAAGACCCACCCGTTTCCGCTCACCGAAATCGTGCCCGCCTGGCTGGATGGCCCGCTGCTGCGACGCGCATTGCCCTGGACCGGCAACTGGCGCGCGGGCGACGGCGCGCGGGTGTTTCCGCTGCGCACCGCCGATGGCCGCGAGGTCAACGTGCTGCCGCTGATCTGCCTCGACGACGTGCGCAGCGCGCTCGCCATCGACGGCGCGCGCCTCGGCGCCCAAGCCATCCTGGGGCTGTCGAACGATTCGTGGTTCACCCATCATCCGCAAGGCGCGCAGTTGCATCTGGCGGTAGCGTCCTTCCGCAGCATCGAGACGCGCCTGCCGCAATTGCGTGCCACCACCAATGGCATGAGCGCGATCGTCGATGAATCGGGTGAGGTGGTTACTCACACCGAGATGGGCCAGCAGGCGGTGCTGGTGGGCGAGATTCCGGTGCGCGAACGCCCCACCACCACGCTGATGCTGCGCTGGGGCGATTGGGTGGGCAAAGCGGGGCTGGCGTTGCTGCTGTGGCTGGCGTTGCGCGAAGTGTGGCGCGCGCTGGACCGTCGCAACGTTGGGGCGGCCGCACGCTCGTCCCAAGTCTTCGCTGCCGATGTGGTGTTGCTGACCCCGCCCTGGCGCATGGCGGCAGCGCTGCTGCGCGCGGCGGCGGGTGCCGGCCTGGCGTGGATGCTGCTCGACATGCTGTTGCGCGAAGGGTTGCAAGTGAACTCGCTGGCGCAGATCGCGCGCTTCGGCTACGCGGTGGTGGCGCCGGCCGTTGCCGCCTGGGCGATCCAGCGCGCCTTCGCCGCGCGCGCGCGCATCGAGGCCGGCATGCTGCTGCTGGAGCAGTCGGCGCAACGGATAGAAATCCCCTTGCACGAGATCGCCCAGCTTCGCGTGTGGCGGCTTGCGCTGCCACGCAGTGGCGTCGACCTGCAACTCGGCTCCGGGCGACGCTGGACGCACGGCATCGCGCTGGCCGATCCGCAAGCATTGCATCAGGCACTGGCAGCCGCCGGATCGCCGGCACGTTGGGCCGGGCACCGCGACGACCGCCGCGCCGAGCATGCCGCGAACCGCGCCGCAAGCACCCAGCGCCGGCTCGATCATCCACTGATCAAGTTCATGCTGTTCCCGTTGCTGCCCGCCCTGCCCGCCTTCCGCCTGCACCAGCACATCGCCTTCGGCGGCACCTTCGGCGAGTGGTACACCTACGGCCCGCAGGCCTGGTTTGCCGG
>JANRIF010000099.1:0-4887 GCA_033765245.1 Lysobacteraceae bacterium
ATATCGCGCCGATAGGCGGCGATCACGGTTTCCTGCGAGGCGCCCGGCGCCAGGTGGATGTGCGAGCGCCAGCGTTCGAAGCACACACCGGCCAGACCGAGGGTGTCTCCGATCACGGGGTGGTTGCGGGTCTCCAGAATCGGCGTGCTCGGGTTGGATTCGTCGTAAATACGCAATCGACTCATGTCGGGTACCTCACGGCAGGAGAAACACACGCAGCGCATGGTGCCGCCGCGGGCGCGCGTGAAGGGCTGCAGTCGATGCGCGGATTGTTCACTGGCGATCAGCCCAGCCGGCTGGCGCGCTGCGGTGCGATCCGCAACAGGTCGAGTTCGCAACCCAGCAGGAACTCGAAGGCTTCCAGATGGCGGCATGCCTCGTTAGCGCTGCGGCCCCAGGCATACAGCCCGTGACCGTCGATCAGATAGCCCCACAACGGGCCGGCATCGAGCAGCGTTTCCACCTGCGCGGCGAGCGTGGTCATGTCCTGGGTGTTGGGCAGTACCGGCAGCGTCAGGGTGGCGTCGTGGGTGGTGTTGCCGGCAATCGCCTTGATCAGCTCGTAACCTTCGAAATGCACCCGCCCGCCTCCCGCATACAGGCGCGAAGCCACCGTTTGCGTGTGCGAGTGGGTGTGCAGTACGCAATTCACTGCCGGCAGCCGGCGGTACAGGTGTACGTGTAGCAGCGTTTCCGCCG
This sequence comes from Lysobacteraceae bacterium, assembly GCA_033765245.1. Lineage (GTDB taxonomy): Bacteria > Pseudomonadota > Gammaproteobacteria > Xanthomonadales > Xanthomonadaceae. The sequence goes on from JANRIF010000099.1 coordinate 700, forward strand.
ATGGTTGCAACTCGCTGGCCACGGCGCGGCCATCGGCATCCACCACCATGATGTCGTCGGTGCTCAGCCGGCCCTTGTCGCGCCCGGACACCGTGATCGCGGCATGGCGTTCATCCAGACGCATCGAGAAGTTGCTGCTGGTGGCCGGCGTCCAGCCGCGCGCAGAGAGCATCCGGGTCAGATCGACCAGAGTCTGGGCGCGGCTATGCAGCAGTTGAGGGTCGTAGGGGAGGCTCATAGGATCAGTGTACTCAATGCACACCGTGCATTGCGCGCCGATCCACTCCGAGCCGCGCTATCGGCGAACGCGAATTGTTCGCAACCAGCGGATTGAAAACGGGTTTGGTTGATGCCCGTCAACCTCGCATTCACGCTGGCGAGATAGACTACGCCAACTTCTCCGCTGAGGTACTTTCATGAACGATTCCACTCCGTCGCGTCGTCGCTTCCTCTTCAACATGGCGGTCGCCGCCAGCGCGCTGCCGCTCGGTGCGCGCCTGCTGAACAACCCAGCCCAGGCCCAGGATCTTCCCGCGCTGCCGCTGGACAATCCGCAGGCCAAGGCGCTGGGCTACGCTGATGACGCCGCCACCGTGAAGCATCCCAGCTTCAAGGCGGGCAGCAGTTGCGCCAACTGCCAGTTCTACCAGGCCGCCGCTGGCGCGGCCTCCGGTCCGTGCGCACTGTTCCCGGGTCACAGCGTCAAGGCCAAGGGTTGGTGTTCGGCGTGGGCCAAGAAGGCCTGATCCGCCAGTTCTTCCATGGATCATTCGACGAGGCCCGCAGGATGCGGGCCTCGTCGTTTGCGGCATTCGCAGCAAAAGCGCACCTCACGTGACGAGACTTCGCCACGTAGAATCAACCTTGCGCTGGTGAGGCGGGAGAGGCATGGACGTGTCGTTGGGATGGATGGGGTTGTCGATCGTGCTCGGGTTTGCCGCGGGCGCGGCGATCTTTCACGCGCGCGGCAAGGCGGCGGGGCGCAGCGAGCGCGAGCCCGAATTGTCGGCGCGCGACGACGCATTGCTCGGTGCGCGCCGCGAGCGCGACGATTGGCGCGCGCGTGCCGACCGTCTGGAAAGCGGTGTTGAGGCGGCGCGTGCGGCGCAGGCCGCCGGCGATGCGCGCGTGTCCGAACTTAGTGCCCGCCTGGAGGAACAGCAGCGGGCGCACGCGCGGCAATTGGAAAGCCTGCAACAGGCCGAGGTCCGGCTCGGCGAAACCTTCCAGAACCTGGCCAATCGTGTGCTCGAAGACCGCGCCAGACAATTCGGCGAACACAGCGAAAAGCAGATTGGCAGCTTGCTGGACCCCTTGAAGTTGCAGATCAAGGAGTTTCGCGACGTGATCAACCACACGCATGCTGCCGAGCAGCGCGAACGCGGCGTGTTGTCGCAACAAATCGAAGGGCTCAAGCAACTCAACGAACGCATCAGCCTGGATGCGATCAACCTCACCCGTGCGCTCAAGGGCGACAGCCAGGCGCAGGGTGCCTGGGGCGAGATGGTGCTGGAGCGGGTGCTGGAAGCGTCGGGTCTGCAGGCGGGGCGCGAATACCTGACGCAGGAAAGTTTTGCCGACGGCGATGGCGGCCGCGCGCGTCCCGATGTGATCGTGCGCTTGCCGGACGACAAGGACCTGGTGATCGACGCCAAGGTGTCGTTGCTCGCATACGAACGCATGGTCGCCAGCATCGAACCCGAATCTAGGGCTGCCGCTCTGCGCGAGCATGTGCTCTCGATCAAGCGGCACATCGATGGGCTTTCCGGTCGCGCTTATACCGAGGTGCCCGGCATCCGCACGCTCGATTTCGTGTTGATGTTTGTGCCGGTCGAAGCGGCGTTCATCGAGGCGGTGCGCGCGGAAGACGGCCTTTACGCCTACGCGCTGGGCCGCAACATCGCGCTGGTCAGCCCCAGCACCTTGCTCGCCACGCTGCGCACCGTGGCGCACCTGTGGAAGGTGGAGCGGCGCAACATCAATGCCATCGAAATTGCCCGGCGCGCCGGTCTGCTGCACGACAACTTCGCACTGTTGGTGGACGAGCTGGAGGCGATCGGGACGCAGTTGGAGCGCGCCAGCAAGGCGCATTCGAGCGCCTTGCGTCGCATCACCGAGGGCGGCAAGGGCAGCATCGTGCTGCAGATACATGCCCTGGCCGACATGGGCGCGCAAGCGCGCAAGGCGCTGCCGGAAGCTCTTAGAAATCGCGCCGACAGCGAGCCCGACAGTGCTGCGGCGAATGCGGACGCCGGAGCGGGCGAAGCCGGCACGAATGGCGATGCGATGCCGACAAGCGAGAGCGGCCTGGAATAGCCGCGCCAAAGCGGCCCGCTGCGCGCTGCCCGGCGCGCGCTCATCGATTGGGGCTCGGATTCGCCATACCCAATACAGCAACGGCGCGGAATGACCGCGCCGTTGCCAGTACCAAGGAATCGCAGCGATCAGCTACGCAGGCGCAACCGGCTATGCCGGTAACCGTAGCCGAAGTAGATCAGCATGCCGATCAGGGTCCAGCCACCCATCAGGTGCCAATGCTCGGTGAACGGCTGCCAGAACAGGTACAGGCAAGCAGCCGCGCCAAGCGGACACAGCACCGCTGCCACCGGCACCCGGAAGGGACGCCGCAGGTCGGGGCGGGTACGCCGCAGGATCAGTACGCCGATGCATACGGTGGCGAACGCCAGCAGCGTGCCCATCGACACCAGATCGCCCAGCACGTCGATCGGCAGCAAGCCGGCGAGAGCGGCGGCCACCACGCCCACCACCACGGTGCCGAGGTAGGGGGTCTGGAACTTGGGGTGCACGCGCCCGAACAACCGGGGCATCAAGCCATCCTTCGCCATCGCGTAGAAGATGCGCGGCTGACCCATCAGCATCACCAGGATTACCGACGACAGGCCGGCGATCGCGCCGACTTCCACCAGCGTCTTGAGCCACAGCAGGCTGGGGTAAGCGGCGAGGGCGGTGGCTACCGGCTTGGCGGTGCCCAGTTGCGAGTAAGGCAGCATGCCGGTCAACACCGCTGCCATCGCGATGTAGAGGATGGTGCAGAACACCAGCGAGCCGAGGATGCCGATCGGCATGTCGCGCTGTGGATTGCGTGCCTCGCCAGCGGCGGTGGATACCGCATCGAAGCCGATGTACGCGAAGAACACCACCGCCGAGGCGCGAATCACGCCCTGGAAGCCGAAGCGCGAAACCTGGTGTTCGTCCACGATCGCGTCGGGAATGAATGGCACCCAGTTGTCGGGATTGACGAATTGGATGCTGAACGCGAGGAACAGCAGGATCACCACCACCTTGATGGTGACGATGATCGAGTTCACCCACGCCGATTGCGAAATGCCGACGTAGACCAGGCCGCTGATGGCCGCCACGATCAACACTGCCGGAAGGTTGACGAGAGCGCCGGTCATCACCACCGAACCGTTCACCAACGTCAGCGGGGCCGACGACAGCGCCGTCGGCAACGCCATGCCCAGCGTTCCGAGCAGACTGTTCATGTAGCCGGACCAGCCCACCGCCACCGTGGAAGCAGCGAACAGGTATTCCAGCACCAGATTCCAGCCGATGAACCAGGCGACGAATTCGCCCAGCGTGGTATACGCATACGAATAGGCGCTGCCGGAGACCGGCAGCATCGCCGCGAACTCGGCATAGCACAGGCCGGCGAAGGCGCAGGCAGTGCCGGCGATGACGAAACTCAGGATCACCGCGGGCCCGGCGTAGTTGGCGGCGGCGGTACCGGTCATCACGAAGATACCGGCGCCGATGATCGCGCCGATACCCAGCAGCATCAATTGCCGCGCGGTGAGCGTGCGCTTGAGGGTGATTTCGCCCTGCAGGCTGCCTTCAACCGGTTCACCGGCGTCGACATGGCCGGCCGGTGCGATCGGCTTGGTGAGGAACAGGTCTTTGAACATCGCTCTCCCCTTGGAATGGCCCACCGCTATCGGGTGCGGCAGTGCGCCGGCTCCGGACGGAGCGGCCGCCTAACTTAGCTTGGGTGGGGGAGATGCACAAGCTGCCGGGGCTTGGTGAAGCCGGGACTCGGGACTCGGGACTCGGGACTCGGGACTCGGGACTCGGGACTCGGGACTCGGGACTCGGGACGACAAGCTTGCGAGCCTCCGCTTTTGCTTTTGCTCTCCGAGTCCCCAGTCCCGAGTCCCCAGTCCCGGCCTC
>JANRIF010000357.1:0-5789 GCA_033765245.1 Lysobacteraceae bacterium
CCGGCGAGAGGATGTTGTTCGTGCTCATCATGAGCACGCGGGCCTCCATCTGCGCCTCCACCGAGAGGGGCACGTGGACGGCCATCTGGTCGCCGTCGAAGTCGGCGTTGAAGGCCGCGCACACCAGCGGGTGGAGCTGGATCGCCTTGCCCTCGATCAGCACCGGCTCGAAGGCCTGGATGCCGAGGCGGTGCAGGGTCGGGGCGCGGTTGAGCAGGACCGGATGCTCGCGGATGACCTCCTCGAGGATGTCCCACACCTCGGCCTCTTCACGCTCGACCAGCTTCTTCGCAGCCTTGATCGTGGTGGCGAGGCCACGGCGCTGCAGCTTCGCGAAGATGACGGGCTTGAACAGCTCGAGCGCCATCTTCTTCGGCAGGCCGCATTCGTGCAGGCGCAGCGTCGGGCCGACCACGATGACCGAGCGGCCGGAGTAGTCGACGCGCTTGCCGAGCAGGTTCTGGCGGAACCGGCCCTGCTTGCCCTTGATCATGTCGGCCAGCGACTTCAGCGGGCGCTTGTTGGTGCCGGTGATGGCACGGCCGCGGCGGCCGTTGTCCAGCAGGGCGTCCACGGCCTCCTGCAGCATGCGCTTCTCGTTGCGGACGATGATGTCCGGGGCCGAGAGCTCGAGCAGGCGGCGCAGGCGGTTGTTGCGGTTGATGACGCGGCGGTAGAGGTCGTTGAGGTCCGACGTCGCGAAGCGGCCGCCGTCCAGCGGGACGAGCGGGCGCAGGTCCGGCGGGAGCACGGGCAGCACGGTCATCACCATCCACTCGGGACGGTTGCCGGACTCCATGAACGACTCGATCAGCTTCAGGCGCTTGGCCAGCCGCTTGATCTTGGTCTCCGAGGAGGTGGAACCCATCTCCTCGCGGACCGTGACGATCTCGTGGGCCAGGTCCATGGTCTTCAGCAGCTCGTGGACGGCCTCGGCACCCATGCGGGCGTCGAACTCGTCACCGTGCGCCTCGATGGCCTCCAGGTAGGCCTCGTCCGAGAGCAGCTGGCCGCGCTGCAGCTCCGTCATGCCCGGGTCGATGACCACGAAGGCCTCGAAGTACAGCACGCGCTCGATCTCGCGGAGCGTCATGTCCAGCATCAGGCCGATGCGCGAGGGCAGCGACTTGAGGAACCAGATGTGCGCGACCGGGCTGGCCAGGTCGATGTGGCCCATGCGCTCGCGGCGCACCTTGGCCAGGGTGACCTCGGTGCCGCACTTCTCACACACGACGCCGCGGTGCTTCATGCGCTTGTACTTGCCGCACAGGCACTCGTAGTCCTTGATCGGTCCGAAGATGGCGGCGCAGAACAGACCGTCGCGTTCGGGCTTGAAGGTGCGGTAGTTGATGGTTTCGGGCTTCTTCACTTCGCCGAACGACCACGAGCGGATCAGGTCGGGCGAAGCGAGCGCGATCTTGATCGCGTCGAAGTCCAGCGACTGGCGCTGCTGGTTGAACAGATTGAGCAGATCTTTCATGGGGGATCTCCTGATGCGAGGGCCGTCGTCCGTATCGGCCCTCATGTGCCGGCCGGGGTTGCGCCCCGTCCGGCCCTGGGTTCTTCAGCGCGCGCTCAGCGGTGCTCTTCGAGTTCGATGTTGATGGCCAGGGAGCGAATCTCCTTGACCAGCACGTTGAACGATTCGGGCATGCCAGCAGTCATCTCGTGCTCGCCATCGACGATGTTCTTGTACATCTGGTTGCGGCCCTGCACGTCGTCGGACTTGACGGTGAGCATTTCCTGCAACGTGTACGCGGCGCCATAAGCCTCCAGCGCCCAGACTTCCATCTCGCCGAAGCGCTGACCGCCGAACTGCGCCTTGCCGCCCAACGGCTGCTGGGTGACGAGCGAGTACGGGCCGGTGGAACGCGCGTGCATCTTGTCGTCCACGAGGTGATTGAGCTTGAGCATGTGCATGTAGCCCACCGTGACCGGGCGATCGAAGGCTTCGCCAGTGCGGCCATCGAACAGCGTGGTCTGACCGCTGACCGGCAGATCGGCCAGCTTCAGCATCGCCTTGATCTCGGCCTCGTGGGCGCCGTCGAACACCGGCGTTGCCATCGGCACGCCGCTGGTGAGGTTGCGCGCCAGGCCCAGCAACTCGGCGTCGCTGAATTGCGACAGGTCGACGCGCTGCCCGATGCTCTTGCGGTCGTGGTTGTATATCTCGTCGAGGAACTTGCGCAGATCGGTCACCTTGGCCTGCGCCTCCAGCATGCGCTGGATCTTGTGACCCAACCCCTTGGCAGCCCAGCCCAGATGCGTCTCCAGCACCTGACCGATGTTCATGCGCGACGGCACGCCGAGCGGGTTGAGCACGATGTCCACCGCGTTGCCGTCGGCCATGAACGGCATGTCCTGCACCGGCACGATGTTGGAGATCACGCCCTTGTTGCCGTGACGGCCGGCCATCTTGTCGCCCGGCTGGATGCGACGCTTCACCGCCAGATACACCTTGACCATTTTCAGCACGCCGGGGGCGAGGTCGTCGCCGGCGGTGATCTTGGCGCGCTTGGCCATGAAGCGCTTGTCGAACTCGGCCTTGTGCTCCTCGACCTGCTTTTGCGCGCGCTCGACGAACTCGACCGAGATCTCGTCCTTCATGCGGATCGCAAACCAGTCGTCCTTCTTGAGGCCGTCCAGGTATTCGTCGGTGATGGTGGCACCCTTCTTCAGGCCGGCCGGGCCGCCATTGGCGACCTTGCCGACGATCTGGGTGCGCAGGCGCGCGTAGATCGCACCTTCGAGGATGCGGAACTGGTCGTCGAAGTCCTTCTTGACGCGCTTGATCTCGGACTCCTCGATCTGGCGCGCACGCTTGTCCTTCTCGATACCGTCGCGGGTGAACACCTGCACGTCGATGACGGTGCCGTCCATGCCCGGCGGCACGCGCAGCGAGCTGTCCTTCACGTCGGACGCCTTCTCGCCGAAGATCGCACGCAGCAGCTTTTCCTCCGGGGTGAGCTGGCTCTCGCCCTTGGGCGTGACCTTGCCCACCAGGATGTCGCCGGCACGCACCTCGGCGCCGATGTAGACCACGCCGGATTCGTCGAGACGGCCCAGCGCCTGCTCGGACACGTTCGGGATGTCGGCGGAAATCTCCTCCGGCCCGAGCTTGGTGTCGCGCGCCACGCAGGCCAGTTCTTCGATGTGGATGGTGGTGTAGCGGTCTTCCTGGACCACGCGCTCGGAGATCAGGATCGAGTCTTCGAAGTTGTAGCCGTTCCAGGGCATGAACGCGACCAGCATGTTCTGACCCAGCGCCAGCTCACCGATGTCGGTGGACGGACCGTCGGCCAGCACGTCGCCGCGCTCGACCCGATCGCCCACGTTCACCAGCGGGCGCTGGTTGATGCAGGTGTTCTGGTTGGAGCGGGTGTACTTGATCAGCGAGTAGATATCCACGCCCGGATCGTTGTCGCCGATCTCGGCTTCATTGGCGCGTACCACGATGCGGCCAGCGTCGACCTGATCGATCACGCCGCCGCGCTTGGCGTTCACCGTCACACCCGAGTCGCGCGCCACCGCGCGCTCGATGCCGGTACCCACCAGCGGCTTTTCCGAACGCAGGGTCGGCACCGCCTGGCGCTGCATGTTGGCGCCCATCAACGCGCGGTTGGCGTCGTCGTGCTCCAGGAACGGCACCAGCGCTGCCGCCACCGACACCGACTGCATCGGCGACACGTCCATGTAATCGATTTCGGCCGGCGGCTTGAGCAGGGTCTCACCCTGGAAGCGGCAGGTCACGAAGTCGGACGCAAAACCGCCCTTGACGTCGAGCTCGGCATTGGCCTGGGCGATCGCGAAATCCTGCTCCTCGATGGCCGAGAGGAAATCCACGGTATCGCTGACCTTGCCGTCCACTACCTTGCGGTACGGCGTCTCCAGGAAGCCGTAGCGGTTGGTGCGCGCGTATACCGCCAGCGAGTTGATCAGGCCGATGTTCGGGCCTTCCGGAGTCTCGATGGTGCAGACGCGGCCGTAGTGCGTCGGATGCACGTCGCGCACTTCGAAGCCGGCGCGCTCGCGGGTCAGGCCGCCCGGGCCGAGCGCCGAGACGCGACGCTTGTGCGTCACTTCCGAGAGCGGGTTGTTCTGGTCCATGAACTGCGACAACTGCGAGGAGCCGAAGAACTCCTTGATCGCGGCGGCCACCGGCTTTGCGTTGATCAGTTCCTGCGGGGTCAGCCCTTCCGACTCCGCCAGCGACAGACGCTCCTTCACGGCGCGCTCGACGCGCACCAAGCCGACCCGGAACACGTTCTCGGCCATCTCGCCGACCGAACGCACGCGGCGGTTGCCGAGGTGGTCGATGTCGTCGACGGTGCCGCGGCCGTTGCGGATTTCGCACAGCACCTTGAGCACGTCGAGGATGTCGGAGCTCTCGCCGTAGGTGGCAACCAGGTTCTTGGAGATTTCGTCGTTGCGCTCGGCGTAGAACTTGTGGTCGTACAGCACGCCGGTGCCGACGGTTTCCTTGCGGAACACGCGGCGGTTGAACTTCATCCGGCCCACGGCCGACAGGTCGTAGCGCTCGAAGGTGAAGAACAGGTTGTAGAACAGATTCTGCGCGGCGTCCTTGGTGGGCGGTTCGCCCGGACGCATCATGCGGTAGATCTCGACCAGCGCTTCGAGCTGGGTCTTGGTCGGGTCGATGCGCAGGGTATTGGACAGGTACGGACCGCGGTCCAGATCGTTCACCCACAGCGTCCCCACGGAAGCCACCCCGGCCTTGCGGAGGGCTTCGAGTTGATCTGCGGTGAGTTCGTCGTTGGCGGTGGCGATCAGCTCGCCGGTCTTGGTGTCCACCACGTCGCTGACCAGGATGCGGCCGACGAGATAGTCGTCCGGCACCGCCAGCGCGGCGATCCCGGCCTGCTCCAACTGACGGATGTGGCGCGCGGTGATGCGTTTGCCAGCCTCGACGATCACGCTGTCGCCGACCACCAGATCGAAGTTCAGGGTTTCGCCACGCAGACGCTCGGGGACCAGCTCGAGTTCAACGCCATCCTTGAGGATGTGGAAGGTGTTGACCTCGTGGAAGATGCGCAGCATCTCCTCGTTGTTGTAACCGAGCGCGCGCAGCAGGATCGACACCGGCAGCTTGCGGCGGCGGTCGATACGGGTGAACAGGCCATCCTTGGGATCGAACTCGAAGTCGAGCCAGGAGCCGCGATACGGAATGATGCGAGCCGAGTACAGCAGCTTGCCGGAGCTGTGGGTCTTGCCGCGATCGTGGTCGAAGAACACGCCAGGCGAGCGGTGCAACTGCGACACGATCACGCGCTCGGTGCCGTTGACGATGAAGGTGCCGTTGTCGGTCATGAGCGGAATCTCGCCCATGTAGACTTCCTGCTCCTTGACGTACTTGATCGCCTTGCTCGACGACTCGCGATCGTAGATCACCAGCCGCACGGTCACCCGCAACGGCGCGCCGTAGCTCATGCCGCGGCTGCGGCACTCGCGCTCGTCGAACGCCGGCTCGCCCAGCTTGTAGCTCACGTATTCCAGCGCGGCGTTGCCGCTGTAGCTGCTGATCGGGAACACCGACTTCAGCGCCGCATGCAGGCCCTTGTCGTCGCGCTTGCCGGGGGAGCTGTCGGCTTGCAGGAACTCGCGATAGGAGTCGACCTGGATCGCCAGCAGAAACGGTACTTCAAGGATCGTGCTGCGCTTGCCGAAATCCTTGCGAATACGCTTCTTTTCGGTGAAGGAGTACGTCGTCATCGTGTTTTCACCCTTGGCCTTGCGGCCCTACGTCGTGCTGGAAAGCAAATGGCAAATGG
>JANRIF010000128.1:0-13890 GCA_033765245.1 Lysobacteraceae bacterium
CGGGACTCGGGACTCGGGACTCGGGACTCGGGACTCGGGACCACGGGACCACGGGACCACGGGACCACGGGACCACGGGACCACGGGACCACGGGACCACGGGACCACGGGACCACGGGACCACGGGACCACGGGAAAAGCGTCTCACCCTTGCGGTACGTGTCAAGTCCTCCGTAACGGAGCTGCGTCGCGTCTGCGGGATGAAACGGAAAAGCCACGTTGCAGCGCATGGATGCGCGGTCGAGGGCAGCAGGGCGCCATAGAGCGCGCCGAGCATCGCAGCCGGTCGCGGGGGAAAGGCGCCATGTTTGAGCACATGGACGTGCGAGTTTGGCGCCGGCCCGCGAGCGGCGAGAAGCGGAGGGCACCGGCGTGGCAGGAGCCACGCCGGCGCGCGTCCGGCGCGGGCGTTTTTGGTCACTTTTTGCGCCTCCAAAAAGTGACTCGCACGCCGAAGGCGTGTGAAAGCTCTGCTTCTGCCGTGTCGGTTCCATCGCTATGGAGCTTGAGTCCGACCTTTTATCCGGCCTTACATCCCCGCAACCACCACCCGCCCCCGCAACGAATTGCTCATCGCGGCGGTGATCTGCACATCCACGAACTGCCCGATCAACCGCGTCGGCCCAGCGAAGTTCACGAAGCGCATGTTCTCCGTGCGCCCGGTCAGTTCGTCCGGGTTCTTCTTGCTCGGGCCTTCCACCAGCACCGATTGCACCGAGCCCACCATCGCCGCGGAGATGCGCTTGGCATTGGCGTCGATAGTGGCCTGCAGGCGCGCCAGGCGTTCCTTCTTCACCGCGTCCGGCGTGTCGTCCGGCAGATTGGCGGCCGGGGTGCCGGGGCGTTTTGAGTAAATGAAGCTGAAACTCTGGTCGAAGCCGATGTCTTCAATCAGTTTCATGGTGGCCTCGAATTCGCGGTCGGTTTCGCCCGGGAAGCCGACGATGAAATCCGAGCTGATGCTGATACCGGGCTTGGCTTCGCGCAGCTTGCGGATGCGAGCCTTGTATTCGAGTGCGGTGTGGCCGCGTTTCATCGCCGCCAGCACACGATCGGAGCCGGCCTGCACCGGCAGGTGCAGATAACTGGCGAGCTTGGGCACGTCGCGATGCGCTTCGATCAGGCTGTCGCTGAATTCGATCGGGTGCGAGGTGGTGTAGCGGATGCGGCCGATACCCTCGATCTGCGCGATGGCGCGGATCAGCAGGGCGAGGTCGGCAATCTCGCCGCCATCGGCCATGGCGCCGCGATAGGCATTGACGTTCTGGCCCAGCAGGTTGACCTCGCGCACGCCCTGTTCGGCCAGTTGCGCCACTTCCAGCAGCACGTCGTCGAACGGGCGGCTCACTTCCTCGCCGCGAGTGTAGGGCACCACGCAGAACGAGCAGTACTTCGAGCAGCCTTCCATCACCGAGACGAAGGCGGTGGGGCCTTCGGCGCGCGGTTCGGGCAGGCGGTCGAACTTCTCCACTTCGGGGAAGCTGATGTCCACCTGCGGCTTGCCGCTGGCGCGCCGTGCCGCGATCATGTCCGGCAGCCGGTGCAGGGTCTGCGGCCCGAACACCAGGTCCACGAAGGGCGCGCGCTGCAGGATCGCTTCGCCTTCCTGCGAGGCCACGCAACCGCCGACGCCGATGATGACCTGGTCGTTCTTCTTCTTGATCGGCTTCCAGCGGCCGAGTTGCGAGAACACTTTCTCCTGCGCCTTCTCGCGGATCGAGCAGGTGTTGATCAGGATGACGTCGGCCTGACTCTCGTCGTCGGTGAGTTCGAGCCCGTGTTCGGCGGCGAGCACGGCGGCCATCTTGTCCGAGTCGTACTCGTTCATCTGGCAGCCGTGGGTCTTGATGAAAAGCTTGCCCTTGACGGGCAGCGGAGCGATCTGGACAGGCGCGTCGGCGGTCCCGGTCATGGCGGTTAATCCGGTCGGGGAATCGCGCATTGTAGGGCAGTGGGCGCGCGTTGGATTCCGGCGGGTGTCCGAACGCCGCACTTGGCAACGGCATCGAGGCGGGTAACACTAGGCCGCATGCGGGGTTACTTCGCCTTGGTAATGCTGTGCCTGATGTCGGCGCCGGCGGCGGCCGGCACGCTGTATCGCTGCGAGGCAGCGGACGGCTCGCGCAGCTACTCCAACGCCAGACGCGCACCCGATAAAGGCGAGCGCTGCATCGCGATCGGCTCGTTCGCCGACGCGCCAGCGAACGCAACGGCGTCGGCACCGCCGCCTAAGGCGCCCAGCGTCGATTTCCGCGCGGCGCCGGCTGGGCAAACCCCGGCCGCGCCAGCCATCCGGCATGGGGCGCGGGTCAGTCGCGGCGCGGTCTACCGTTACGAAGTCGATGGCATCACCCACTACACCAATGTGCGGCCCGCCGACGCGCGGCGCGCCAAGGTGTTGTTCAGCTACATCGAAACCTGCTACGCCTGCGCCGCGAGCGCGGTGGACTTCGCCCGGGTGGCGTTGAATCTCGGCGCCTACCGCGACGAGGTCGCGAGCGCGGCGCGCGAGTTTGCGGTGGACGAGTCGCTGGTGCGCGCGGTCATTCACGCCGAGAGTGCGTTCAATCCCAACGCGGTCTCGCACAAGGGCGCGCAGGGGCTGATGCAATTGATGCCTGCCACTGCGGGGCGCTTTGGCGTGGCCGATCCCTTCACCGCCGGACAGAACATTCGAGGCGGAGTGGCGTACCTGGCGTGGCTGCTCAAGCGATTCAAGGGTGATCAGCGTCTGGCGGCGGCCGCCTACAATGCCGGCGAAGGCGCAGTGGAGCGCAATGGCGGGGTTCCGCCCTATGCCGAGACCCAGCGTTACGTCGATCGCGTGGCAGTGCTGGCGCAGCGCTATCAGGCCGCCTTGAAGGGCGGCTGAGGCGCACCGCCGCAAGCACGTTGCTCGCGGGGCAGCGCCATCACGCGCCGGTTGCCAAGATACCTTCCACACGAACGCGCGGCGCCTTTTGTGGGAGCGCGCTTGCGCGCGACAATTGCCGGCCAATCATCGCTGCTGCGTGGCCGTCGGCCGCCGTGCCAGCGCCACGCGGATGCGGAACGGCATGCCGGCGCGCTCGCCATCGAGCCGCACGGTGGTTCCCGGCGCGGTCTGCGCTTCCATCTGGCCCAGTGCCACCGGGTCGGCCAGCGGTTCACCGTTGAGTGCGACCAGCACGTCGCCCGGGCGCAGACCCACGCTTGCGGCCGGGCTGCCCGGATGCACCACCACCACCACCACGCCGCGCCGGGCCACGCCCAGCGGCGAGAAGCCCTGCATGTACTCCATACCCAGCCAGCCGCGTACCACGCTGCCTTCGCGCACAATCTGATCGAGCACGTTGCGCGCGGTCGCCACCGGGATGGCGAAGCCGATGCCGGTGGCGTCGGGGACGTGCCGCGAGAACACCGCCGTGTTGATGCCGACCAGCCGGCCCAGAGTGTCGACCAGGGCGCCGCCGGAGTTGCCGCGGTTGATCGCGGCGTCGGTCTGGATGAAATCCTCGAAGGTGGCGATATGCAGTTCGCTGCGCCCGAGTGCGGAGACGATGCCTTGGCTGACCGCCTGGCCCAGCCCGAACGGGTTGCCGATCGCCAGTACCACGTTGCCGACCCGTAGGGGAACGTGGTCGTCCAGTGTCAGCGCCGGCAGGTTTTCGCCGTCGAGCTTGAGTACCGCCAGATCGGTGTCCTGGTCCGAGCCGACCACCGTGGCGCGGGTGACGCGGCCATCCCACAACACCGCCTGGATGTCGCCCGCATCGGCGATGACGTGATGGTTGGTCAGGACGTAGCCATTGGTGCTGACGATCACGCCCGAGCCCAGCGAGCGCTCCAGCCGCTGCCGTGGCGGGCCGACCGGTATCGCCGAATAGCCTTGCAGGCTGGCGTCCGGGACCAGTCGCAGCGGCCGCTCGGTGACCACTTTGTGGGCGTAGATGTTGACCACCGAAGGTGCGGCGCGCGCCACCGCGTCCGCGTAGCCACCGGGGGCGGCGGGTGGCGCGGCGGCGGTGGCCGACGTCGGCAGTCCGGTGCCGCGGCGCAGGCGCTGCCCAAGATCGGGCAACCAAGCGCGCAGCGCAAACGCCAGCAGCAGGCCAGCGAGTGCCGCGAGGCCGATGAAAACCAGGGGTTTGAGGGACGTCTTCTGGGATGCGGGCATGGCGCGCATTGTGGCATGCGCGGCGAAAGCGCTTGATCCGGCCGACGGTGACAGCATCGGTGCTTGCTCCCGCTCCCGCTCCCGCTCCCGCTCCCCGCTCCCCGCGAGTCCCGAGTCCCGAGTCCCGAGTCCCGAGTCCCGAGTCCCGAGTCCCGAGTCCTCCGCAGCCGCGCGCGTTGTCCCGGCCCGGCTGCTTCCGTTAAACTTGTGCGATTGTGCGGTGGGCAGCAGTCGCTGACGCGACGGTGCCCGGGGTCCGCACGCCTCATCCATCACGTGTTTTGGAGAGCCTCAATGGCGAACCCAGAGGTCAGTTCCGGCCGTCGCCGCTTTCTGACTGCCACTACGGCAGTCGTTGGCGCTGTCGGAGCCGGTTTTGCGGCAGTGCCGTTCATCAAGTCCTGGCAGCCCAGCGCACGCGCCCAGGGCGCGGGTGCACCAGTGGCGCAGGACATCAGCAAGTTGCAGGAAGGCCAGCGCCTGCTCCTGCAGTGGCGCGGCAAGCCGGTTTGGGTGGTGCGCCGTACGGCAGAGCAACTGGCGCAACTGGCCGGGCAGGACGCGCGCCTGCGCGATCCCGAGTCGAGCAATCTCGATCAGCAGCCGGAGTACGCGCGCAACCCCCATCGTTCGATCAAGCCTGAGGTGCTGGTGCTGGTCGGCACCTGCACCCATCTGGGTTGCTCGCCGATGTACAAGCCCGAGATGGTGGCTCAGCCGTTCGATCCGGAATGGAAGGGCGGCTTCTACTGTCCCTGCCACAATTCGCGCTTCGACATGGCCGGCCGGGTCTACCAGGGCGTGCCGGCGCCGAGCAACCTCGAAGTGCCGCCCTATCGCTTTGTCGATGATCGCCACCTCGTGATCGGCGTCAATCCTGAAGGAGCTGCGTGATGGCAAACGCAATCATGCGTACCGTCGAGAGCGTGACCGACTGGTTCAACCAGCGCACGCCGGGCCTGATTCCGGCCTACAAGAAGCACATGACGGAGTATTACGCGCCGAAGAACTTCAACTTCTGGTACTACTTCGGCTCGCTGGCGATGCTGGTGCTGGTCAACCAGATCGTCACCGGCATCTGGCTGGCGATGTTCTACAAGCCCAGCGCGGCCGAGGCGTTCGCCTCGGTCGAATACATCATGCGCGACGTCGAGTGGGGCTGGCTGATCCGCTACATGCACTCCACTGGCGCGTCGGCGTTCTTCATCGTGGTGTACCTGCACATGTTCCGCGGGCTGATCTATGGCAGCTACCAGAAGCCGCGCGAGCTGGTGTGGCTGCTGGGCATGCTGATCTTCCTTGCGCTGATGGCCGAGGCCTTCATGGGCTACGTGCTGCCGTGGGGGCAGATGAGCTACTGGGGCGCGCAGGTGATCATCAACCTGTTCGGCGCGGTGCCCGAGATCGGTGGTGCGCTGACCGAGTGGATCCGCGGCGACTACCTGGTATCGGACGCCACCATCAACCGCTTCTTCGCGCTGCATGTGGTGGCGCTGCCGATGGCGATCCTGCTGCTGGTGGTGCTGCATCTGGGCGCGTTGCACGAGGTGGGTTCCAACAACCCCGACGGCGTCGACATCAAGAAGACCAAGAACGAACGCGGGGTTCCGCTGGACGGCATTCCGTTCCACCCGTACTACACGGTGAAGGACCTGTTCGGCGCCGCGTTCTTCATGACGATCCTGGCGTTCATCCTGTTCTACGCGCCGACTTTCGGCGATCTGTTCCTGGAATACGACAACTTCCTTCCCGCCGATCCGATGGTGACTCCGGCGCACATCAAGCCGGTGTGGTACTTCACGCCGTTCTACGCAATGTTGCGCGCGGTGCCGGACAAGCTGTTCGGGGTGATCGTGATGGGTGGTGCGGTGCTGATCCTGTTCCTGGTGCCGTGGCTGGACCGCAGCCCGGTGAAGTCGATCCGCTACCGCGGCTGGCTCGCCAAGGCGCTGCTGGCGGTGTTCGTGGTGGCGTTCGTGGCGCTGGGCTGGCTGGGCATGCAGGCTGGTAGCGAGACGCAGACCCTGATGGCGCGCATCTTCACCCTGTACTACTTCGGTTTCTTCATCCTGATGCCGATCTGGTCGCGGCTCGATGCGACCAAGCCGGTTCCTGCGCGGGTGACTACGCATGAGTAAGCGTCTGATTGCATTGATTCTGGCCCTGTTGCCGCTGGCGGCGATCGCCTCGTCCGAGGGCGGCCTGGCGCCGTCCTACGCCAACATCGAAGATCGCGCCTCGTTGCAGCGCGGCGCCGCGCACTTTGCCAACTACTGCTCGGGCTGCCACTCGCTGCAGTACCAGCGCTACTCGCGGCTGGCCCAGGACCTGGGGCTGAACGAGGATCAGGTCAACACCTGGTTCAATTTCAACGGTCGCAAATTTGCCGATACGATCAACGCATCGATGGATGCGGGCGATGCAGCAGCATGGTTCGGCAAGGCTCCGCCGGATCTGAGTCTGGTCGCGCGCAACAAGCCAGGTGGCGCCGACTGGACCTACAACTTCCTGAAGTCGTTCTACGTCGACGAGTCGCGGCCCTCTGGCTGGAACAACCTGATGCTGCCCAACGCCGGCATGCCGCACGTGCTGTGGCAGTTGCAGGGCATCCAGCGCCCGATCTTTGAGTCGGCCGAGGGCGGCACGCATGTCGCGTCGCTGGAGCTGGCCGCTCCGGGCAGCCTGAATGCGGAGGAATACGACCGTTTCGCCCGCGACCTCACCGCTTTCCTGCAGTACGTGGGTGAGCCGGCGGCGCTGGTGCGCGAGTCGATGGGAGTGTGGGTGGTGCTGTTCCTGGCCTTCTTCACGCTGCTGGCGTGGCTGCTCAAGCACGAGTACTGGCGCGACGTGCACTGAATTGTTGCGGGAGCGCCCGTGCGCTAGCGGGCCCGCGACGGTTGAAGGGTCGGTTGCTTCGCCACATCGGCTGCGCCGGCCCCGTCCTCGCTCGGTCGCCCTCTTCGCGGGAGCGCGCGCGTTGCGCGCTACGCCTTCGCTGCGCTCGGTCGCCCGCAAGCGGCCTCCCACAAAAGCGGGCGATGCTTTGGTTGTTTGTGGGGCGCGCGCTCGCGCGACAGGAACCGCAAGGTGGCGGCATCCGCTCGGTTCTCGCTCGGTCGGTTGCTTCGCAACGCCGGCTGCACCGCACATGGATGTACAAGTACCGCTGGCGGGGGCTTCCGGCGTTGCGCCGCTCGCGCATCCTGTATGTCGCAGGGCGCAGGAGCGGCCACTCGGTTGCCCGCAATCGGCCTCCCGCGCGGGTGGGCAATGCCATGGTGCGTCACTCCGACGGCTTTCCCCCCTTTCGCGTTTGCCGCATCTGCGGTAGTTTCACTGCTTGCGCACTGCCCGCTACGGGGCCGGAGCGCCCGTGTGCCGGCCCGCTGCCGGATGGGAGTCGCCATTGATGGCCGTAAGTCCGCGTCTACGTAACGCCTTGACCCTGTTTTCCGCGCGCGATTGCGTGGTCTGCCACCGGGTTCGTCTGGTGTTGGCAGCCAAGGGTGTCACCTACGATCTGATTCCGGTCGATCCGGCGAGCCCGCCGGAGGATCTGGTCGATCTCAACCCCTATCACTCGCTGCCGACCCTGGTCGAACGCGATTTGGTGCTGTACGCCGCTTCGGTGGTCGGCGAGTACCTCGACGAACGTTATCCGCACCCGCCGCTGATGCCGGTCGACCCGTTGTCGCGGGCGCGCCTGCGCCTGGCGATGCTGCGGATCGAACACGAATGGGTGCCGCACGTGCAGGCGATCCAGCACGGCAACAAGGCGCAGGCCGAAGCCGGCCGAAAACGGCTCAAGGAAGTGTTGGTGGCATCGTTGCCGCTGTTCAAGGCATCGCGGTTCTTCCTCAATACCGAGATGAGTCTGGCCGATTGCGCGGTGGCGCCGATCGTCTACCGGCTGCCGGCGCTGGGCGTGGTGCTGCCCAAGGAAGCCAAGGTGATCGAGGACTACGGCATGCGCATCTTCCGCAATCCCGGCTTCCAGCGTAGCCTGACCGCCGAGGAAAAACTGTTGCGCGACCTGACATGAGCGACGCACCAACCATGACCTCCAACCGCCCGTACCTGATCCGGGCGATGTACGAGTGGATCAACGACAACGGCATGACTCCACACCTGGTGGTGGATGCCGCGCACCCGGACCTGCGGGTGCCGCCGCAGGCGGTGCGTGACGGCAAGGTGGTGCTCAACATCGCGGCGCGCGCGGTGGCCGGGCTGGAGTTGGGCGATGCGGTGATCCGATTCCAGGCACGCTTTTCCGGGGTCAGCCAGTCGGTGCTGTTGCCGGTCGCGGCGGTACAGGCGATCTATGCGCTGGAGAGCGGGCAGGGCATGATGCTGCCCGACGACGGTGCGATGGCCTCGGCGCCGTCGGCGACTGCTACGACACCTACGGAGAGCGCTCCTCCCGACGATGCCGGCGGCGGCCCGCGCAAGGGCGGTCACCTGCGGGTGATCAAGTAACCGGCGGCTCGGGGCTAGGCCCATAGAGCCCGGTCAACTGTTCCCCCAGCAGAATCAGGCGCCCGGCGTGCCGGCTCTCGCCGTCGCGCGAATATTCGAAGCGATACCAGCGTTCCAGCGCCATGCGGCCGTGGCGGTTGCGGCGCAGCCGTACCCGTTCCAGTTGCACCGCCTGATCCAGCCATTGCACGCCGGCGTCCTTGCAGGCGCGCATGCCGTGCAGCCGCGCAGACTGATGCGCGGCCTGGGCGCTGCTCCACGCCCAGGCGCCGAGACCAAAGGCTATCAACGCAAACAGCGCCGAGGTCATGCGCCGTCTCCGGCGTGAGTGGATGCCTGCAGGCGCAAGGAAAAGTCGATCGCCCGCACGTGCTTGGTGAGTGCGCCCACGGAAATGAAATCGACCCCGGTCTGCGCGATCGCGCGGGCGCTGGCGAGATCGACGCCTCCTGACACTTCCAGCGGCACGCGACCGGCTACGATCGCCACCGCGGCGTACATGTCGTCGCGTGAGAAATCATCGAGCACGATCCGATCCGGCGCGCAGGTCAGGGCCTGCGCCAGTTCGTCCAGCGATTCCACTTCCACGATCACCGGCAGGCCGGGGCCGGCGGCGCGCGCTGCGGCAATCGCCGCAGCGATGGAGCCGGCCGCCAGCACATGGTTCTCCTTGATCATCGCGGCGTCGTACAGGCCCATCCGATGATTGCAGCCACCGCCGGCGCGGACCGCGTACTTCTGGGCGTAGCGCAGGCCTGGCAGGGTTTTGCGAGTGTCCAGTACGCGGGTGCGGGTGCCATGCAGCGCCTCGACGAACTGTGCGGTGGCGCTGGCAGTGGCGGACAGCGTCTGCAGGAAGTTCAGCGCGCTGCGCTCGGCGCTCATCAACGCGCGAGCATGGGCCGACACCCGGCATACGACCTGTCCCGCCTCGAAGTGCGTGCCTTCAGCGCAGCCCCATTGCACCGCGGCGTCGGCATCGAGCGCGGCAAAGCAGGCCGCGAACCAGGCGCCGCCAGCCAGGGTGCCGGCTTCACGCGCGTGCAATAGCGCGCGCGCCGGGCGATCCGGCAGCAGACGCGCGGTAACGTCGCCGCTGCCGATGTCCTCGGTCAGCGCACGCGTGACGTCCGCGCGCACCTGTGTGGGATCGGGAGGTTGTAAGGGCTCGGGCGGCATCGCGGTGACAAGGGGCGATTGGGGAGCAGCAGTCTAGCCCGCATTGCTCAAACCGGGCACCCCAACTTGCCCATCTCACCCGCAAGTGGCCTCCCACGAGCATGCGATGCCTTGGCTGTTTGTGGGAGCGCGCTCGCGCGCAACGGGACACACGCGCGCGCAATGAGCGGCCGGCGTCGGGCTGAACTCAAGCGCCGCCGCGCTGACTGGCGGGGTCGTTGACGTTGAGTTGCTGCAGCAGCGAATTCAGGGTTTGCTGCATCAGGTTGGTGTCTTCCAGAATGCGCGCCAGACCACGTTGCAGCGTCTCCACGAGGTCTTCCGGGCGCCGCTCGGCGACTCGCATGCCGTTGCGATTGACGAACAGACAGCGGCCGCTGCTCGGACTCACCCAGGACAGCTTGGCGCGTTCGAAATCGTGGGCGCCGGGGGCGCCGAATTCGAACCAGGTGCCGGGCATGAGGTTGCGCATGCGCTGCAGCATTGCCGGGTCGACATCGGCGGCCAGCGGTTGTTCCTCGACAATGCCTGCGTCGACGTCCAGAGCGCTGGGGCTGAGCGCGGCAGAGGGCTCGCGATCGATGAATTCGGGTGCTTGGATTTCGCCGAGCCGCCATTCCATGAACTGGCGCAATTGCGTGCACAGGTGGTCGATCTCGGTGGGGTGATAGGCCACCGTGGCCAATCCGACCCGCAACTGCGACTCCAGCACCGGCACCAGCGCACGCAGACGCAAGCGCTCGACGTCCGCGGCACCGGCCGCCGCGCACCACGCCAGCAGGTCGGCAAAGCCCACGCCCTCGCGATACGACGCCGAGGTCTCGCCATGGCGCAGCAACAGCAGCACCAGGTAGTTCGACCAGGGCCGGGTGATCAGGTGGTGCGCCCACGGCGGCACCGCCGTACGCGACAGCCGCGCGGAAATCACCTGATGCACCAGCCGTCGCGCGGACGCCAGTTGCTCGCGCCCGGTGGCGGCCGCCACCGCGCGCTGTTCGGCGATTTCGGCGCGGCGATGATGCATCTCGGCGGCATGGCGCAGTGCCTGTACCGCCGCGAGCTGGCGCTCGGCGCTGGCGGCGTGAGTGATCGCATCCACCAGACCCTGCCACTGGCGCATCGATTCGCGGCCGGGGTCGGCGCTGGCGCACCAGCCCTTGGCGGCATCGGCCAGCAGGTCCAGCGCCTGACGCAAGGGATGACCGGTCTCGACGGCGAGCGCAGTGGGGTCGCTCAGTGCCGCGCGGCTTACCGGAACCTGCAGCGGTGCGAACAGACCGCGCAGCGGCTTGGGCAGTTGGTCGTTGCCAAGCAGCGACTCGAAAATGCGGCCGACCAGATCGACCGAGGCGATGTGAGTAGCGGTGGTGGCAGCCCCATCGTCGGCATAACGTGCTTCGGCCAGCAGTTGTGCGGCGAACTGGCGCGGCGGCGGCAGCGGCAGGCCGTGATCGAGCCGTTGCAGCACGCGCGTCATCGCCCGTGCCAGGGCGTCGACGCTTTGTTGTTCGGCCTGCGCAGGTGCTGCGGTGGGCGCCGGAACGGGCGCTTGCACCCGCGCCTGCAGCGCGGCCAACAACGATGCCAGCATGGCGAATTCGGAGAGTGGCGCCGACTCCTCGGCCGTGTCGGCTGTCGTCGGCGTTTGCGGCGTTGGCGTTGGCGTTGACGCGGGCTGCGGGCGTGGCGCCTCGGTGGATGGGGCGCTCTCGCGCGCCATCCGCGGGCTCAACGTCGGCAGGATGCCGGCGTCCATCAGCCGGGCGTTGATGTCGAGATAGATCGGTTCCAGCGCACCCAGTACATGCCGCTCGAACAGCTTGAGCGCGATCAGCCGCACTTCCAGAGTGAGCTGCATCGCGGCCAGTGCGCGGCGGAAGCCCTGTGCCAGCGCCTGCGGGCCAAGCGGGTTGCTGGCATCGTCCAGGTCGGGATTGTCCAGCGCCACCCGCATGCGCTGGCTCAGCGCGTGGGTGGTCGCGTTCATGCGCTGCAGCGCGCGGCTGGCCATGCCGGCCACCGCAAGGTCCACCTCCAGCGCTTCCTGATCGATCAGCGATAGCGTACGGCGCGCGGCATCGACCGCCTCTGGCGAGTCGAGCGGGGCGTGGATGCCGGCAGCGAATGCGTCGAGGCAGGAATTGCGGTGGCGTCGGCATTCGCGCATGCCGTCGAAGTAGGTCTGTTGGCGTTCGCCCACCACCGCATGCTCGGCGAGTTCGAACAGGGCGTCGTCCAGTGCATCGAAAACTGTTGCCGCCGGTTGGCGCAGTCGCGTGCGCAACTGCTCGGCGAGTTCGGCGAGCAATGCGGCAAACGGCGGGGGCGGCGCTGCAGGGGTCATGCGCGTGCGGCCTTTCTGGCGGCGGCCAGTGAGCGATCGCCCCAGCCTGCCGCGTGCACCATAGCCCCGCTCACGCCGGGAAATCCGTGACTTGGTTGGTGCTTATCGACTCATCGGCCAGCAGCACCGGGATGCCGTCGTCGAGACGATAGGCGAGTTTGCGATCGCGCGTGAGCAGTCCGGCCTTCAGCGGTTCGCCCTGCGCGCCACCGTCGGCGCGCTTCACCGAGCCGCTCGCCACCGCGCGGTTGAGCGCGTCGAGTTCGCGCGAGGTCAAAGGGGTCAAGGGTTGCCGGCTGACCGGGCAGCACAGGATATCCAGCACGCGCTTGTCCAAGATGTTGGTCCTCTTACCGCAGAGCATCGCTTGGCGCCGCCCCCATGGCGCCAGCCGAATGGGATTCTGTCAGGCCCGGCTTGCGCATACAATACGTTTTTAAGGCTGGGCGGTAGCAATCGATGACGACGGCTCCCGTGGTATCGCCGCTGGTGGGCGTGGTGATGGGCTCGCGTTCGGATTGGGACACGATGCAGCACGCGGTCGCGCGTCTCGAACAACTCGGCGTGCCGTGCGAGGTGCGCGTGGTGTCGGCGCACCGCACGCCCGATCTGTTGTTTGCCTATGCCGATTCGGCGCGCGCGCGCGGGCTGCGCGCGATCATTGCCGGTGCCGGCGGTGCCGCGCATCTGCCGGGCATGATCGCCGCCAAGACTGCGGTGCCGGTGCTGGGCGTGCCCGTGCAATCCAAAGCGCTCAATGGTCTGGACTCGCTGCTCAGCATCGCGCAGATGCCAGCCGGAGTGCCGGTGGCCACCTTCGCGATCGGCGTCGCCGGTGCCGCCAATGCCGGCTTGTTCGCGGCCGCCATGCTGGCGCACGAGCACCCCGCGATCGCGGCGGCGCTGGCGCATTTTCGCGAGCAGCAGACCGCCGACGTGCTTGCGCATCCCGACCCGCGCGTATGACCATCACGGTAGGAATACTCGGCGGCGGACAATTGGCGCGCATGATGGCGCTGGCCGGTGCGCCGCTGGGATTGCGCTTTCTGGTGCTCGACGCCGCGCAAGACGCTTGCGCGGCGCAGTTCGTGCCGCAGTTGCTGGCCGACTACCGCGACCAGACCGCACTGGCCGAATTCGCGCGGCGCGTGGACGTCGCCACTTTCGACTTCGAGAACGTGCCTGCGCTCAGTGCGCAGTGGCTGGCTGAGCGCATTCCGGTGTTTCCGGCGCCCAATGCTCTCGCGGTGGCGCAGGACCGCCTGGCCGAAAAGAGCCTGTTTCGCGAACTGGGCATCGCGGTGCCGGCGTTTGCGGCAATCGATTCGCGTGCGGCGCTGGACGAAGCACTCGATCGCATTGGCCTGCCGGCGATCCTCAAGACCCGGCGCCTGGGTTACGACGGCAAGGGCCAGTTCCGGCTGCGCCAGCGCAGCGATGCCGACACCGCCTGGCAGGAGCTGGGCGCCGGATCGGTGGGCCTGATCCTGGAAGCCTTCGTGCCATTCGAGCGCGAGTTGTCGGTGTTGGCGGTGCGCGGTCGCGACGGCAGTTTCCGTGCCTGGCCGCTGACCGAGAACTGGCATACCGACGGCATCCTGGCGGCCTCGCTGGCGCCGGCCGCAGTGAGCCCGGAGCTGGAGCGCGCGGCACTGGACGCGGCGCTGAAGGTGGCGCAGGCGCTCGACTACGTCGGCGTGTTCGCGCTGGAACTGTTCGTGCGCGATGGCGC
>JANRIF010000160.1:0-20325 GCA_033765245.1 Lysobacteraceae bacterium
TGCACGTCGCATGGCGACGGCATGGATGCCGGAGGTAGAGCAACGCAGGAGCAGTTGCCGGATGCGCAAGAGCGGCGGCCTTCGCTTCGCCGCTGCGCGACTCGCTCGGTCACGCGCAAGCGCGCTCCTACAGGAAGAGCGCGGTGCGTGTGTGGGAGGCTGCCTGCGGGCGACGGCACGCGCCGCCGCCCGCTGATCGAAATTACGGCGCGGCGCGTTGCTCGGCGCTGGTGTCGCGGGTGGCGCGGAAGGGGTTGCCTTCGTACCAGTTAGGCCAGTCGCGGCTGCCGGCGAGTTGGTGGCCGACGCTGTACAGGGCGTTGAGGTCCTGCATCACGCCGCGCAGATCCCAGTTGGGGTCGAACTCGTCGGCGGGCTTGTGGTAGCGGTTGAGCAGGTAGTCCTGGGTGACTTGCTGCACGTATTCCTTGCCGTGCTCGACGTTGTCGGTGCCGCCCTTGGCGTACAGCGCGGGTACGCCGGCCTTGGCGAAGTTGAAGTGATCGGAGCGGAAGTAGTAGCCCTTCTCCGGTGCGTCTTCTTCGACCAGGGTGCGGCCTTGTTTGCCGGCGATCCCGGCCAGCAGGTCTTCGAGTTGCGAGTTGCCCTTGCCGGTCACCACCATGTCGCGGGTGGGGCCGAGCACGGGCATGGCGTCGAGGTTGATGACGGCCACGGTCTTGACCAGCGGCGCGGTCGGTTGCGCCACGTAGTACTTGGAACCGAGCAGGCCCGACTCCTCCAGCGTCACCGCGAGGAACAACAGCGAGCGCTCGGGAGCGGGGTTCTGGGTGACGAAGGCTTCGGCGATTTCCAGGATGCCGGCCACACCGGTGGCGTTGTCGACAGCGCCGTTGTAGATGTTGTCGCCGGTTTCGCCCTCGTGTTTGCCGAGGTGATCCCAGTGGCCCATGTAGACGATGGTCTCGTCCGGATGCGCGCTGCCGGGCAACACGCCCAACACGTTGTGCGACTTGGTTTCGCGCAGGCGGGTCTTGAGTTGGGTGCTGACCTTGGCGTTCATCGCCACTGGCTGGAAGCCGGGCTTGTTGGCGGCGCTGCGCAGCGCGTCGAGATCGAGCCCGGCGGCGCCGAACAGACGTTGCGCGGCCTCACCGGTCAGCCAGCCCTGGATCGGCAGGCGCGGTTCGGCATCCACGGCGCGCGGCAGATCGAACTGCGCGCCCGACCAACTGTTGCGCACCACGTCCCAGCCGTATCCGGCGCCGGCGTCGTCGTGGACGATCAGCGCGGCGGCGGCGCCCTGGCGCGCGGCTTCCTCGAACTTGTAGGTCCAGCGCCCGTAGTAGGTCATGCGCTTGCCGTCGAACAGGCTTTCGTCGCTGGCGTGAAAGCCTGGGTCGTTGACCAGCATCACCACGGTCTTGCCCTTCACGTCGAGGCCGGCGTAGTCGTTCCAGTTCTGCTCGGGCGCGTTGACGCCGTAGCCGACGAACACCAGGTCGCTGTCGGTCAGATTCACGTCGGCCTGTTCGCTGCGAGTGCCGATCACCATGTCGGTGGCGAAGGCGAAATCCAGGGTCTGGTCCTTGGCCGATACCGCCAGATGTGCGCTCGGGTCGGCTTCCGATTCCACCATGGGTACTTCTTGCAGGTAGCTGTCGCCATTGCCCGGTTTGAGGCCGAGGCGCTGGAACTGCTCCTGGATGTACTGCACGGTGCGCTGCTCGCCAACGCTGCCGGGAGCGCGGCCTTCGAAGTCGTCCGAGGCCAGGGTGCGTACATGCGCGGAGAAATCTTCGGCGGAAATCTCGGGGCCGAAGCCGTGGCCGGCGGTGGCGACGGCTTGATCGGCGGCCTGGATGTTGGCGCTGGTGTCGGGCGCCGGCTGGCTGCAGGCCGCCAGCGCAAGCGCGGCGGCCAGTACGGAAAGGTGTCGGGAGCGCATGCGGGAACCCTTGTGCGGTAAAGGTTCCGGATTGTAGCAAGCCAGGTGTGGCGCCTTGATTCTTGTCCGCGCGCGAGCGCGCTCCCACAAATGCGCGGACGCGCATCCGCCGCGCCTCAGCGCTCCGGCAGTGGCTCGCCGCCGTAGGGCTTGGCGGTGGCGCCGATCACCTTGCCGATGGTGGCGCTCGGATGCACCAACAATTCCACTTCGCGCTTGAACACCAGTTCGCCGTCGACGCGGGCGTTGGCGCCGATGGTCACGCGCGGCACGCGCGAGCGGCCGAACAAGTTCCAGCCGTGGGTCTTCTCGACCAGGATGCCGTTGTGCACTACCGAGTCGGCGCCTACGTCGATGTCGCCGTTGACGGTTTCGATGCGCCCGACCTCGGCCTGATCGAGGCGGATAGCGCCGTTGACGGTTTCGATGGTGCCGCCGACGCGGCTACCGCGGTTGAGGGTCACCGAGCCGTTGACGGTCTCGACCCCCTCGCCAACGCTGACTTGCGAGCCCAGGCGGACGCCGCCATTGACCGTCTCCAGGCTGCCCACCTGGGCGTTGTTGCCCACCGTGATGCTGCCGTTGACGGTCTCGGCGCTGTCGGCGCTGACGCCGTCCTCGATGCGGATGCTGCCATTGACGGTGCTGAGTGTGCCGTACGTGGTGCCGGCCTCGGCGCTGATGGCGCCGTTGACCTTGTCGATGTTGGTGCCGGCGGCGTGGAGGTTGGCGCTGGCGAACAGCGCGAGCGCGAGAACGAATGCAGTGCGAGACATCTTGAATTCCCCATTGATGGGCGGAGCCCGTGGTCCCCTGCTTTGATGCGCGTGACGCCGCGCAGGTTTAACCCGCATTTCTCAGCCCTCCTACTGCGACCGCCGAGACGCGGTTGTGGCGCCCTCGCTACGGATCGGTGTGAGATCGGTGTGAGAAACGCGGGTTAAGCGATGGCAGCGAGCGCACGGGTACAATCGCGCAAGCTCCCCCTGGCTGCATGTGCCGAAATGCCCAACCGCGCGCGTCACCGCCCCAAACCCGTGCTGCTGCTGATCCTCGATGGCTGGGGCCATCGCGACGATCCCACCGACAACGCCATCGCGCTGGCCGACGCGCCCAACTGGCGCCGGCTGCTGCGCGATTGCCCGCACACGCTGATCCACACCGAGGGCCGCTACGTGGGGCTGCCGGACGGGCAGATGGGCAATTCCGAAGTGGGCCACATGAACATCGGTGCCGGCCGGGTCGTGTATCAGGACCTCACCAAGGTGGACGCCGCGATCGAGGACGGCAGCTTCTACGCCAACCCGCAGTTGTGCGGCGCCTGCGCCGACGTGCGCTCCAGCGACGGCACCTTGCACGTGTTCGGGTTGATCTCGCCCGGCGGCGTGCATAGCCACGAGCAACACGTGTTTGCGATGCTGGAACTGGCGCATCGCGAGGGCGTGCGGCGCCTCGCGGTGCATGCGTTTCTGGACGGCCGCGACACTCCACCGCGCTCGGCCGGGCCCAGCCTCGAACGTCTGGCGCAGCATTGCGCCGCGCACCCCGGCATGCGCATCGCCACCGTCTGCGGGCGCTACTACGCGATGGATCGCGACCAGCGCTGGGAGCGGCTGCAACTGGCATGGAACACCATCGTCGATGCGCAGTCGGCGCAGCATGCCGATTCCGCCGAGGCGGCGTTGGCGGCTGCTTACGCCGCCGGCGACAACGACGAGTTCGTCAAGCCGACGGTGATCGGCGCCGGTGCGCCGGTGCGCGACGGCGATGCGGTGGTATTCATGAATTTCCGCGCCGATCGCGCGCGCCAGCTCACTGCAGCTTTCGTCTCGCCGACGTTCGATGGTTTTGCGCGCGCGCGCGTCCCCCGGCTCGCGCGCTTCGTCTGCCTGAGCGAGTACGACGCCACGCTGCCGGCGCCGGTGGCGTTCCCCAACGAGGCGCCGGTCAACACCTTGGGCGAGACGATCGCTGCGGCGGGCCTGACGCAATTGCGCATCGCCGAAACCGAGAAGTACGCGCACGTCACGTTCTTCTTTTCCGGCGGTCGCGAAGCGACGTTGCCCGGCGAAGACCGCATCCTGATTCCCAGCCCGCGCGTGGCCACCTACGATCTGCAGCCGCAGATGAGCTGCCCGGAGCTGACCGCGAAACTGGTTGACGACATCCGCGCCCAGCGCCACGACCTGATCGTGTGCAACATTGCCAACCCGGACATGGTGGGCCACACCGGCGTACTGGCTGCCGCCATCG
The DNA here is from genome assembly GCA_033765245.1 of Lysobacteraceae bacterium. Classification (GTDB taxonomy): domain Bacteria; phylum Pseudomonadota; class Gammaproteobacteria; order Xanthomonadales; family Xanthomonadaceae. Next base: position 4,163 of record JANRIF010000160.1, read on the forward strand.
CCGCAGTGGAGGCGGTGGATCATGCGCTGGGCGAAATCCGCGCAGCCGTCGAGGCAGTGGGTGGTGAAATGCTGGTCACCGCCGATCACGGCAATCTGGAGATGATGCGCGATCCCGAATCCGGGCAACCGCATACCGCGCACACGGTGGGTCCGGTGCCGCTGGCGTATCTGGGCCGGCGCGCGCACTTGCGCGATGGCGGCGCGCTGCGCGATCTGGCGCCGAGCGTGCTCGCGCTGATGGAAATCGCGCAGCCGTCACAGATGACCGGCCGCTCGCTGATCGAGTTCGACTGAATGCACCGGTTGCTGGTGTTGCTGGTGCTGCTGTCGGCTGTCGCCGCTGCGGCGGCACCGGTGGGCGAAGCCGAGCGCAAGCGCCAGGAAGCGCAGACCGCGCAGCGGTTGGAACAGGTACGCACGCAGATTCGCACGCTGACCGAACAACGCCGCACGCTGCAAGGCGAGCGCGGCAGTGCCGCGGACGCCTTGCGCAGCGCCGATGCCGAGATCGGCGACGTGGTGCGCGCGTTGCGCCGCAGCGAGGCCGCGATCGCCACCCAGGAGATCGAGCTGGCGCGCCTGGAGCGCGAACGTGCGGCGCTGGAGCGGCGTTTGTCCGGGCAACGCGCGGCACTGGCGACGCTGGTGCGCTCGGCCTACGCGCTGGGCCGCCACGAGCAACTGAAACTGCTGCTGGCGCAGGATCGTATCGCCGATCTGGCGCGGGTGATGGTGTATCACCGCTATTTCCAGGACGACCGCCTGATCCGCATTCGCGGCCTCACCGACGAGCTGGCGGCGCTGGCGGCACTCGGCAGCCGGGTCGAGGCGACCCGCGCCGATCTCAATGCCACCCGGCTCGATCAGCAGACGCAACTGCAACAGCTCGAAGGCCGGCGCGACAGCCGGCGCGAGCTGATCGCTGCGCTGGAAACGAAGTACCAGGATGCCGGGCAACGGCTGCAGGCGCTGGGTCGCGACGAGAAAGCGCTGGTGCAACTGCTCGAACGCCTGCGCGACGTGCTCGCCGACGTGCCGCGCCAGCTCGACGATGCCAAACCCTTCGCGAGCCGACGCGGCGCCTTGCCCTGGCCGCTCAGCGGCGCCTTGCGCACCGGCTTCGGCGGCCGCCTGCCCGATGGTCGCAGCGCCGAGGGCTGGCTGATCGCCGGCACCGCCGGCGCCGAGGTACGCGCGATCTCGCATGGCCGGGTCGCCTTCGCCGACTGGCTCAAAGGCTACGGCCTGATCGTGATCGTCGATCACGGCGACGGCTGGATGAGCCTGTACGCCAACAACGACGCCTTGCTCAAGGATGGCGGCGACTGGGTGCGCGCCGGCGAACCGATCGCCACCGTCGGCAGTTCCGGCGGCCAGGGCCGCCCGGCGCTGTACTTCGAACTGCGCCAAGGCAGCAAGCCGGTGGACCCTCGTAATTGGCTCAAGCGGCGGTGAGTGGTGGTGTGTGTGGTGTCGGATCCACGCTGACGGCGGGCGCTTCGAACACTCGTTGGGCCTCCTGCGCGAACGCTTGCGCCAGATGCTCCAGCAATTGCGCCAAGGTCACCACGTCCTGATGGTTGTGCGCGAGCACGCGGCGTAGGTCGTGGGCGCTGCCGCCGTTGAGGTAATCGCGCCAGGCGCGCGGGGCTTCGCTGCCGGGCAGGTCGTCCTCGCGCACGATGCCGAGCACGCGGCGTTCGATGGTGGCGAGGCGGCAGTTTTCGTACACGCCCCGATAATGCCGTCGCGTGGGATGCAGCAGGTCCAGATGCGCCAATCCGGTCATCGGATTGCGCAGGCGCGCCAGGCGATAGCGCGTGGTCAATAGCGGTGCGTCGTAGCTGCGGCCGTTGTAGCTGACCAGCACCGTCTCGGGGCACAGCCATTGCGCGAAGGTATCGAGCATCGCCGCTTCGGCCGCCATGCGCGTGATCAGCAACTGGCGCACGCGCAGTTGCCCTTCGCACCAGTCGGCGGCGCCGATCATGAAGGCGCGGGTGCCGGTACCGCCCGCCAATCCGGTGGTTTCGGTATCGAACAACAGCAACTGCCGGGTGGCGACGTGGGAAAAGCCCTTGGCGAACCGGGCATCGATCAGGTCCGGCGGCGACGACCACGGCGTTCGCCATTCCCGCACACGCAGGCCGGGCGCTATCTCCTCGCCGGGCAGTTCGCGATCCGGATGTTCCGCGCGCCGCGATGGCAGCGGCGCGCGCAGATCGAGCAGGCGGCGCAGGGTGTCGGGCAGGCTGGGCGCGCTGGGCGGCGAAGTCGCACCGGCCTGCCGACGCAGTGCCGCGAGCCGCTGTGCAAGGGCGGCGCTCACGCGGCGTGCAACAGGTCGAGCACGCGCGCGGCCAGTTGGCGCGGGGTGACATGCTCGCCTTGCTCGTCGCCGCTCAGCACCGGGCCGACGCAGGCCGGGCAACCGGCGCGGCAATCGCAAGCAGCCACCAGTTGCCGCGCCTGCGCGATCAATTCGCGCTGGCGCCGCCACAAGGGTTCGCTGAGGCCGACGCCGCCGGGGAAGTTGTCGTACAAGTACACAGTGGGTACGAAGCGCTGCGCTTCCACCAACGGTGCCAGACCGCCATCGAGCCCTCGCAATTGCCCACGGCCATGCCCATCGCTGCTGGCGAACCAGGCGCCGTCGCCGCTGCCCACTGCTTTTTGCAGGTCGCGCGCTTCGGCCATCACCGCTACCGTCGCCACCACCTGCAACACGTGCGCGGCGCCGAGGAAGCCATTGAGCGCATCCTGGCGCGAGGCGAACGCAGCCTCCAGCACCGGCTGCGGCAACTGCCACCACACCGCGCTGGTGTGCAGTTCCTGATCGGGCAGGGTGACCGCGCCGTAGCCGATGTTCTCGTGACTGTAGTAGCGGATCTTCTTGTAGCCGGCGACCCGCCGCAGCACGTGCACCTCGCCGTGCTGGGCGCTGCCGTTGCCGGCGATGGCGCCGTCGAAACGCTCCAGCACCTTGAGCCGGGTGTAGTCGATGGCATCGGTGTAGTAGTCCGCGTGGGTGCGGGTGACGAAGGCCTTGCGGCCTTCCCAATCGAGTCGCTCGACCTGATACGGCACCGCCTGGATCAGGTGGATCGCGCCTTCGTACAGGGTCAGCGCGGCGGCGGAGTAATCGACCTCGGCGACGATGGTCTGGCGGCCTTCGCTGCGATCGACCACCACGAAATTGCCGTCTGCCACCGAACGCAGACTCACCGCGTTGGCCGGGTAGCTGTCGGCGATCCACTCCCAGCGCTCGCCTTCGCGATGCAACACGCCGGATTCGCCGAGCACGTCGAGATAGGGCGCGGCATCGATGGGGCCGAAGCGTTCGCCGGCCACGAACGGCAACTCGAACGCGGCGCAGCGGATGTGATCGAGCGCGATCAGCGGCTGATCCGGCGCAATGCGCGCGTGCTCCGGACTGCTGCCCTCGAAGAATTCCGGGTGGCGGATCAGGTATTGGTCGAGCGGATCGCTGGATGCCACCAGCACGCCCAGCGCCGGGCGTTGTCGGCGTCCGGCGCGACCCAGGCGCTGCCACACCGCCGCCAGCGAACCCGGATAGCCGTTGAGCACCACCGCATCCAGGCTGCCGATGTCCACGCCCAGTTCTAGCGCGCTGGTGGCGACGATGCCGTCGATGCAGCCGGCGCGCATGTCGCGTTCGGCCTGGCGGCGCTCGGTCGGCAGATAGCCGCCGCGATAGGCGCGGATGCGCGCGGGTTTGCGCGGATCGTGATCGAACACGTCCTTGAGGTACTTGGTGAGCACTTCCACCATCAACCGCGACTGCGCGAACACCAGCGTCTTGAGCCCGGCCCGGATCGCGGTGCGGGCGATGCGATTGGATTGCGAACGCGCCGAGGCGCGCAGGCCGAGGTCGGGATTCACCACCGGCGGATTCCACAGCAGCACGTGGCGCTCGCCGCGCGGCGCGCCGCTTTCGGTGATGGCGTGGACCGCGTGTTCGATCAAGGCCTCGGCGTGCGCCTGCGGGTTGCCGATGGTGGCCGAGCACAGGATGAACTGCGGGCTGGCGCCATAGAACGCGCACACCCGCTTGAGCCGGCGGATCACGTTGGCCACGTGCGATCCGAACACGCCGCGATAGGTATGCACCTCATCAATCACCACGTAGCGCAGGTTCTCGAACAACTGCGCCCACTTGGTGTGATGCGGCAGGATGCCCTGATGCAACATGTCCGGATTGCTGACCACGATCTGACCATGCAGCCGGATCGCCTGACGCGCATCGCCCGGCGTATCGCCATCGAAGGTGAAGGCGCGCAGGCCCAGCTCGCCGGCGCGGTTGAGTTCCAGCAGCTCGCTCACCTGATCCTGCGCCAGTGCCTTGGTAGGGAACAGGTACAGCGCCTTGGCCTGCTGGGTCATCGCCGCCATCGCCACCGGCAGGGTGTAGCACAGGCTCTTGCCGGACGCGGTGGGCGTGACCACCACCACATGCCGCCCTGCCTGCACCGCCGCGAAGGCCTCGGCCTGATGGCTGTACAAGCGCTCGATGCCGCGCGTACGCAGCGCGGCACTCAGGGCCGGCGGCAGCTCGGGCGGCAACGGCGCGTAACTGCCCTCGCTGCCGGGCAGCACGAAATGGCCGGTGATGCGATCGGCGTACTTGCGGAGCAGGCGCTGGGTCAGTGCATCGGCGGCGAGGCGGCGGCTGGGCGCGGACGGGGTGGGTTCGAGGGCGAGCGACAGGGCGGGCATCACGGCAACCTGCGAAGGAAGGCCGCCATCTGCGCACAGGACTGTCTCATGGGGTGAGACGGGCGTGGCCAACGCTACGCGGATCAACGCAAATCTGTTGTACAACATGGCGTTATGCAAACCGCTCGCGCTGGTACAATTTGCTTACAATGAAATATAAAGTATACGTATCGAGCGGGTAGGTACGCGTGGAGAGACATCCATCGCGCAACATCCAACGGTCACACTGTTGTTGCAAGTTTACGTATAATTGTATACACATTATAAGCAAATGAAGCCGATCCCGGATACGCCCGCTGCCGCCGAGCTCTTCACCCTACCGAGGGAGGCGTTTCAGCGCGTCATACAAGCGGTCCCACGCCTGGACGACAACGCCTACCTGCACTGGGACACCCTGCGGCACCTGTCCCCTCCCGACGGGCTGAGCGTGCGTGAATGGTGGTACGCGCTGAAGTTCAAGCGCATGGGCGGCGAACTGGCGATTGCACCGCTACTGAGCATGCGAGGCGCGCCGCTCACCATCAGCCGACATGCCCGCGCCGATGCGGCAATGGCGCGAATGGACCGCTTGCTGGCCGGACGCGTCGCCATGCCCGAAGCCACCCGCAATCCCGCGACCCGCGATGAATACATCGCCAGTTCGTTGATGGAAGAGGCCATCCATTCCAGCCTGTTCGAGGGTGCCGCCAGCACGCGCGAGGAGGCCAAGGACATGCTGCGCAGCGCGCGTGCGCCGATCAACCGCGACGAGCGCATGATCCTCAACAACTATCGCGCCATGCAGCGCCTGCGCGAGATGGCGAACACGGAACTGAGCCTTGACAAGCTGCTGGAACTGCACCGGATACTTACCGAGGGGACGCTCGACCGTCCAGAACAAGCCGGTCGCATCCAGACCCCGGACGACACCCGCATCCGCATCATCGATGACCGCATCGGCCGGGTGGTGCATGCGCCGACACCCGCCGAGCAACTACCGGAGCGCATGCAGCGGCTGATCGCGTTCGCCAATGCCGACGACATCGTCGACGGCCAATACGTACACCCGGTGCTGCGTTCGATCCTGTTGCACTTCCAGTTGGCCTACGACCACCCGTTCTACGACGGCAACGGCCGCACCGCGCGTGCGCTGTTCTACTGGTCGATGCTGCGGCACGGTTACTGGCTGGCCGAGTTCCTGTCGATCTCGCGCCCGATCTACCAGCGCCGCCGACCTTATGAACGCGCCTTCCTGGAGGTGGAGAGCGACCATCAGAACGCCACCTATTTCGTCTTGCAGCAATTGGATGTGCTGCAACAGGCGGTGGACGACCTGTTCGCCCACATCGAACGCAAGGATCGGGCTCAACGGCGCTTGCGCCAGCAGATCGCCGGTCGCGACGACCTCAACCATCGGCAACTGGCGCTGCTCGATCACGCGCTGCACCATCCCGAGGCGCGTTACAGTCACGAGTCGCACGCCAACTCGCACCGGGTGACGATCATGACTGCGCGCAGCGACCTGCATGACCTGGTCGCACTCGGCTGGCTGCACAAATCGCGGGTGAGCAAGCGCGATGTCTACACGCCGGTCGGCGATCTGGCTCGGCGCTTGAATGCGCGCGAGTGATCCTGGTGTCAACGCTGCGTACTTGGCGACGCCCGTTCATTCGTAGGCTGGTGGTGAGCGCCGCGAACCCCAGCGCCATTACTGCTACGAAATGAACATGCTGGGGTTCGCTGCGCTCACCACCAGCCTACCCAGCGTCAAGCGCCTCAGCGCTTGATCTTGGTGATCTTCGAGCCTTCCAGGTTGATGTTGTACATCAAGCCTTTCTCGCCCAGCACGAACACGATCACCGGCTTGTTGGCGGTGTTGGTGTCGATGGTGCCGCCGGCGCCGAATTCGGCGATCACCGCGCTGCCGTCCACGCCCACCTTCCAGCCATCGGTGGCCTTGAATTTGGTGAGCGCGCCCGGATCGGTGAATACGAACACCTGCGAGCGCACCTGCGCGCCGAGCTGAAAGCCGATCGAGCCGGAGACGAGGTTGTAGTAGCCGCTGGTGCGACCGTGCTCGATCAACACGCCTTCGCCGTAATCGCCCCCGAGGCCGATGCCGGCCTTGTAGACGCGCGGATACACCAGCACCCCGGCCGCGCGCTGCACGATCGGCCGCACGCCCGGCTTGGTGGCATAGAGCCTGCCCAGGGTTTCCTGGGCGCGACGATCGATGGTGGCGGCGTCGGCAGCAGCGGACGCTTGCCATGGCAGTAGCAGGACCAGCGCCATCAACACAGCAAACGATCGCATGCGCATTTCCTCCGAAGAACGGGTCAAGCACCGCAGGTTGCCATGAACCTGTCGGCGTCGGGAAGTCCGCGACGCCGGGGCCATGATCGGCCGCGCTTCCTTAACCGGGTCAAAAGCCGTAGCGCAGGAAGCCGCCATCCACCGCGATACACTCCCCGGTGACGTAGCTCGCAGCCGGCATGCACAGGAAGGCCACCGCCGCCGCCACTTCCTCGGGTTCGCCCACCCGCTGCATCGGCGTGCGGGCCACCACCTCGTCGTAGTACTCCGGATCGGCCAGCGCAGCCGAGGTGCGCCGGGTGCGGATGTACCACGGCGCCACCGCGTTCACGCGGATACCGTCCTCGGCCCATTCGCAGGCCAGGTTGCGGGTGAGTTGATGCAGCGCTGCCTTGGTCATGCCGTAGACCGCGCCGGTGCGGACGTGGGTGAGCCCGGACACCGAGCCGACGTTGACGATGCTGGCGCTGCCGTGCCGGCACAGATGCGGGTAGGCGTTGCGACACAGTTCGAAGGCCGAAAACACGTTGGTCTCGAACAGCGCGCGCCATTCGTCTTCCGAATAGTCGATCGCTGCGCGGCGCTGATTGCCGCCGACGTTGTTGACCAGGATGCTCAGTCCCTCGCCGCGATCCTCGATCCAGTCGAACACCGCGTCGCGGCCGTCGGCGGTAGCCATGTCGGCGGCCAGCGCGTGTACCACCGCTCCCGCATGTTCGTCGGCGACCTCGTCGCGCGCCGTCGCCAGCGTATCGGCGTCACGCGCCACCATCAGCACCTGTGCACCCAGGCCCGCCAGTTCCGCCGCCACCGCGCGCCCGATCCCGGCGCTGGCGCCGGTGACCAATGCAACCTGCCCATCCAGACGCCATCGCTGTTGTGTCATGGTTGGCTCCCACCGCGCGTCGCCGTGCGCGCATGCGCGAGTAGGATAGCGGCACAACGTGCGAGGAGTACGCCATGCGCCGGATTTTGCCGTGTCTTCCCATGTTGCTGGTGTTGCTGGCGGGCTGCGGTCAGTCCAGCGCGCCGGTCGAGCCGGCGGCCCAGGCCACCGAGCTGCGCGACGCCGTGCAGGCCCCGCTCGACAAGGCGCATGCGGTCGAGCAGACCCTGCAGGAGGATGCCGACAACACCCGCAAGGCGGTCGAGGATGCCGGTGGCTGAGCCGCTACGATGCGCCGTCGACGATGCTGGAATCCGCGCACGCGCGGCGTGATGGCTGGCATGCGGCGCATCGCATTGTCGCGGGGGCGCTTGGTTCAGGGATAAGCCCAATCGCCGGGTCGCACTGGGTAGCAGCGTGTCGCGCCGTGCGGCGCAATTGTGCCGACCTCGGTCGCTACGATCGGCGTCCCGAGCGTGTGCGAAGATGCGCGAGGTCCGCCGGCGGGCGCTGGCGGGCTTTACGCTGTCCTGATCGCCAGAGGAGGAACCGCATGAATATCTCGCTTCTGTACCTGACTTACGTTGCCGCCTTCACCGGCCTGCTATGGGTGCCCTATGTGATCGACCGGATCGCTGTGCGCGGCCTACTCGATGCGGTCGGCTATCCGCAAAACCCCAAGCCGCAATCGGCCTGGGCCCAGCGCTTGATGAAGGCGCACGTCAACGCGGTCGAAAACCTGGTGGTGTTTGCGGCGCTGGTGCTGGTCGCCGAACTCACCAGAGCCGGCGACGCTACCGTTGCGACCGCCTGTATCGTCTACTTCTGGGCGCGCATCGCGCATGCGCTGGCGTACACCTTCGGCGTGCCGTGGGTCCGCACGCTCGCCTTCGTAGCCGGGTTCTTCGCGCAGGCGGCAGTTGCGTGGCAGTTGCTGGCCGCCTAGCCCGTGGCGGATTTCAGCGCACGCGCGGCACGTCTGCCGTGAGGCCACACCGGCGGGTTTCGGCCCGCCGGTGTCGCGATTACAACCCGCAGAAACAATGCGCCAGCGCCTGCACCGGGCGCTGGTGCGTGGCGTCGAGCCAGCCCATGCGCTGTTCGATGGCGGCGGACTGCGGGCCGAGCCAAAGCCGGGCGAGGCCGGACTCGCGCAGCAGCGTGCGCGCGTGGGCGCTGGCGCCGAGATCGGCCAGGAATTGCTGGAACGGCGACAGCGGGGCTTCGATGTAGTGGACCCGGTACTTGCCGTGATCGAGCTGGGCCAACTCCGCCGCGTGGTCGGTGGCCGCGCGCAATCCGCCCAATTCGTCCACCAGACTGCGTTCCTTGGCCTGGGCTCCGCTCCAGACCCGACCGCGGGCGATGTGGTCGATCGCCTGCACGCTCTGATCGCGGGCGTCGGCCACCTTGCTGGTGAAATCGGCGTAGCCGGCGTCGATCACGCTCTGGATGATTTCGCCTACCGCCGGGTCGAACGCGCGAGTCGGATCGAATGCGCCGGCGAAGCGCGTGGTACCGACGCCACCGGTGCGCACGCCGATTTTTTCCAGCGTGCGCGGCATGTTCATCCACAGGCCGAAGATGCCGATCGAGCCCGTAATGGTGGAGGCATCGGCGTAGATGCGGTCGGCATTCATCGAGATCCAGTAGCCACCAGATGCCGCGACGTCGCCCATCGACACCACCACCGGCTTGCCGGCGGCGCGGGTCAATTCCACTTCGCGGCGGATCTGCTCGGACGGGAACACCCCGCCGCCCGGCGAATCCACCCGCAGTACCAGTGCCTTCACGTCGTCGTCCTCGCGCGCCTGGCGAATCAGCGCCGACGTCGACTCCCCGCCGACCACGCCCGGCGGCTTGTCGCCATCGGTGATCTCGCCTTGCGCCACCACCACCGCCACGGTGTCGGCCTTGCCCAGCGACAGGTTTTCGCGGGCGAGGAAACCGAGGTAATCGTCGAGATCGACCTGGCGGAAGCTATGGTTGTCCTCGTCGGCGACGCCGCGCGCGATCAGCAGATCGCGCACCTGGTCCTCGGTCTTGAGGTCGTCGGCCAGATGCTCGCTCAGCGCGAGCGCGGCGAGATTGCCGGACTCCGCCTTCAGGCGCGCCGGGAACTGGTCGATCGCCTCGGCGATCGCCGCCGGCTCGATGCCGCGCGCTGCGCCGATGTCGGCCAGGTAGCGCTGCCAGATGTCGTTCATCCAGAACAGGTCCGCTTCCTGCGCTTCCGGCGAGGGGCCATCGAGAATGAACGGCTCGGCCGCCGACTTGTATTCGCCCACCCGGAACAGATGCACCTCTACGCCAAGCTTGTCCTGCAGCCCTTCGCGGAAATACGGCTGATAGCGCGCCAGGCCCTCGAGCATGATCGAGCCGCTCGGATGCAGGTAGACCTCGTTGGCCTGCGCCGCCAGCAGGTACTGGCGTTGGTCGAAGTTATCGCCGTAGGCGATGATTTCCTTGCCGGCGGCGCGGAAATCGCGCAACGCATCCGCGACTTCGCGCAGTGACGCCATGCCGGCGCCGCTCAGCGAGTCGGCGCGCAGCACGATGCGCTCGATGCGCGAGTCGGTCTTGGCGGCGGCGATCGCGCGCAGCACGTCGCGCAATTGCACCTCCGGCGCTTCCTCGCCCAGCGCACGCGCCAGCGCACGCGAACTGGGATCGGAACGGTACTGCTCCACCAGGTTGCCGTTCAATTCCAGCACCAGCGCGGTGCGCGGATGCACGATCGGCTGCGGCCCCAGGATCGCTGCTGCCACCAGCAACACCAGCAGCAGAAATATCAGGTTGACCACGAAGCGCCGGCTGAAGTCGACCGCATGCCACACGAACATCAGCATCCGGACCAGCAGACCGCGCGGCTTCCCGCTCGTGTTCCCGCTCATGCGCCAACTCCTGTCATATCTGCGGCAAGGATAGCGCGAAGCGCCGCCGCCACCATCGGCCGAATGTCATTGCGTGACGTGTCGCGCCAGTCGCACGAAGCGCCAGGTCAGCAGGCAGGCTGCCGCGGTCAATCCCAGGATCAGGCCCGCCCACATCCCTTGCGCGCCCTGGCCCAGGCCCAACGCCAACGTGGCCGCCAGCGGCATGCCCAGGCACCAGTAGGCAAGCACCGTGATCGCCATCGGCATCCGGGTGTCCTTGAGTCCGCGCAATGCGCCGGCCGACAGCGCCTGGATTCCGTCCGGAAACTGGAACGCGCCGGCGTACAGCACCAGGGTGGCGGCGAGCGATGCCACCGCCGCATCGGTGGTGTACAGGTCGGCCAGCCAGCGATTGCCCAGCAGCATCGCCAGTGCCGCCACGCTTTGCGTCGCCAGCACCAGCGTGTAGCCCGCTCCGGCGGCCCAGCGCACCGCCGAGCGATCGCCGGCGCCCACCGCGTGCCCGACGCGCACGGTGGTAGCCATGGCGATGCCCAGCGGCACCATGAAGGTGACGCTGGCGAGGTTGATGGCGATCTGATGCGCCGCCACTTCCACCGCGCCGATACGGCCGATGATCAGCGCGGTCGCCACAAACAGGCTGCCCTCCATGAACACCGACACCCCCATCGGCAACCCGACCCGCAACAGGTCGCGCAGCACCGCCGGACGCGGCCCATCGAAGCGCGCGAACAGCGCCAGATCGCGAAAACGCGGCGCCAGCGCCAGATAGGTGGCAAAGCCCAGCGCCTGCAGCCACAGCACCAGCGCGGTGGCGTAACCCAGACCGGCGGCGCCCAGCTCGGGCAGCCCCCAGCGCCCGAACATCAAGGCGTAGCCCAGCGGTATCAACAGCAGCAGTCCGCCAATGCCGAACACCATGGTCGGCACGGTCCACGCCACGCCCTCGCTGAGATAGCGCAGGCACAGATACAGCGCCAGCGCCGGCGCGCCCCAGCCGATCGCGTCGAGAAACGCCAATGCCTGCGGCCGCACTTCCGGTGCGATGCGCGCGGCATCCAGCAGCCAATCGGCACGGCGCACGCCGATCAGCAGCGGGATGCCCATCGCCAGCGCCAACCACAACGCCTGGCGGAAGATCGCGCCGATTTCCGCGCGGCGGCCGGCGCCATTGAGCTGCGCCACGAACGGCGGTACCGCCATCAGCACCCCGATCAACACCAGGATCACCACCGACCAGATCGCGCTGCCCACCGCCACCGCCGCCAGCGTTAACGGGCCGTGGCGACCGGCCAGTACGGTGTCCACCACGTTCATCGCCACCGACGACAATTGCCCGAGCACCAGCGGCGCCGCCAAGGTCGCGCTGGCGCGCACTTCGCGGCGCAAGCGGGCCGGGCGAGACAGGGGGTGGGTCATGATCGATGCAGTGGCGAGGCGGCCCGTTAGTGTACTGTTTCCATCGCCTGCGCCTGCCGCGAGGGGAATCGGCACATGACCACGATCGAACCGGCACCCGCCGCCACGCCGGCCGCGCCACTGTGCCAGAACTGCGCCACCCCGTTGCTGGGCGAGCATTGCTACCGCTGCGGGCAACCGGTGCGTGGCCTGGTGCGGCATTTCTCCAGCATCGTCGGCGACTTCCTCGACTCGGTGTTCGAGATCGACGGTCGCATAGTGCAGACCCTCGGGCCGCTGCTGTTCCGGCCCGGATACTTGTCCAACGAATACTTCGCCGGACGCCGGGTGCGCTACGTCAGCCCGGTGCGCCTGTTCGTGTTCCTGAGCCTGCTGGCGTTCTTCGCCGCGCAGTTCGGCTTCGACCTCGATACCGAGCGCCCTCCCTCCGGTGCCGAGGCCAGCGGGGCCGACCTCGGCGCGCGCTTCGACACCGGCAACCTCGTCAGCGCTGCCACCGAGGCGGAGCTGGTCGCGCGGCGCGACGAAGCGCTGGCCGAGATCGCCAAGGCCAAGGCCGAGACTGCCAAAGTACCGGGGCTGGCGCAGGTGCTGGCGAGCGCCGAACGCGAAGTGCTGGCGGCGGCCGATCGCCGACAGCAGCAACTGCGCAGCGCCGACCCCAACGCGCCGCCTCCCGCGCGGGACTCCGCCCAGACCGCTCCGCGCATCCAGTTCGGCGGCCAGCCCTGGGACGCACGCACCAACCCGATCGCCATCGCCTGGCTGCCGGACGGCGCCAACGCGCGCCTCAACGCCTGGGCCGCGCGCGGCGAGCGCAACATCGCGCGCATCCAGGAAGATCCCAACCAGCTCAAGGACGCCGTGCTCTCGGCACTGCCGTCCACCCTGTTCCTGCTGCTGCCGCTGTTTGCGCTGCTGCTCAAGCTCACCCACGTGTTCAAGCGCCGGCTGTACATGGAACACCTGATCGTGGCCCTGCACAGCCACGCCTTCCTGTGCGCATCGCTGTTCCTGCTGGTGGTGTTCGGGCAACTCGCCGACAGCGCCTGGCGTTGGCTGGCAGTGCCGGCCGGCTGGCTGGAAGTGGCGACAGCGGGATGGATGCCGCTGTACCTGCTGCTGATGCAAAAGCGCGTCTACGGCCAGGGTTGGCTGGTCACCCTGTGGAATTACGCCTGGCTGGGATTTTGGTACCTGATCCTGCTGTCGCTGGGGATCACTGCCACCTTGCTTGTCTCGCTGGTGGCGATGTGAACCCGCCCCGATCGGGGGCTTGACCCCGGCCCGGAACGCCGCTCCGCGAGGCCCTGCAAGGGTTCCGGAGAAACCCGGTTGTACACAGTCGGAAACACTTTCCCGACGGCCTCTGTCAAGCCCGCTCAAAGCCTGGAGCAGCACCTTGCGATTACACGTAACGTGTTGTTTCACAAGCCGTATGACGCTTTGGTTAAATTTTCACCAAGTTGCCGGAGGGCGCGGCGGCACGCGCCACGAGGGGCCTGACCACAGCTTCGTCCACAGAGTTATCCACAGGCAATGTGGATAAGGCGGAGAACCGAACAAACACAGCCACCTACGTGTCATTTGTCACACTCAGGCCGAGCTTTGCACGGCAACCCCGGCGCTACGGGGTTTTGCCAAGGAAGCGGCCACCGCGGCGCATCGAATTGGCAATAATTCGGTGTGCCGCCGGAAGCGCCGTACGGCGCGGCGGCGACCGGTTCGGGCAATGAAGGGCATCGACTACACTGCCGCGATGACTGCCTCCCCCGTGCCGGTGCTGCGCGTCGCCCTGCCGGTGCCGCTGCCGCAACTGTTCGACTACCTGCCCCCGCCCGCCACCGCGATCGACGCCGACTGGATCGGTTGCCGGGTGCGGGTGCCGTTCGGTACGCGCGAGCAGGTTGGGGTGGTGGTCGAGGCGGGAACCGCGCAGACCGATCGCGCCAGCCTCAAACCGATCGCCGCACGCCTCGACACCACGGCATTGCTGGGCGGCGAACTGCTGCGCACGCTGCGGTGGGCCGCAACCTATTACCAGGCGCCGCTCGGCGAAATGCTGGCTACTGCCTTGCCCAACGCGCTGGCGGCTGGCGCGCCGCTGCCGGTCACCGCGCGCATCGGCTGGCACCTCACCGAAGCCGGCGCCACCGCGCTGCCCGGGATGCGCGCCGGAGCGCCGCAGCGGCTGGCGCACCTGCTGCAGGCACAGCCGCGCGACGAAGCGACCCTGGATCGGATGCTGCCCGGCTGGCGCAGCGCCGCGCGCACACTCGCCGCGCGCGGTCTGGCGCAGCCGCAACCGCTGCTGGCCCCGGACCGCGGCGTGCCGGCCGGTCCCGGTCCGGTGCTGCACGCCGAACAGGCCGCCGCGGTAAGCGCAGTCATCGATGCACTCGATGGCTTTGCCCCGTTCCTGCTCGAAGGCGTCACCGGCAGCGGCAAGACCGAGGTGTATCTGGAAGCCATTCACGCCTGTCTCGCGCGCGGCAGGCAGGCGCTGGTGCTGGTTCCCGAGATCGGCCTCACCCCACAAACCCTGCAGCGTTTTCGCGCGCGCCTGGGCATCGCGGTGGATGCCTTTCATTCCGGACTGGGCGATGCCGAACGCGCCGCGACCTGGGCGCGCATGTATCGGGGCGAGACGCGGGTGTTGGTGGGCACGCGCTCGGCGATCTTCGCGCCGCTGTGCGACCCGGGTCTGATCGTGATCGACGAGGAACACGACGCTTCCTACAAGCAACAGGACGGCGTGCGCTACAGCGCGCGCGACCTCGCCCTGGTGCGCGGCAAGCACCTCGGCGTACCGGTGCTGCTGGGATCGGCGACACCGTCGCTGGAGTCGCTGGCGCACGCGCGCGACGGCCGCTATCGCCACCTGCGGCTGCGCCAGCGCGCCGGCGGTGCGCAGCCGCCGCGGGTGCGAGTGCTGGACGTGCGCAAGCGCGCGCTGCAGGCGGGCCTGTCGGGCGAACTGCTGACCGAGATCGGCGCCTGCCTGCAACGCGGCGAACAGGCGCTGGTGTTCAAGAACCGACGCGGCTACGCACCGGTGCTGCTGTGCCACGACTGCGGCTGGAGCGCGCAATGCCGCCACTGCGATGCCGCGCTCACCGTGCATGCCGGCGGCAAGCGTCTGATCTGCCACCACTGCGGCGCCCGCCAGAGCGCGCCGCCGGCCTGCCCGGACTGCGCCAGCCTGGCGCTGCAGCCGCAAGGCGCCGGGACCGAGCGGATCGAGGAAGCCTTGGCCGAGCACTTTCCGAACGCCACCGTGCTGCGGGTGGATCGCCAGTCCACACGGCGCCGCGACGGCCTCGAACGCCTGCTGACGCAACTCGGCCAGCAACCCGGCATCCTGGTCGGCACCCAGATGTTGGCCAAGGGCCACGACCTGCCGCGTCTGACGCTGGTGGCCGTGGTTGGGGTCGACGAGGGCCTGTTCAGCGCCGACTTTCGCGCCTCCGAGCGCCTCGCGCAATTGCTGATCCAGGTCGCCGGCCGCGCCGGCCGCGCCGAGCGGGCCGGCGAGGTGGTGCTGCAGACCCATCATCCCGAGCACCCGCTGCTGCGCACCCTGCTGGACGGCGGTTACCCGGCCTTCGCCAGCGACGAACTGGAGCAACGCCAGGCCGCCGGTTTTCCACCGTTCGCGCATCTCGCACTACTGCGCGCGCAGGCCCCGCGCGACGAGGCGGTGCAGGCATTCCTCGGCGAGGCCCGCGCGGCCGCCAAGCAAGCCATCGCGAGCCTCGGCACGCTGCCACACCCGCCCGACCTGCATGGCCCGCTGCCGGCACCGATGGCGCGGCGCGCCGGCCAGATGCGCGCGCAACTGCTGCTCAGCGCCGAACACCGCCCCACCCGCCAAGCCGTGCTGGAACGCTGGCTGCCCGCGCTGTACGCGCTCAAGAGCGCGCGCCGGGT
>JANRIF010000163.1:0-23524 GCA_033765245.1 Lysobacteraceae bacterium
TGCGCCACCGGCACCGAACTGGCGAACGTCAGCACCGATGCCGCGGGCGCTTTCGTGTTTGCCGATCAGTTGGCTTTCCGCGACTACCTGCTGTGCCAGACCCAGCCGTTGGGCTACGGCAACGGCAACGCCAACGGTACCCCGGGCGTCGACCAGATCGCCATTGCCAACCTGCCTGCCGCCGGCTCGCTGAACAACGCCTTCGGCGAGTTGATCGGTGCCATCGCCGGTTCGGTCTATATCGACCAGAACGACAACGGCTTGCGTGATCCGGGCGAACTCGGCATCGATAACGTGCCGGTGACGCTGACCGGCACCGACGTGCTGGACAACGTCATCAATCGCACCATCAACACCGACATCAACGGCGACTACGCCTTTGCCGATCTGTTCACGCCCGATGCCGGTGGTTACACGATCACCGAAGGCGTCGTGCCGCCAGCGGCGGGTGTGTTCAATGACGGTCAGGACACGCTCGGCAACGCGGTGTCGCCGGGCGTGCTCGGCAACGACGTACACAGCGTAATCGGCTTGGCCGCAGGCCAGCAGGCCATCGGATATCTGTTCGGCGAGTTGCAGGCGACTGCGATCAGTGGCGTGGTCTACATCGATGCCGATCGCAACAATGCGCTCGATCCCGGCGACACCTTGCGCATTGCCGGTGTCAACGTGCGTCTGCTCGAAGGCGCCAGTTGCGCTACCGGCGTGCAGATCGACAGCACCAGCACCAATGCCGCCGGCGCCTACCAGTTCTTCAGCGTCACCGTTGGCCGCGCTTACGCAATCTGCCAGGACCAGCCGGCCGGTTACGGCAATGGCAACGCCCTGGGCGTACCCGGCAGCGATGAAATCCTGATTGCCAGCCTGCCGCTGCTTGGCGTGGCCGGCAACAACTTCGGCGAACTGGTCGGCTCGCTCGCCGGCTCGGTGTACATCGACGGCAACGACAACGGCGCCCGCGATGGTGGTGAAGCCGGCATCGCCAATGTGCCGGTGACCCTGAGTGGCACCGACGCACGCGGCAACGCGGTCAACCTCAGCGTGCAGACCGATGCTGCGGGCGCTTACCGGTTCGCCAACCTGCTGGCGCCGAATGCGTCCGGCTACACGGTCAGCGAAGGCATCATCCCGCCCGCTGCCGGCAGCTTCAACGACGGTCGCGACACCCTGGGTAACGCGGCCACGCCGGGCGTGCTCGGCAACGACGTGCTCAGCGGCATCGGGCTTGCGCCGGCGCAGGACGCCACCGGTTATCTGTTCGGCGAACTGCAATCGAGCATGATCAGCGGCCTGGTGTACGTCGACGCGGATCGTAACAACGCGCTCGATCCCGGCGACACCACGCGCATCGCCAACGTGATCGTGCGGCTGGTGCAGGGCGCCGACTGCGCAACCGGCACCGAAATTGCCAGCACCAGCACCGATGCCAGCGGCGCATACCTGTTCGCCAGCGTGACCGCGCTGCGCGACTATCGGGTCTGCCAGACGCAACCCGCCGGCTATGGCGAGGGCAACGCGCGCGGCACCGCGGGCAGCAGCGTCATCGCCATCAGCAACCTGCCGTTGGCAGGTTCCACAGGCAACGATTTCGGCGAGCTGGTCGGTTCGATCGCAGGCCGCGTGTTCCTGGATCGCAACAACAACGGCGCGCAGGACGCTGGCGAACCCGGCATCGCGGGCGTGCAGATCGCGCTGAGCGGGGCCGACGTCAACGGTATCGCGCGCGATGCCAGCACCGTCAGCGACGGCAACGGCGATTTCCTGTTCCCGGACCTGCTGCAAGCCGGGTCGGCCGGCTATGCGCTGGATGAGCAATCGACGCAGCCGGTGGTCGACGTCGGCGGTGTCGCGGTGAGCACGTTCAACGGCATCACCCTTGCGGGGCAGGTCGGCGGTTCTGCGTTGGGCAACGCCACGCCGGTGACGCAGGTGCCGAGCGCGATCTCGGGCATCGTGCTGCCCGCCGGGGCGCAGTCGGTGCAGAACCTGTTCGGCGAGGTATTGCCGGTGGGCATCACCGGCCGCGTGTTCCTCGATCTCGACAACGACGGCGCGCAGGACGCGCCCGCCGATACCGGCATCGCCGCGGTGCGTATCGAGTTGAACGGCACCGACGACCTCGGCCAGCCGGTGTCGCTCAGTGTCGATACCGACGCCAGCGGCGGCTTCGCGTTCGAGGGACTGCGTCCCGGCATCTACACGCTCACCGAGCCTACGCAACCGCTGAACACGCTCAACGGCATCACCACGGCCGGCAGCGCTGGCGGTACCGCCAGCGCGGTCGACAGCGTGCCGAGTGCGATTGCAGCGATCGATCTGAGCCAGCCGGGCACGCGCAGCGACGACAACCGCTTCGCCGAAGTGCCGGCCAGCGGCGTGATCGCCGGCCGGGTCTGGCTGGATCGCAGCAACGACGGCGCGATCGATGCGAACGAGTTGGGCATCGCCGACGTGGTCATCGTGTTGACCGGCACCGACCTGGGCGGCAATGCGATCAACCGCAGTCAGCCGACCGACGCGGAAGGCCGCTTCCGCTTCGCCGACCTACCGCCGGGCCAGTACACGCTCACCGAGCCGCAGCAGCCGGATGCCACCTTCAACGGCATCACCGTACCCGGCACCGGTGGCGGTACCGCCAGCACGCCCGAGGTGACGCCGAGCGTCATCGCGGACATCGCGCTGATCGCCAATGGCGAGGCGCTGGACAATGATTTCGGCGAGATTCCGCCGGCTGCCATTGCCGGCCGCGTCTGGGCCGACAACGACAACGACGGCGTGATCGATGCCGACGAAACGGGCCTGGCCGGCGTGAGCGTGGTGCTCAGCGGCAGCGACGATCTCGGCAACCCGGTCGATGTCACGCAGGTCACTGACGCCGAAGGCCGCTATCGCTTCGACGGCCTGCGCCCTGGCAGCTACACGGTGACCGAGCCGCAGCAGCCGGCCGGCACGCTCAATGGCATCACTGCGCCGGGGCGGATCGACGGCACAACAGTGGGCGTCGCAACCGATGTCGGCACCACGCCCTCGGCGATCACCCAGGTCGTCATGCAAGCCGGTGACGAGTCGGTGGAAAACAACTTCGGCGAGATTCCCGAATCGCCCGATCTCAAGGTCAGCAAGCGGCACGAGCCGGCACGCTTCAGCGCGAGCAATCCCGGCAGCTACGTCATCCAGGTACGCAACGCCGGCAATCGCAGCAGCGACGGCGAGTATCAGGTGAGCGATCGCCTGCCCGTCGGCATTGCGCTGGCGGCAACGCCGAGCGGCAACGGTTGGCTGTGCGATGGCGCGGCGGGCGACAGCCGCTTCGCCTGTCGCAGCGCGCGCGTGCTGGCGGCGGGTGAGACCAGCCCGGATATGATCCAGGTGGCAGTGACGGTGAACGCGGCGGCGCTTGCGGCATCGCCCGCCCAGAATGCGGTGTTGGTGGAAGGCGGTGGTGAGATCGACGCACGCCGGCCGACCCCGGCCGAGCGCGATGCCTTCGAAGGCGACGTCTCGCTGCTGCCGGTCTGCGATCCCGCGATCCTCCACGAAGCCTGCCGCGACCCGGTGGTGATCCTGCAATCGGCGGCGCTGTCCGGCGCGGTGTGGTACGACCTGGGCAGCAATCCGGTACTGCTTGACGGCGGCGACCAGCGCCTGCCGGGCTGGATCGTCGAGGTGCTGGACCCGGCCAGCGGCCAGGTCATCGCGACTCAGCAGACCGGCCCCGACGGCCGCTACCGCATTGTCGATCTGCCGGCCGGTCAACCCTTGCAGGTGCGCTTCCGCGACCCCGATTCGTCGGTGGTCTGGGGCCTGCCGGTGAACGGCGAGACCGTGCCCGGTTCGCCCGCCGCTTGCGATCCCGATGGCGCCATTGCCGGCGGCTTCGAGAGCTCGTGCGTCGAGAGCGGCGCCATGGGCGGCGCCTCGACCACGCTCGGCGTGGTGCTGGCGCCCGGCGAGGAACTGATCGAGCAGAGCCTGCCGATCGTTCCCGGTGGCGTGGTCTATGACGCCATCGGCCGTTCCCCGGTGCCCGGTGCGACGGTGACTCTGACTCCGGTCGGCACCTGCCCCGGCTACGACCCGGCGCAGGACATCCTCAACGCCGCAACCGGCGGCTATCGCATCGAGGGCAATGCGATCTCGATGACCGTCGGCAACCTCGGTCTGTACCGCTTCCTGTTTGCGCCCGATGCGCCGGCAAGCTGCACCTTCCGCATTGAGGTGACGCCGCCGCCCGGCTTCGCCTTCGTCTCGCAGTTGATCGCGCCGCAAGCCGGCGCGCTCGACCCGCTCGGCAATGCCGGCGGTCGCTTCGACGTGCAGCCGCAGGCGGTGCCGCCGCTGGCGCCGGTCGGTCCGGGCACTGCGTATGCCTTGCAGATCGTCGCTGGCTCGGGCGAGCCCGCCATCGTGCACAACCACATCCCGCTCGATCCTTCGGTGCCGGCCGGCCTTGCCATCAGCAAGGTCGCCGACCGCCAGATCGCCGAAGTCGGCGACACCGTGCTGTACACCGTGCTGGTGCGCCAGACCGGCGGAACCGCGTTGCCGCAGGTCAGCGTGCTCGACAACCTGCCGGCGGGCTTCACCTACCTCGCCGGCAGCGCGGTGGTGAACGGCCACAACATCGCCGATCCAGCCGGCGCGCCCGGCCCGGCGCTGGCATTCACCCTCGGCGCGATCGCCGGCAACGGCCAGCTCACCCTGAACTACCGCCTGCGCGTCGGCGTGGGCAGCCAGCAGGGCGATGGCATCAACCGCGCCCAGGCCTTCGGTTGCGGCCTGCCGCAGGGGTGTATCGACCCGGTGGCGCTGGTGCCGTTCCCCGGAGTGATCGGCTCCAACCAGGCGCGTTACCGCATCCGCATCACCGGTGGCGTGTTCACCAACGAGGCTTGTGTGCTCGGCAAGATCTACGTCGATTGCAACCAGAACCAGATGCAGGATCGCGAAGAACTGGGCATCCCCGGCGTGCGTTTCTACTTCGAGGACGGCACCTGGCTGATCAGCGATTCCGAAGGCAAGTACAGCTATTGCGGCCTCACCCCGCAAAGCCACGTGCTCAAGGCCGATCCTTCGACCTTGCCGCAGGGTTCGCGTCTGGTCACCAGTTCCAACCGCAACCTCGGCGACGCCGGCAGCCTGTTCCTCGACCTCAAGAACGGCGAACTGCATCGCGCCGATTTCATCGAAGGCAGTTGCAGCAATCCGGTGATCGAGCAGGTCAAGGCGCGTCGCACCCAGGGCGAGGTCAGCGTGCCCGAGACCGAAGCCAAACAAGGTTCGCTGCGCTTCGAGAGCAAGCCGGCGCGCGCGCCGCGCCAGGCCACTGACAGCGCGAAACAGGCGCCGATCGTGGCGCCGAGGGCCTCACCGCCCGCTGCGCAAGGCGATAGCCAGGGAGGTGCCCGGTGATGCGCACTTTCCGCTCCTTCATCGCATGGTCTGCGCCGTCGTCGATGGCCGCCCTGAATACTCCTCCCCCTGCGTGCAGGGGGAGGTTCGGAGGGGGTCGAGTGCTCGCCGGAATGTGGCGTGTCTCGGTGGCGGCCGCGCTGCTGCTCGGTACGCTCACTGCGATGGCACAAACCAGCCGCTTCGCGCCAGTGCTGGACGATCCAGCAGCGCGTCTGCCGGCCTCTCCCGCCAACGCCGCCAGCGCCGCCGAGCCGCAGGTGCTGCGGGGTGCGTCGCCAACCGCGCTCGACTACGCCGTGAACGCCGACATCGATCGCCTGGTGGTCGAGGTGGCCGGCAATAACCGTCCGGCCGACGGCCAGACGCCGACGCCGGTGGTGCTCACCGCGTTCGCCGCCGACGGTGCACCGCTCAAGGGCAAGCGCTACGCCACCGTCGAAGTGAGCGGCGGCCGCATCCGCGTGCCCGGTGCCGGCACCGACGAACTCGGTCCCGGACGGCTCGACCTCGATCGTGCCACCGCCGGCACTCAGATCGTGCTGGTCGATGGCGTGGCCCGGTTCGAGTTGCTGGCTCCAGCCGAACCGCAGGATGTGCTGCTGCGGGTCACCGCCGGTGGGCAAAGCGCGCAGGGCGTGGTCAGCTTTGTGCCGGATGTGCGCGACATGCTGGCCGTCGGCTTGATCGAAGGCGTGATCAACCTGCGCGACAAGAAGCCCGGCCTGATCTCGCCCACCCGCAACGGTGATGGCTTCGAGCAGGAGATCCGGCGCTGGGAACGCAGCTTCAACGGCGGCAAGGCCAATGGTGCCGGCCGCGTGGCGTTCTTCCTCAAGGGCAAGATCAAGGGCGACGCCCTGCTCACTGCCGCCTACGATTCCGACAAGGAAACCCGTGCCCGCCTGCTGCGCGACATCCGCCCGGAGGAGTTCTATCCGGTCTATGGCGATGCCTCGATCCGCGGCTTCGATGCCCGTTCGGCCGAGCGTGTGTACCTGCGCATCGACCAGGAGCGCAGCTACCTGCTGTACGGCGATTTCCAGACCGGCGACGCGGTGAGCGCGCGCTCGGGCACGCTCGGCGAGGGCGCGCCGCGCGCACGCAGCCTCGGCACCTATAACCGCACCGTCACCGGCTTCAACTGGCATCCCGAGAACGAGCGCGTGCGCGGCAATGTGTTCGCCTTCCGCGATTCGCTGCGCCAGGTGGTGGAGGAATTCCCGAGCCAGGGCAGCGGCCCGTACGGCCTGCGCAACCAGGCCGTGCTGGAAGGCAGCGAGCGGGTGGAAGTGATCGCCCGCGATCGCAACCAGCCCTCGCGCATCCTCAGCGTGCGGCCGCTGCTGCGCTTCGCCGATTACAGCTTCGAGCCGTTCTCCGGGCGGGTGCTGCTGAGCCAGTTCCTGCCCGCGTTCGATGCCGAACTCAACCCGATGTCGTTGCGCATCACCTACGAGGTCGACCAAGGCACCGAGGACGCCTGGGTCTACGGCGGCGATGCGCAGGTGAAGCTGCTGTCGTGGCTGGAACTCGGCGGCTCCTACGTCAAGGACGAGAACCCGTTCGCCGGCTTCGAGATGGGCAGCGTCAACGCCAGCGTGCGCATGGCCGAACGCACCCACCTCGTGGGCGAGTGGGCGCGCGCGCAGAGCGAGATCAACACCAACCCGGTCAACCAGACCTTCGGATCGCTGGCCAACCGCAGCGGTCAGGTCACCGGCGACGCCTGGCGCATGGAGTTCGATCATGCCGGCGAAGTGTTCGACGCGCGCCTGTATGCCGGACGCTCCGACCCCGAGTTCAACAACCCGTCCTCGCCCTTGTACGGCGGCCGTGCCGAATACAGCGCCAACCTCGGCCTGCAAGCGACCGAGCGCGTGCGTCTGTATGCCGAAGGGCTGCGCTCAGAGGATCGCAATCCGCAAGGCGGCCACCGCACCGCCGCCGGTGCCGGCGCCCGCGTACAGGCCACCGATCGCCTGAGCATCGACCTCGGCGCGCGCTCGCTCAATGAGACGGTCGGATTGACCTCGTCCTTCCTCGGCGCCTCGCCATTCTCCGATCGCAACGGCCTGCTCGGTAGCGTCGCCACCGGTTCGGCCGGCGGCGCGCTCGGCTTCGGCCAGCAGCCGCTGGACCCGCTTACCGGCCTGCCGGTCATCGGCAACGGCCTGGGTGGCAACGTCCAGAGCAATCTCCCGGTCGGCACGCGGTTGAGCAGTGACACCGTGCATCTGGGCCTGGGTTATCGCGCCACTGACAAGCTTGGCCTGAGCGGCGAGCTGGAAACTGCGGTGAACGGCGAGGACCGCGACCGCTTCGCGCTCGGCGCCGACTACCAGTTGCGTGAGCGCCAACGCCTGTACACCCGTTACGAACAACAGACCGGTCTGTCCAGCCCGCTCGGCATCACCACCACCGGACGCAAGGCCAACGCCTTCACTTTCGGCACCGAGCAGACCTATCTGCGTGATACCCAGGTCTACGGCGAATACCGCCTGCGCGATGCCATCAGCGGCCGCGACATCCAGGCCGCCTCCGGCGTCCGCACCGGCTGGGATATTGCCGAAGGCGTGCGCATCAGCAGCGGTGCCGAACACGTCAACGTCATCTCCGGCAACACCGGCGATGCCACCGCCGTGTTCTTCGGTATCGACTACACCGCCAACCCGCTGTGGCGCGGCTCCACCCGGGTCGAACTGCGGCGCAGCGGCGACGTCGAGGCCACCGCCGACGACGAGCGCTTCGACACCGCGCTGTGGCAACTCACGGTGGCGCGCAAGCTCGATCGCGACTGGACCCTGCTCGGCCGCAACTACCTGCTGCTCACCGACTACGCCGCGCGCGGCGACGTGTTGCAGAACCGCTTCCAGGTGGGCGTGGCCTATCGCGACAACGATCGCAACCGGGTCAACGCGCTGATGCGCTACGAGTACAAGCTCGAATCCGACGAGAGCGGCCTCGCCCTCGGCGGCATCCCGCCGGTGCCCGGCGCGTCCACCCTGGGCAACGACCTGCGGGTGCGCGCCCACATCGTCTCGGCGCATTCGGACTGGCACCCGTCGCGACCGTGGTGGCTCACCGGCCGCATCGCCAGCAAATGGCAGCACGACCGCTTCGTCAATCCCGGCCTCGCCACCGTCGACAGCCACTTCCGCGGCCTGCTGCTGTCCGGCCGCGCCGTGTACGACTTCACCGAGAACTGGGACATCGGCGTGCTCGGCAGCGTGTTCAGCGGCGACGATGGCGCGCGCCAGTATGCCTACGGCGCCGAGATCGGGCGCCTGATCCGGCAAAACCTGTGGTTGTCGCTGGGCTACAACTGGAGCGGCTTCGACGGCGACGCCGACCTCAGCGGCTACGAATACACCCAGCAGGGCGTGTTCCTGCGCATCCGCTTCAAGTTCGACGAAAACCTCTTCAAGTCCGATCCCTACGCAACGGCCGAGTAACAGGAGCCGACATGCCTTCCAGTCTTCGCAAACAACTCGCCCGCGCCTGCGTGCCGGCCCTGATCGCCGGCTCGGCGTTCGCCGCGCAACCGGCGCTCACCGCCCCGGACGCGCGCATCAGCGACGAAGCGATCTATGCCGATCACGCCCAGTACCAGGCGCAGCAGGATCGTCTCGAAGCGCTCAACGCCGCCGGCCGCCCGCTCGCCGATTACCACCTCGCCAAAGCGCAGTGCTGGCTCGACGTCTCCTTCCACGAATACTCGCGCAACGACCGCAGCGAGTTCCCGCAAGCCGCGCTCGACCAGTCGGCGCTGCTTGCCGACGCCATGGAAAAGGGCAGCGACCCCGGCACCGACACGCCCCTGGTGAACGACGCCAAGCGCCTGCGCCCCGATCTCTGGGGGCGCCTGGGTGCCCTGCACCAAGCCCCCGGCTTCGCCTGCGCCGCCGCGCTCGCCGCTTGCGGCGAAGTGGAACTGGTGCATGCCGGCAACGAATACAACCAGCAGCAGTGGCGCCACGCCCAGCCCTACGTGCAGATCGCCGAAGACCTGACCGCCCGCGCCGAGGCCGCCAGCGCCGAATGCCTGCCGCCCGCGCCGACGCCAGCCGCCCAGCCGCCGCAAGCGCGCCAGCTCGACAGCGCCGTCCACTTCGCCTTCGACCGCACCACCAGCACGGACATCACCGACCCCGCCGTGCTCAACCAACTCATCGCCGACATCCGCGCCGCCCAGCGCGACGGCTGGCAGTTGCAGCGCGTATCCCTCACCGGTCACGCCGACCAACTGCGCGGCCGAGGCAGCGAATACAACCTCGCCCTCTCGCAACAACGCGCCGCCACGGTACGTGACTGGCTCCTGCGCGCCGGCATCGACGCCAGCCTGATCCAAGTCGACGCCCGCGGCGACAGCGATCCTACCCTGAGCTGCCCACCCGGCGACGCCGTCCGCCTGCGTGATTGCCTCGCACCGAATCGGCGGGTGCAGATTCAAGTGGAGTTGGCGGTGCCGGACAAGCACTAGTGTAGTGTTGCGCGCTATGTGGAACTTATCGGCGCGCCGCGCGCGCAGCGAAATGTCCTCGGTGCGACAGCGTTGTGCGTAGGCTGGTGGTGAGCGTAGCGAACCCCAGCGCCGTTGCCGCATCGAAATCGGACATGCTGGGGTTCGGTCGCTTCGCGACAACGCTCGCTGCGCGAGTTACGCCTTCGCTGCGCTCGGTCGCTACGCTCACCCCAGCCTACCCCACGATAAGTGCCGTCAAGAGCGCACCACTACACTAACGCGTGCGCGCTTCGCCACCGGAAACCCTCGCAAGCGCGCACGCCTCAGCCACTTTGTTCACACCCGGCGCACCGGCCCCGGATAGGCAGCAAGTCGTTCGTCAGCGGTCAGCAGGACGATGCCCTCTTCGCTGGCCTGTGCCAGCAGCAAGCGATCGAACGGGTCTTTGTGCAGAGGCGGCAGGTGTTCGATGGCGAGGACATGGGTGCTGGTGATTGCCAGTTCGATCCAGCCGTTGTCGAGCAGGCCACGGCGCAGTACTCGTGGTTCGACCTGAAAATCGTCACGCCCCAGGCTGCGCTTGATCGCGATTTCCCACAGGCTGACCGCACTGAACAGCAATTCGTTGTCGGGATCGTCGAGCAGGGTCCTGGCGCTCGATGAAAGCCGTTCCGGCAGGCCGGCGGCCCACAACAGCAGGTGCGTATCGACCAACAACTTCATTCTTCAACGCCAAACAACTGCGCGATGTCCTCGGCGTACATCTGGTCGAAGTCGTCGGGCACCTGGATCATGCCTCGCGCGAATCCGATGCGCTGGCGCTGCGCGATCGGTGGCGTGTCGAGCGCAACCACTCGGACCATTGGCTTGCCGGCCTTGGCGATGATGAAGGAGTCGCCTTTCGCAGCGTCTTCGACCAGACGCGACAGATGGGTCTTGGCTTCGTGAATATTGACGGTGGGCATCGGGGCCATACCAGTGGACTAACGTTAGTTAGTTTACTTGATCCTCAGTCCTTTGACACTGGCGGTACACCGCAGCCCAGCCGTAGCTTGCGGCGCGTCGTTCACCCGCTCAAGCCAACAACCGCGCCCTGCGCGGCAGATGGCTTTTCAGGAACGCCATCTGGTCGGCCAGGATGTTGCGGTTGGAGAGGATCAGGTGCTCCACCCAACTGGGCCGGAACGGTACCGCGAGCAGTGGCATGCCGGCCTGTTGCGGGGTGCGGTTGCCTTTGCGCGAGTTGCAGGCGATGCAGGCGGACACCACGTTTTCCCAGATGTCGCGTCCGCCGCGCGAGAGCGGGCGTACGTGATCGCGGGTGAGCTGATGGCGGCTCAGCTCGTTGCCGCAGTACAGGCACAGGTGGCCGTCGCGGGCGAACAGCGCGGTGTTGGTCAGCGCCGGTGTGGGGTCCAGTGCGTGCGAACGGGCATGGCCGCGCGCGGCAATGATCGAGTGCAGTTCGATCACGCTCTGCCGCCCGCTGGCGCGGCTGGTGCCGCCGCGCACCGTGACGCAGGGTGAGCCCAGTGTCCAGGCGATGGCGTCGCGGGCGTGCAGGCAGGCGGCTTCCTGCCAACTGATCCAGTTCAGGATGCGGCCGTGGGCATCGAGCGACAGCACGCGCGGCAGGTGGGCGTCGCTGGCGAACACGGCAGCAGCCGGGAATCGCAGGATACCCGCGGAGGGAAGGCTTGGACTGAGGGTGTCAATGTCCATCGCCACCCGAGCATAAAGCAAAACGGCGATGTTTTGTCGAGCGGGCGTTGGAAGGACTACAGCGGCTTGGCGAGGCGCAGCATGTCGACGTGGTAGCCAGCAGCCTCGTATACCGCCAACGCCCGCTTGTTGCCGGGGAAGGCGCCGAGGGTGAGGCGTTCGCAGCGATGCTCGCGGGCGAAGGCTTCGGCGTGATCGAGCAGCGCCTTTCCCAGGCCGCGCCCGTCCCACTTCGACGCTACCGCGATGTCGGAAATGTGGCAATTCATCTTGCCGGAGAAGAAATCGCTGACGACTTGCAGGTGCAGGAAGCCGGCAGGCTCGCCGGCATCGGTTTCGGCGATCAGCAGGAAGCTGCCGGGCCGCGACTCCTCCAGATGGCGGATCAGGTCGCGACGAATGCCATCTGCCACCACTGGCCGCTTGCGGCCAGGCGGCAACTCGAAATCGACGAAGCGTGGAACCAGTCCGAGGATGAAGTCATCGTCGCCGGGTTCGACAGCCCGCATGAGCAATTCGGTGTCACCGACCTGGATGTGCATGCGAGCGGCAGCGCCATGGGCGAGGGGTGGAGGCCATAGCCTACCCCAGCGGCGTGGCGTTGCAAACGTCGAGAGCTTCCGGGTGCGATGGGGCGCACGCGACGGGCCGTCCGTTCAGCCCACGATCATGGCCGCGCAGCTTTGATGGCGAGCGGCGGCAACGATGCGGGTCACGCCCACGCACGGCCGCCAACCCGATGCACGCGAACGACTCCGGAGGGAACCGCATGAACACGTGCCGCATACGCACCATCGTATTGGGATTGACGCTCGCCGCGCTGGGGCCAATGGCTGTCTGGGCACAGGAGGTGGCCGAGGACAGCGATGTGGAGCGGCCGGTCACCACCATGCAAACCGTGGTGGTCAGCGGCAAGCAGCCCGGCCCGGGGCTGTGGCGCGTCAGCAAGGACGGCCACGATCTGTGGATCCTGGGCGCCTTGTCGCCACTCCCCCGGCGCATGCAGTGGGAATCGGGCAAGGTCGAGCGGTTGGTGGCGAAATCGCAGGAACTGCTGGCGCCGCCAAGCGTTGTGGTCAACGCCAAGCTTGGCATTTTCAGCCAGTTGGCGCTGATCCCCACCGCCCTGCGGGCACGCAACGATCCCGATGGCCGCACCTTGCAGGAGCAGCTACCGCCGGACACCTATCAGCGCTGGCTGCGGCTCAAGCAGCGTTACATCGGGCGCAGCAAGTCGGTGGAAAAACGGCGGCCGATCTTCGCCGCCAATGTCCTGTTCGACGCGGCACTGGACGACAACGACCTCAGCGAGAAGGCACGCATCTGGCCGGTGCTGCGCAAGGCAGCGAAGAAGGCCAAGGTGCCGATCACCACGCCGCACGTGGCAGTTGAAATCAGCGATCCGAAGAAGGCCTTTCGCGAGCTGGCCAAGGCGCCGCTCGACGACGTGGCGTGCTTCGAAACCACGGTGCAACGCCTGGAGACCGATCTGGACCACATGAAGGCGCGCGCCAACGCCTGGGCGGTGGGCGACGTGGCAGCCTTGATCGATCTGCCGCACGTCGACGAGGAAAGAGTGTGCGCGCAGGCGGTGCTGGCTACCGACATCGCGGCGCGCCAGGGCGTGTCCGATTTACCGGAACAGATGCGTCAGCGCTGGTTGGAAGCGGCCGAGGCGGCGCTGGCGAAGAACGTCTCCACCGTGGCCGCCTTGCCGATCGAGAGCCTGCTGCGCGAAGACGGCCTGCTGGCGGCGCTGCGTGAGCGCGGTTATACCGTGCAGGCGCCGGAGTAGGGAGGCTGCGCCGCGAGGCGGCATCGGCCCGTTGCGACAGCGCGCCGTCGCCCGCAAGCACGGCCACGCACGGACCCACCCCGGCGACCGCCTCAGCTATCGAAGCCCGCCGCGTCCAGCGCCAACAGGCTGGATGCGCCAGCGCGCATGCCGGCGGCGTGAGTCAGGGTGCGTGGCAGGATGCGGGCGAAATAGAAGCGCGCGGTCTCGCGCTTGGCGGCCTTGAAGGCGGTCGGGTAATCGCCTGCATCGGCCACCGCCACCGAACGCGCCCACCAGTACGCCAGCACCACGTAGCCGGTGTAGAACAAATAATCGACTGCCGCCGCGCCCACTTCGTCCGGATCGCGCTGCGCCTTGCCGCCCAGTTCCAGCGTTAGCGCGCCGAGCTCCTGCGCCTTTTGCGCCAGCGGCGCGACGAATTCGGCGAGCGCGGCGTTACCGGCTTGCTCCTTGCAGAACGCTTCGATCAACCCGCCGAACTGGCGCAGCCCGACCCCTTGCGTCGCCAGCACCTTGCGCCCGAGCAGATCGAGTGCCTGGATCTGGGTGGTGCCTTCGTAGATGGTTGTGATGCGGGCGTCGCGCGCGATCTGTTCCATGCCCCATTCGCGCACGTAGCCGTGGCCGCCGAAGCACTGCAAAGCGTGGTAGCTGCATTCCACGCCCCATTCGGTGAGACATGCCTTGACCACCGGGGTGAGGAAGCTGAGCAGTTCGTCGGCGCGTTGGCGTTCGCCGGCATCGGTGCTGTGTTCGAGCACGTCCACCAGCGTGGCGGCGTGGTAGGCGAGCAGACGCCCGCCCTCGGCCAGTGCCTTGCAGGTGAGCAGCATGCGCCGCACGTCGGGGTGCACGATGATCGGATCGGCCGGCTTGTCCGGGAATTTGGGGCCGGACGCGGAGCGCATCTGCAGGCGATCGCGGGCATAGGCGAGTGCGCCCTGATAGGCGCGATCGATCATGCCCAGACCCTGGATACCCACCGCCAGGCGGGCAGTATTCATCATGGTGAACATCACCATCAGGCCCTTGTTGGCCGGACCGATCAGATAACCCTGGGCGCCGTCGAAATTCATCACGCAGGTGGCGGAACCGTGGATGCCCATCTTGTGTTCGATCGCGCCGCAGCGCACTGCATTGCGCTCGCCCAGGCTGCCATCGCGCGCCACCTTGACCTTGGGCACGATGAAGGTGGAAATGCCTTTGGTGCCGGCCGGGGCGTCGGGCAGGCGCGCCAGCACCAGATGCACGATGTTGTCGGTGAAATCGTGGTCGCCGGCGGTGATGAAGATCTTGGTGCCGCTGATCGCGTAGCTGCCGTCGGCCTGCGGTTCGGCGCGGGTCTTGAGCAGGCCGAGATCGGAGCCGCAGTGCGGTTCGGTCAGGCACATGGTGCCGGTCCAGCGGCCGTCCACGATGGCGCGCAGGAATATCTCCTTCTGCCAGTCGTCGCCGTGCTGTTTCAGCGCCTCGGTGGCGCCGTGCGACAGCAGCGGGTAGTTGCCCCAGGCGAGATTGGCCGCATCGATCATTTCCTTGAGCGCCACCCCGAACGATTCCGGCAGGCCCTGGCCGCCCAGCGATTCGGCAACGGTCAGGCCGCTCCAGCCCCCTTCGACGAACTGCTTGTAGGCTTCCTTGAAGCCCTTGGGCGCGGTCACCGCGCCGCTGGCCTTGTCGTAATGGCAGCCTTCGGCATCGCCGCTGGCGTTGATTGGTGCCAGCACTTGCTGGGTGAAGCGCGCCGCTTCTTCCAGCACCGCATCGAGCACGTCACGCTGGGCGGCTTCGATGCCAAGCGTTTGATACAGCGCGGGAGCTTGCAGTACGTCGAACAGGGCGAAGCGCATGTCGCGCTGCGGAGCGGTGTAGTTGTTCATGATCGGGTCCGTGATTGCGAGGGATCAGCGAAACACGCCATCCAACCCGGGGACGGGCGAGAGGACGCTTTCGAATGCGGTGTCGTATTGCCCTTTGGGCTCGCCGATGTCGAGCTTGCCGGCGAGCTGGTAGCGCAGCCCTTTGCGATCGTTGTGCGCCAGCGCGGCGGCGGCACGTACGTCGGCGGGCGGATCGAACGTCAGCGTCAGCACCTCGGCCGAATTGGGCGAGACCGGCAACTGCGGCGTCAGCACGATGTGGCCGGCGTCGAGCGTGGCCACGGTCAGTTTCAGATCGGTGGCGTCCAGGCGCATATTGACCGTGCTGAAATTTTCCACCCGCAACTGCAATTGCCATTGTCCATTGGCGAGCAAGGTGAGTTGCTGCACCGTGGCCTGCGGCGGGTAGATGCGCTTGACCTCCCCGCGGCTGCCGCAGGCACCAAGCAACACCACAAGCAGCGACAGCAAAGCCGATCGAAGCAGGATGCGCATGATCCAGGCACCGTGTGAAGGAAGGTGCGCGCAGGATACCAGCGGCCCAAGGCGCGCGCGGCGGCACGGGCGTGAGGGCGACTCCGGCGTTGCGTGGCGACTCATGCGCGCTTGGGGCTGACCCACATGTGCACGCTGGCGGTGAAGGTGGTATCGCCCGAGCCATCCAGCGCCCGCACCGACACCGGCAACTCGTAGCCGCTGGCGCTCGCGCCGGGTACGAATTCGGGCTCGGCGATCACGCGCTGGGTGCCGACCGCCTTCTTGACGTAGTTCACCTGCATGCCCTTGGGAATCCAGCGCATCCCGGGCGGCAGGGTGGCTTCGGTCATCAGGCCGGCGGCGAGTTCGGCCGCGTTGCACAGGGCGATAGCGTGCACGGTGCCGATGTGGTTGTGGACACGCCGGCGATCGCGCAGGCGCACCTCGCAGTGGCCGGCATCGAGCCGCTCGACCTGCGGCGCGATGCTGGCGAAATAGGGCGCCTTCCAGCACACCGCGCGGGAGAACAGCCAGCGCCCGGCGGGCCAGGCGCTGAATCGGCGGAACAACGCCAACAGCGGCGACGTGCGGGTGGTGAGGTCTGCCGCCGCGTCGGGATCGCGTTCGCGCGGGTGGTTCATGCCGCCTTCTCGACCCGGGCGTGTCCGTGATGCTTGCCTGCCGCCAACGCGGCCGGTTCGAAGTCGTCCACGCTGATGGCATCGTGCGTAAGCTCGCGCAGTTCTTCCAACTGCTGGCGCTCGTCGCCGCTGATCAGGCCCTTGCTGGCCGCCTCGGCCAGTTGCGCGGGGTAGTCCAGCGCCTGGATGTCGCCGGACTTGAGCACCTTCTGGAATTTGCGCTCGACCGGCTCGGCCAGGATCACCTTGGCCAACGCGGCATTGATGCGACCCGCCGGGTGGTGCGCGCCCGGCGTCAGGTACACGCCTTCGCCGAGGCGGTCGCGCGCCGCCGAAGGCGACATCAGCAGTGCCGCGGCGCGATGCCCCAGGCGATCGGATGGCGCCTGCGCGCGCCGGCCGAGCGGGAACACCAGTAGCCACAGCAGCCAGCCCACCGGGCGGATCGGGAAGTTGCGCAGCGCCGCCGACAGCGCCAGTTCGATCCGGTGCGCGCGGTCGTGGAACGCCCACGCCAGCAGCGGCTGCTCGTCGCTGGGGCGGCCTTCGTCCTCGTAGCGCTTGAGCATGGCGCTGGCGATGTACAGACCGCTGAGCACGTCGCCCAGGCGTGCCGACAGGCTCTCCTTGAACTTGAGCTTGCCGCCCAGCAGCAGCATCGAGGTATCGGCCACCAACGCCAGATTCGCCGAGTAACGATTGAGCTTGCGGTAGAACCGTCCGGTGTAGGCATCGCCCGGCGCGCCGCCGAAGTGCGCAAAGGTGACGCCCAGCCAGAAGCTGCGCACCGCGTTGGAGATGGCAAAGCCGATGTGGCCGAACAGGCTGCGGTCGAACTCGCGCAAGCCTGTCTCCGGATCGGGGTTCTGCGCCGCTTGCATTTCCTTGAGCACCCAGGGATGGCAGCGAATCGCGCCCTGGCCGAAGATCATCATGCTGCGGGTGAGGATGTTGGCGCCTTCCACGGTGATCGCGATCGGCGAACCCTGCCAGGCGCGGCCGAGGTAGTTGCGCGGCCCCAGGATCACGCCCTTGCCTCCGTGCACGTCCATCGCATCCTTGACCACCTCGCGGCTGATCTCGGTGGCGTGGTACTTGGCGATCGCCGACGGCACCGCCGGCTTCTCACCGCGATCCACCGCCGCCGCGGTGGACAGCGACAGCGCATTGATGGCGTAGGTATGGCCGGCAATGCGCGCCAACGCTTCCTCGATGCCCTCGAAGCGGCCGATCGAGATACCGAACTGCTTGCGGATGCGTGCATAGGCGCCGGTCACCAGCGCGCCGATCTTCATCGCACCGGTGGCGTTCGACGGCAGCGAGATCGCGCGGCCCACCGACAGCACTTCCACCAGCATGCGCCAGCCGTGGCCGGCCATGTCCGGCCCACCGATCAGCGCCGACAGCGGCACGAACACGTCCTTTCCGCGCACCGGGCCGTTCTGGAACGGCACGTTCAACGGGAAGTGGCGATGTCCGATGTCCAGCCCCGGGGTGTCGCGCGGAATCAGCGCCAGGCTGATGCCGATGTCCTTCTTGTCGCCGATCAGCCCGTCGGGGTCGTACATGCGGAACGCGAGGCCGATTACCGTGGCGACCGGGGCCAGCGTGATGTAGCGCTTGTCGAAGGTGAGGCGGATGCCCACCACTTCGGCGCCGTTCCACTTACCTGTGCACACGATGCCGTAGTCGGGGATCGAGGTGGCATCGGAACCGGCGTGCGGGCCGGTGAGGGCGAAGCAGGGCAGGTCGCGGCCGTCGGCCAGACGCGGCAGGTAGTGCTCCTTCTGCTCCTCGGTGCCGTAGTGCAGCAGCAGTTCGGCCGGACCGAGCGAGTTGGGCACCGCCACCGTGGAGCTGACCGTGGTCGAGATCGAGGCCAGCTTTTGCAGCACCCGCGAATGCGCCAGCGCCGAGAACTGCAGGCCGCCGTAGCGCTTGGGAATGATCATGCCGAAGAACTTGTGCTTCTTCAGGAACTCCCACACCGGCGTCGGCAGATCGGCGTGTTCATGGGTGATCGCCCAGTCGTCGATGATGCCGCAGACCTGTTCGCAGGGGCCGTCCAGGAACGCTTGTTCCTCGGCGCTCAGTTGCGGTTTGGGCTGTGCCAGCAATTGCTTCCAGTCCGGCTTGCCCGAGAACAGTTCGCCCTCGAAGCCCACCGTGCCGGCTTCCAGCGCGGTGCGCTCAGTCTCCGACAGCGGCGGCAGGATGCGGGTGTAGAACTTCAGCAGCGGCGCCGTGATGACGCGACGCCGGAAATCGCCCAGCAACAGCGGCACCGTGATTGCTGCCAGGCCGATCACCGCCAGCCACAACGCGATGGCATTGGCGCCGGCGAAGGCCGACAGGGCGATCAACACGATCGACAAGCTGGCCCAGTAGACCAGTGCCAGCCGGTTGTAGGCCGCGATGGCGCCCGCCAGGGCAATGGCGAGGAAGGGAAGCGCGATGCTCATGGGTGTTCTCCGGAGAGCGCGGTTTGCACCGCGGGTGAATCGAGGAAACGCAAAATTGCGGTGGTGAAAGCGGTGTTGTCGTCGCCGGCCACCATGTGGGTGGCCTTGGGGATGGCGACGTGCGCCGCATGCGGCGCCAGGGTCAGGAACTCGCGCACGGTGTGCTCGGATACCAGGTCGCTGCGACCGCCGCTGACCAGCAGCAGGGGCACCCGGATCTGCGGCACCACTTCGACCAGCAGGTCCTGCAGGGATTCGCTCTGCGCCGGCAGATCGTCCAGCAGACGCGGGTCCCAATGCCAGAGCAGCCGGCCGTCGGCGCGCGCCACCAGCAGGCTGGCCAGTTGTTCCGGGCGCTTGCGACCGCTGCGGTGCGGCAGGTGCGCCGAAATCGCGTCGGCGGCCTCATCGTGATCGGCAAAGCCATCCGGATGCGCGCGCATGAAACCAAGGATGCGCTGGAAACCGCTCGCTTCCCAGCGCGGGGTGATGTCCACCAGCACCATCGCCGCGAATGGCCGGCTCGCCGCCTGCGCCAGCAGCCCCACCAGCCCGCCCATCGAGGCGCCCACCAGTACTCGTGGGGCGTTGGCCTGGGCGGCCACCGCCTGCAGGTCGTCGATCAACTGCGATGGTTGGTAGCGCTGGTCCGCCGCGTTGCGTTCGCTCTCGCCGTGGCCTCGCGCATCAAAGCCGAGCGCGTCATAACCGTGTTCCGACAAGCGCTCCGCGGTGCGCTGCCACGATTGCCGGGTCTGCCCGAAACCATGCGCCAGCACCACGCTGGCGCCGCGCCCGGGCCAACGCTCCGCGGCCAGCGTCAGCCCATCGGGCGCCTGCACCCGCAACGGTGCGGGCCAATTCGGCAATGGCAGGGCGAATTTAACCATACGTATAAGTATGGAAGCACAGGCGCGACGCTGTCAATACGCGAGCGTATGGTGCAATGCACAACAACAGTCTGTTGATTGGCCTGAGATTTTGCCTGTCGTCCCGGCATTCGCATCTATCCGTGTCGCCGCCGTATGGTTACACTCGCCGGATGGTCGAGAACGCATCCAAATCCGACAAGCCCGCGCGCCTGAGTGCCGCGGACTGGGCGCGTGCCGCGCTCGACGTGGTGGCCGAAAGCGGGGTCGGCGCGGTGGCGGTGGAGCCGCTGGCGCGGCGGCTCGGGGTTACCAAGGGCAGCTTCTACTGGCATTTCCCGTCGCGCGACGCGCTATTGGAGGCGGCGCTCAGTCGCTGGGAAGCCAACGAGCAGGAAGAGGTATTCGGCACCCTGGAAGCCGTGCCCAATCCGCGCGAACGCTTGCGTGCGTTGTTTCAGGTGGTGGCGCACGAGGCGCGTTCGCACACCATCTATTCCGAACTGCTCAAGGCGCTCGATCACCCGGTGGTGCAACCGGTGATCCAGCGCGTGTCCAAACGCCGCCTCGACTACCTGACCGCCTCTTTTCGGCAGGCCGGCATGGGGCGGGTCGAATCGCAGCATCGCGCCCGGCTCACTTACGCCGCCTACGTCGGCTTCCTGCAACTGAGTTTGCAGTTGCATCAGCCGCGCCTGAATCACGAGGAGTTCGAGGCCTACGTCGATCACGTGATGGCGACGTTGATCCCCGCCGAGTCGATCTGACGCGCCAGCGCGATCCGCTCATACGGTCTGAGAAGGCGTGCAAGGTTCTGGCTGTTTGTGGGAGCGCGCTCGCGCGCGACGCGGTGATGATCGTCACGGGCGGTCTGCCACCCGAGATGCCGGGATCCAGCGCGTCTAAACCCTGTGGCCGCGCGTCGCATCCAAGGCGTTATGCTCGCTCATGCCGTGACCTTCGATACGCTCCGCCAATCCGCGCCTGCCGACGCGCGCCCCGGCGACGCCCTTGCCCGCCGCGCGGCGCGCGGCGAAGTGGGCGCCTTCGAACAACTCTACCGATCGCACGTCGGGCGCGTGTTCGCGCTGGTGCGGCGGTTGTGCGGCGGTCATGAGGCGCGTGCGCAGGACGTCACCCAGGAAGTGTTCGTACGCGCCTGGCAGGCGCTGCCGAGCTTCCGCTTCGAGAGCGCGTTTGCCACCTGGTTGCATCGCCTGGCGGTCAACACCGCGCTGATGGAGTTGCGCGCGCGCCGCAGCGGCCGCGACGACGAGAGCGACGACGATGCGCTGGATACCCTCGCGACCCCCGATACCGCCGGTGTGCGCACGTTGCTCGCGACCGACCTCGAACGCGCCATCGCCAGCTTGCCGCCACGCGCCCGCGCGGTGCTGGTGCTGTTCGACGTGGAGGGGCTGAGCCACGAGGAAATCGCCGCGCAACTGGACATGGCGGTAGGCAGTTCCAAGGCACAGTTGCATCGCGCGCGCGGCCTGCTGCGCGCCCGGTTGGGAGAACTTCAATGACCGATTCCGATCTGCGCTGGTCGCTGCGGCAGTTGCCCAAAGAGGCCGAGCCGCAGCGCGATCTCTGGCCCGACATCGCGGCGCGCATTCGCGCCACTGCCGATGCGCCACCGCCGCGGCGTGCGCGCAAGCGCGTGTGGGCTGGCGCGCTGGCCGCTGCGCTCGCGCTGCTGGCGCTGGGCATTGGCCGAGGCTGGCAGCATGACGCCGCCGATCCGCAGGCGTTGATGGCGCAGCAGCAGGTGGAGGCGATGGCGCGCGAATACGACGCCGCGTTGGGGCAGTTGCCGAGCGACGCCGAGGTGCCGGCGACGTTGGCGCCCGGCTTGCGCGCGCTCGACGTCGGCGCCGCACAGATTCGGCTGGCGCTGCAACTGCAGCCCGACGACGCCTGGCTGATCGCGCAGCTTCAACACACCTACGCCCTGCGCCTGCAATTGACCCAACGCGCGTTGCAGGGTTGATGGCGTGCCCGCTGATGCCGTGGCGCACTGCCACTCTCGAACGAATGACCTTGCTCAGGAGACCCGTCATGAAACCTTATCGAATCGTCCTCGTCGCCGCGCTGGTGGCGCCGTCGTGTGCACTGGCCGGCACGCCGATCGACCAGAGCCGTCCCTTGGTGGCGGATGGCCGGGTGCGGATCGAAAACGTCAAGGGATCGGTGCAGGTACGCACCTGGGATCGCCCACAGGTACACGTCGGCGGATCGTTGGGCGACGGCGTCAAACAGTTGCTGGTGGAAGGCGGCGACCGCAGCGTGCGGATCAAGGTCGAGTACCCGCAAGGGGGCGGCTGGTTCGGCGGCAACCATGCCGAGCCCAGCGATTTGATTATCGACATGCCGGTCGGCGCGGATCTGGACGTCGACGTGGTCAGTGCCGACGTCGACGTGACGGGGGTGGCGGGCCGCCACCTGTCGATCGATTCGGTGAGCGGACGCGTGAACGCGCAAGGCACGCCCGCCCAAGCGGACTTGGAATCGGTCAGTGGCGACGTGGTGGCGACGTTGGAGTCGCCCGACCTGAAGGCATCGTCGGTCAGCGGCGGCCTGCGCGTGCGCACTCCCGCGGGCGGCGAGATCGAGCTGGAAACGGTATCGGGCGACATCAATGTCGAAGCTGGCACGGTCAAGCGTCTGGGCCTCGAATCGGTTTCGGGAAGTGCGCAAGCGCAGTTGCAGGGTTTGACCGCAGGTGGGCGCATCAAGGGCGAGACGCTGTCGGGCCGGCTCAGTCTGAGCTTGCCGGCGGCCACCTCGGCGGCGCTGAACATCTCGACCTTCAGCGGCGCGATCCGCTCCAGCGTCGGCGAAGTCAAACGCGAGCGCTACGGTCCCGGCGCATCGCTGGAAGCACGGCTGGGCGAGGGCGACGGCAAGATCGAGTTGGAGAGCTTCTCGGGCGAAGTGCGGTTCGATCTGCGTTGAGACGATCGATGCGCGGCGCGCCCGTGCGCTGCCGCACCCGTTGCCGCCACGCCGGCGACGGGTGGCCGCGAAGCGCGTTCAAGCGCGCACCTGTCGGGCGTTTGCCCACCCCGCTCGACGAGTCCCCGAGCGCATCACGCGATCCCCCTGAAACTCACCTAAGCTGCCGTTCCGGCGGTTTTTTTTGCCATGCCCACGGGTAGGGGCGGCAACTGTGCTTCCAACGTTAAGTTTTTGTTGTTAGACTCGAAAAGCCGCGCATTGCAGTCGGAGTCCGTCCGCGTGCGATCGGCGATCTCACGGACTGCAAGACGCTTGTCCCGACGAACCTGTGTTTTGGTCACTCTACTGTTGGAGAGAACAAATGAAATGTAACCGCAATCTGCTGAGCGAGGCCGTTCGTTTCGGTCTCGTGGCCGGCGCCGTCGGCTTCGCCGGCATGCACGCTGAGCCTGTTCGTGCGCAGGACGCCGCTGAAGCCAAGGAAACCACCGAGCTGAGCAAGGTGCTGGTCACCGGTTCGCGCATCCGCCGCGTCGATGCCGAGACCTCGCAGCCGGTGTTCTCGGTCAGCCGCGCCGACATCGATGCCCAGGGCCTCACCTCGATCGGCGACGTGATCCAGAACCTCACCGCCAACGGTTCGACGCTGAACTCCACCTTCAATAACGGCGGCAACGGCGAGACCCGCGTCAGCCTGCGCAACCTCGGTTCCAACCGCACCCTGGTGCTGGTCAACGGCCGTCGTTGGGTCGGCGGCACCGGTCTCGGTGGCGCGGTCGACCTGAACACCATCCCGACCGCCGCGGTCGAGCGCATCGAAGTCCTGAAGGACGGCGC
>JANRIF010000079.1:0-4201 GCA_033765245.1 Lysobacteraceae bacterium
CGCTTCCAGCTCGGCGCGCGCGAGCACGGTGCCGCCAAGCCCGAGGCCAGCATCTTCCTGGCCGCCTGCGAGCGCCTCGGCCATGCCCCGGCTGAGGTGTTGCACGTCGGCGACGACCCGCATCTGGACGTGGTGGGTGCACACCGCGCCGGCCTGCGCACCTGCTGGATCAATCGCGGCGGGGCGCCCTGGCCTTGCGGGCAACCCGACCCACACCTGACGTTCGCCGATCTCGACGCCCTCGCCGACTGGCTCGAATCCGCCAGCTCGACCCACTGACCCGATGGAGCCTGCCGTGAGTCTGCCTGTGTGTTTTTCCCGCGTCGGCGATGCGCCGATCATCTACCCGATCGACGCCGCCGGATTGCCCGCGTGGCTGGCGCAGCAACCCGAGGCGGTACGCCGCTGGGTCGAGGCGAACGCCTTCAACGCCAGCGCGGGCAGCGCGCTAAGTGTGGCCGGCGTGGACGGCGCGCCGCAGATGGCACTCGCCGGCATCGGCAATGCCGCCGATCCGTTTGCGCTGGCGCACTTGCCGTTCGTGCTGCCGGCAGGCGATTGGCGGCTGGGCAGTATGCCCGCGCGCGAACTGCCGATCGCGCGTGCGGCGCTGGGCTGGGGCCTGGGCAGCTACCGCTTCAACCGCTATCGCGCTGCCGAGCGCGCACCGGCGCGGCTGGTGTTGCCGGACGGCGATCATGCGCCGTGGCTGGACGTGCTGGCGGCCTGCAACCGGGTGCGCGATCTGGTCAACACGCCCACCGAAGACATGGGCCCGGACCAGTTGCAGGCGGTGGTGGAAGGCTTGGGTCATCGCTTCGGCGCCAAGGTCGACGTGATCGCGGGCGAAGCGCTGCTCGCGCAGGGCTTCCCGGCGATCCATGCGGTGGGCCGCGCCAGTCATCGCGCGCCGCGGCTGATCGAACTCGAATGGGGCGATCCCGCGCATCCGCACGTGGCGCTGGTGGGCAAGGGCGTGTGCTTCGATACCGGCGGCCTCGACCTCAAGCCGTCGGATGGCATGCGCAACATGAAGAAGGACATGGGCGGCGCGGCGCATGCAATCGCACTGGCCGAACTGGTGATGGCGCGTGCGCTGCCGTTGCACCTGCGTCTGTACGTGCCGGCGGTGGAGAACGCAGTCGCTGGCAATGCGTACCGGCCCGGCGACGTGATCGCCACCCGGCGCGGGCTGAGCGTGGAGATCGACAACACCGATGCTGAGGGCCGCGTGGTGCTGTGCGACACGCTGACCTACGCCAGCGAACGCGCTCCGGCCCTGCTGCTCGATTTCGCCACCCTCACCGGCGCCGCCCGCATCGCGCTGGGGCCGGAGTTGCCGGCGCTGTACGCCAACGACGAGGTGCTGGCGGCGGACTATCTGCGCGCGGCCGATGCGCAGTTCGATCCGCTGTGGCGCCTGCCGTTGTGGCAGCCGTATCAGCGCTACCTCAAGAGCGGCATCGCCGATTGCGCCAACGCCGGCGGCTCACGCATGGCCGGCTCGATCACCGCGGCGCTGTACCTGCAGAAATTCGTACCGGACGCGCTGCCGTGGGCGCATCTGGACGTGTACGCATGGAACGACAACGACCGCCCAGGGCACCCGGCCGGCGGCGAGGCGCAGGGACTGCGCGCGGCGTTTGCGTTGTTGCAGCAGCGCTGCGCGAGTTGAGGGGAGGACGAGCCCCAATGCTGTTCGCATAAGGAATTTCCTGCCCACCCGTCACCCCAGCGGAAGCTGTGATCCATGTTGCCCTTTCGTGCAACACCATGAGCAAAATGGATTCCGACTTTACTCGCCCTTCGGGCCGCCTTCTGCGTTCGGGCGCTACGCGCCTCGTCGCCGGAATGACGAGATTGGGGCTGGCGATGGTTAGGCGAACAGCATTGGGACGAACCCGCATTTCTCACACGTCGCACACCACGGCACGTCCTGTTTCGCATGCCGGCAGCGTTTCCCCTGGGGCCGGAATGACGCGCGTCGCCCGACACGCATGACGTTGGATACTGCGTGGATGCGACCACTTGCGATACCTTGTGCCCCACCCGCAGCCCGGCAAACCCGCCTCCGCCTGTGTCGACGCGAGCAACGATGAATCCTTCGCCCGAACTGCTGAACCAATTGCGCATCGATCGCCAGAGCCAGCCCCCCGCGCGCGAAACCACGCCGCGAGGGCGCTGGTGGGCGTTGGCGGCGCTTGCCGTGCTCGTCGTCGCGCTGCTGGCGTGGTGGCTGTTGCGGGCCGAGCCGCTGCCGGTGCGCACCGCCGTCGCGCAAGCGCAGACCCTCACCGCCGGCACCGCCGCTGCCTCGGTGCTGGACGCCACCGGCTACGTCACCGCGCGCCGGCTGGCTACGGTATCGGCCAAGATCACCGGCAAGGTCGCCGAGGTGTTGATCGAGGAAGGTCAGCGCGTCGCGGAAGGCGAGGTGCTGGCGCGGCTGGAGCCCACCGACGCCAACGCCCAACGCGCGCTGTCGGCGGCGCAACGCGACGCCGCGCGTAGCGAAGTCACCCGTGCGCGGGCGCAACTGCATCTGGCCGAACAGACCCTGGTGCGCAATCGCGACCTGGCGCGCCAACGTCTGGTGGCGCAATCGGCGCTGGATCAGGCGCAGGCCGAACGCGACGCGCTGGCGGCGCAATTGCAGAGTGCGCAGCGCAACGTGCAGGTGGCCGAACGCGCACTGACGCTGGCCGACATCGGCGTCGACAACACCGTGGTACGGGCGCCGTTCGCCGGCGTGATCACGGTCAAGGCGGCGCAGCCGGGCGAGATCATCTCGCCGATTTCCGCCGGCGGCGGTTTCACCCGCACCGGTATCGGCACCGTGGTCGACATGGATTCGCTGGAAGTGCAGGTGGACGTCAACGAAGCCTTCATCGGCCGCGTCAAACCCAAGCAGCGGGTGCAGGCAGTGCTCAATGCCTACCCGGACTGGCGCATCCCGGCCGAAGTGATCGCGATCGTGCCCACCGCCGACCGCAGCAAGGCCACGGTCAAGGTGCGCATCGCCTTTCTGGAGCGCGACGAGCGCGTGGTACCGGACATGGGAGTGCGGGTGTCGTTTCTGGAGGACGCGCAGGCCAGCAGCGCCAACGCGGCGCCGGTGGTGAAGGGCGTCGGTGTGCCGGATGCGGCGGTGATCGAGCGCGACGGCCGCACCGTTGTGTTCGTGGTCGATGCCGGCCGGGCGCGCTTGCGCGAGGTGCAGGCGGACGCCG
The DNA here is from genome assembly GCA_033765245.1 of Lysobacteraceae bacterium. Classification (GTDB taxonomy): domain Bacteria; phylum Pseudomonadota; class Gammaproteobacteria; order Xanthomonadales; family Xanthomonadaceae. The sequence goes on from JANRIF010000079.1 coordinate 3,231, forward strand.
CGCGTGACGGCAGCCGGCGGGTGTCGCGCGGCCTCGCGGTGGGCGAGGCGGTGGTACTGTCGCCGCCGGCCACCTTGCGCGATGGCGGCAGGGTGACGAACGGCGACTGATCGCGCGGTGATGGGCGCCATGGGCGGCGCGCGGCGACGCGCTGGGGAATTCCTGAATTTTCGAATCGAGGCAAGCGTATGTCCGAGTCTCTGGTAGCGATCCGCGAACTGACCAAGCACTACACCCGCGGCAAGCAGGCGGTCGAGGTGCTGCATGGGATCGAGCTGGATATCCCGAAGGGCGATTTCGTGGCATTGATGGGCCCGTCCGGTTCCGGCAAGACCACCCTGCTCAACCTGATCGGCGGCCTCGACACGCCCACCGCCGGCAGCGTCAGTGTGGACGGTCGCCGCATCGACCGCCTGAGCCGCGGCGAGCTGGCGAAGTGGCGCGCCGAGCACGTCGGCTTCGTGTTCCAGTTCTACAACCTGCTGCCAGTGCTGAGCGCGCAGAAGAACGTCGAACTGCCGCTGCTGTTGCGCCGCATGTCGGCGGCCGAGCGCAGCAAGCGCGCGCAGGTGGCGCTGACCCTGGTCGGGCTTGCCGACCGCGCCAGTCACAAGCCCAGCGAACTGTCCGGTGGCCAGGAACAGCGCGTGGCGATCGCGCGCGCGCTGGTCACCGATCCCACCTTGCTGGTGTGCGACGAGCCGACCGGCGATCTCGACCGCCAGACCGCCGACGAGATCCTCGGCCTGCTGCAGTTGCTCAACCGCCAGCACGGCAAGACCATCATCATGGTCACGCACGACCCCAAGGCCGCCGAGTTCGCCAACCGCACCGTGCAACTCGACAAGGGCCGGCTGGTCGACGCGGCCGGTCACTGAGGACTCCGCCATGACCAAGACCGGGTTCGTGCTGGCCAACCTGTTTCACAAGAAGACCCGCACCTCGCTGACGCTGCTGTCGGTGGTGATGGC
>JANRIF010000237.1:0-5472 GCA_033765245.1 Lysobacteraceae bacterium
CCGCCACCGCATCCGGCGTGTACGGCGCCAGCGGCCGCATCACCTCGGCCAGCGACTCGATCCTGGGGCGGCGATCCGCCTCCTCGGCGGCGGCGAAGCAGCGCTTGCGCGTGGTTTCGTACAGTTCGAGCACTTGCGCCTGAGTCATCAGCCCCGACGCCAAGGCGATGTGCGCCGAACGCAGCAGCGGATCGGTCGCCTCCAGCGCCACCAGCTCCTCTACGCTGCGCCACTCGATCTCGAAGTCGGTACCAGCGTGGCCCATGATGCGCGTTGTGCGCAGATGCAAAAAGGTGGGCCGGCGCGTGCGTCGGCAATGCTCCACCGCACGTGCCACTTGCGCATAGCCTTCGGCCAGATCGAGGCCATCGGCGGTGAAATAATCGAGGCTCGGCCGCTGCGAAAAACTCGCCGCGATCCAGCCGCTCGGCGTCTTCACCGAGATGCCGATGCCGTTGTCCTCGCACACGAACAACACCGGCGCCGGCAGCTTCTGGTAGGCCGTCCAACTGGCGGTGTTGAAGGCGGTCTGCGCGCTGGCGTGATTGGCCGAGGCATCGCCGAACGAGCAAATCGTGATGCTGTCGTCCGGGATCGGCAGCGCGTGACCGATGCGCTTGGCCTGCTCGATCGCCACCGCCGTACCCAGCGCCTTGGGCAGATGCGAGGCGATGGTGGACGTTTGCGGCAACACCCACAGCGGCTTGCTGCCCCATACCTTGTGCCGCCCGCCGCTGGCCGGATCTTCGGCGCTGGCCGCGAAGCTGAGCGCCGAATCCATCACCGGGTCCATGCCAGGCAGCTTGCGGAAGCGCTCCGCCATGAAGCCGCCGCTGCGGTAGTGCAGGAAGGCTGGATCGGTATGGCGCGTGAGCCGCGCCACCATCGCATTGCCCTCGTGTCCCGAACTGCCGATGGTGTAGAAGACCTTGTTCTGCACCCGCAGCACCCGTGCCATCAGATCGAGATGGCGTGAGATCAGTTGCGACTCGAACAACGCCCGGAAGTCTGCCGCCGTACACGCACTGCCCGGCAGCACCGGCGCCTCGTCGCCCGGCGCACGCGCCACCTCACCCGACCACTGCTCGACGAACTCGGTAAAGTTGCGATCACAGATTTCGGCGCGGTTGAGGCCCTTCATGCGGGCGGGGATGGGCGTGCTGACGTTCATGGCGGAGATCGCGAGGGAAAGCCGCGTATTGTAGCGGGACCACGGGACCACGGGACCACGGGACCACGGGACCACGGGAAGAGCGTAAAGCACATTGGGTCCGCGAGGGATGCCAAGAGCGCAAAGAACTCCCGTGCCCGGCAGCATGGCCCACCATAGACCCTATGAGCCGAGAAAGCGGATCGCCGACATCGCGCCGCCCAGCCGGCCAGAAAATCAGTCGGCGCAACCGCCGATACGCTGCAATTCCCGGAAGTCACTGATGCGCCGGAACGGCCCAGCGATCTCGCTGTCGTCGAACTGGTAATCCAGGCGCAAGCGGTCGCAGCCGAACCGGGTGACCGTCGCCGTACCTACCCGCTGGCTGTTGCTGGTCGGCACGCGGAACAGCGCGCCACCGGTGGTGCGAATGATATCCAGCGTGCTTTGCCCGCCGGTTCCGAGTGGGCCTTGCAAGGTGAACCAGTGCTGCTGGCGCAGGTCGTCCGCGGCAGATTCGGTGTCGTAGGTGAACCAGGTGGCGAACAGCGTGTCCTGCGCCGGGATCGCGTTGAACATCAGTCCCTGGCCGCTGCTCGCGGGGTCGAACCAGGCGCCGTCTATCGCATCGGAAACGGCCGGGGAATTCGTGCCGGCCGGGCTGCCGCTGCACGCAACCCCTGGCGTCAGCCTGGACAGGGTAACCAAGCCGCTCAGTCCTTCGCTTTCGTCCGGGTCGAATTGGTAGCTGAATTGCGCGCGATCGCAACTCTCGAAGCGCAGGCGTGCTGAGCCTACCCGCCGCGGCGCGGTAACCCCAACGCCGAAGCGGCCGCCTTCGTTGATAAAGATGTCCAGCGCGGCGTCCGGGCTCGGTTCGGCAAGCTCGCCTTGCAGCGTGTACCAGCGCAGTCCGCTGGGGTCGTTGCCGCCGTCCGGGGCAAAAGTGAGCCAGTTTGCGAACAGGGTGCGTGAGCCCACGATCCAGTCGAACGCCAGCCCCTGCCCGCTGCTCCATGGGGCATACCAAGCACCACTGACGCCATCCTGGTCGGCGCGCACCGTGCTAGCAACGCGGCCGGCATCGGCCAGTTCCAGCACGTTCGATCCCCAGCCGGCTCCGGCGTGAAGGTTGCCGACCCGAGCGCGTAGCCGCCCGTCGACCCATTGCAGCGGCAGCGGCGGCTGCAGTACGACAAACTGCTGAGTGAAAAACGGAACGCAAAGGTATGCGCTGCACTCGCAAATCTCGCCACCGCAGCTATCGGTCTGCTCGCGCAACAACGTGCCGGCGGCAATATCCAACTCGCGATAGCGCAGGTGATTGCGCTCGGTCTGCAATGCCGCTAGGCGCTGTGGTGCGATCAAGGCGATTCCGGCCGACCAGCCAAACGAGGCGCCAAGCGGGAATCGCCAGCGCTCGTCGCCGCTGGCACTATCCAGCGCAACGAGTTCCCATTCGCCCGGATTGAAGAAGACTTCCCCGTCGCCATTGCGCAAGGACACTCCGCCGTCGCGCATGCTGTACACAATCGTGTCGCCGTCCACGACCAGATCGGCGACCGGTTGGTCGGCGATCAGCTCCCATAGTTTCTCGCCGCTCGCCAGATAGCGCGCGATCACACTCGACTCGTCGCCGTACATGATCGCCCCGCCATCGCTGGCGAAAGCGAGTCGATTTTGGGAGTTCGCGAACGTCACATTGCCGGTAAAGGCGGAGCGGAAACGCTCGCTGCCATCATGGTCCAGGCGCAGCAGACTGCCGCTCCCGTAGCTAAAATCGAAACCGGCCAGCAAGGCATCACCTTGGGCATTGAAGGTCGCCTGGCTGAGCAACAGTCCCTGCTGAGTGGAACCAAGCAGGGGGTACGATTGCTCGGACAATATCTCGCCATCGTCGCCGAGTAGCCAATGCGACAGCTCGCCAAACTCGCTGCTGATCGCCACGGCGCGGCCATCATCCAGCGCGGCGACGGCCTGGAACCGGTTTATCGAACTGCCCCCGGGCGGTGGCCGCGTGTCCTGCCACAGCAAGCTGCCATCGCTGCGACGGTGACATTGCAGAAGGTAGTGGATCGAAACCAGGTCCTGGCCCCAACCGGCCAGACACACCATGCTTCTTGAAACGCTGAGCTGCATCTTGCCGGTGGCGAGGGCGAACTCGATTTGCCACGCTATGGGTGCCGTATCGCTGGCTCGGAAGGTCAACGTGGACGGAAGTACCGTGTCGATCGCATTCGGTTGCGAGATCCATTGCGCCACCGCACCGTCGCTCGCCACCGCCTCGATCGGGGCCAGTGGACGTCCGGGCACGGCCAACTGCGACCAGGGCTCGGCCGGCTGGTCAAAGCCGATTCGCTGGGCGCCGATCGGGCCCAACAAGCCCCGACCGGTAATCCCCAGGGCGCGGTCATCGGGCAGCAGCAGCAAGCCGAGTTGCGAGAACACCGGCAAGCGCGCGCGTTCGCGCCCCTCGCCATCGACGCCGACGATACTGTGGGTCTCGTTGGCGCCGTCATAGACCAGCAACCACAGGCCGCCATCGCGGCGCGGGGCCAGTGGGCAATGTGTGGCGCGACTACCGCAAAACTGGCCGCCGCTGATGGTGCGGCTGGAGGTCAAGTTGCCGCTTGCCGACAGTCGCGCCACGGAGATCGTAGTGTCGGACGCACCGTCGCTGCCGTTCCCTCCATGTTGCAGCACCAGCCACAGGCCGTCCGCGACCGGTGCGCTGCTGCCAACGATGGTTGCCGCTTTGTCGAAACGGATTGTCGTCTCGAAGCGCGGAACGCCACCGAGGCTCAGACCCACGGCCAGCCAGTCCTTTTCCCGCCGGCCGGATCCGCCCGGCACAAACCGGCTGCTGAGCGCAAAGATGCCGGCACTGGCCGATACCCGGAGGTGCGCGACGCTGCTCGCCGTCGCCGACGTGCTGGATTGCCACAGCCAATCGGCACTACCGTCCGCACGCAGGCGCTGGATACGCGCACGCGCCACCTGTGGATTACCGGCGTCGCGGCGATGCCCGGCCACGAACACACCGGCCGCCGCCGGATCCGCGCGCATCTCGACCAGAGTGTCCAACGGGTCGTCGAACCCGACCCGGGCCGCGATAACACCGTCCTCACGCAGGCGCAGCACCGCCGCGATGCGCAGCGACGAGTGGTCACCAAGCGCAACCCATATCGCCCCAGTGGCGTCCATTTCCAGGCCACGGCAATCGCCGCCGTCGAGCACAATCTGCCATTGCGTCTTGCCGGCGACGTCCAGTCGACCGAGCTCGCATCGCGTCAGCCGCACATCCCCAGCGGTCGTCCGGCCGGCCGCGTATAGCACACCACCATCGGCCAAGCGCTTGAGCGGCAGTTGAATGTTGGCGCCCACAAATGACCGCGCCTGCTGGCGTCCATCCGCATCGAAGCGGATCAGGGCACCACGTGCCACTTCCCGGTTCTGCACGATCACACCCGATGCCCAGTAGCCATCGGCAGCGAATTCGGAAAACAACGCGGGGACGAACGCCCCCGCCGGCTGTGGATTGGGGTCAGCCGCCTCGGTCCAGGGTTCGGCACGGGCCGACTGCCACTGCGAAGCCAAAAGCCCCAGGCACAACAGGCCGCGTAACGTTCCCCACATGCAGATGCTCCTTGGTAGTCCAATTCATTGCCGACGTAACCTGTCGGCTTGCAAATCCCGTCAGGCAAGGCCAGCGGACAATATCCGTTACACAAACACAAGCGCCGGCGAACGATAGCCAAGTGCCCGTTAACTTTCCGTCGAGGGACAGCCTAAGGACATAGACGATTCCCCTGTCGCCTGGGTGTCGCGACCTCATCCCCACCTCAGTAGTCACCTGATACCCGCGAGATCCGATCGTTTCCGATTCACGATTTTCCTTGCGGGCGGGTGTCAGGGCGGCCGGGGACGGGACGCACGCCGATTCGGTAGTCCGCCACAAAACGCAGTCAGTTCACATGTGGTTGTGGCCTGCTTTCCGCGGACCTTGCGCCCCATGCCCACGCCGGAACATCCGCCTATGGCCGCGCCTGGGACAGGCCCAGGCTGCGAAGCTGCGCCTCAAGCTCCGCCATCGAGCCCCAGGCCAGGATGGGCGAGTTCTGCCGTTCGTCCGGTGGATTCGACGGCAAGTCGTTGGACCAACCTCCGCAGCCAACGAGCGGAAGCAGTGGGCGCTTGTGCAACCAAGCCAGGCAGACTTCCGAAATCGTGCCGGCGCGCCCGCCGATGACGATGCATGCATCCCCGGCGAGTGCCATCAGCAGGTTGCGTGCGTCGCCCATTCCGCAGGGGATGACCACGGT
>JANRIF010000240.1:0-7401 GCA_033765245.1 Lysobacteraceae bacterium
GGTACCGTCTCGTCGGTCACCACCAGCACCGACTTTCCGGTGCCGCCCTTGAGCAACTCGCGCACCCGCCCCTGCAGCGCCCACACGCGCACCGGCTCGCCTTCCAGGAACACCTCGCCCGCCTTGTTGATGTACACCCGCACCGCCTTGGTCGAGGCCACGACCTGGGACGCGGCACCGGGGCGATCGATGTCGATTTTCATGTCCTTGACGAAAGTGGTGCTGACCATGAAGAAGATCAGCAGGATGAAGGTCATGTCGATCATCGGGGTGAGATCGATGGCGGTTTCGATCGATTTTTGTTCGCGGCGGCGCAACATGGAATGCTCCTTTACCCGTGCGCGACTGAGGCGCGGGTGTCGTCAGCCGGAGTGCTGACCAGAATGTCCTTGATCTGCGCCAGATCGAGTTCGATCTGGCGCTGGCGGCGATCGAGCACCGACTTGACGATGACGCCCGGCACCGCCACCACCAAGCCCATCTGGGTAGTGAACAAGGCGGTGGCGATGCCCGTGGCGATGCCGCCGGAATTCGAGAACAGCGTCATCTCGCCCAGCGACTCGAAGGTGACGATCATGCCCATCACCGTACCGAGCAGGCCCAGCAGTGGAGCGATCGTCACCAGGGTGGCGATCAGCGCCGCGCCGCGCCGCAGATCGTTGCGGTACTCGCCGAAGGCATCGTCGAGACGGCGACGCAGATCGGGCAGGCCGCTGCGCTTGAGCGCTGCGCCACGCACCACCGCGCGATCGACGATGCCGACCGGAGCCTTGGCGCGTTCGTCGAGCGCGCGCTTGATCAGCACCCGCACGTTCTTGCCGCTGCCTCTGCGCAACAACACCCAACGCACGCCCAGCGCGTACCACAGCAACACCGTCACCAGCACCAGCACCGGCATCACGATGCCGCCGGCCACGAGGTAGCCGATGAGCGAGTCCAGCATGCCAGTCTGACCGGGTGCGCTCATGTCCGCCTCACACGCCCCGGCGCGTCTGCGTGAATTTCACTTCCTGGTAGGCGTTCACTACCCGTAGCGCCGCCTGTTCCATGTCGTCCTTGATGCGCTCGGCCCATCCACCCATGAGGTTGCCCAGCAGCAGCATCGGAATCGCCACGATCAATCCTTGCTCGGTGGTCACCAGCGCCACCGCGATGCCGCCGGACAGCAGTTTGGGATCGGAGGTGCCGAATTCGGTGATCACGTCGAAGGTCTGGATCATGCCGGTGACCGTGCCGAGCAGGCCCAGCAGCGGCGCCACCGCCGCGATCACCATGATGAAGCTGCCGAAGCGATTGAGATGGCCGGACTCGTGCAGGATCGACTCCGACACGATGTCCTCCAGGTGCTCGCGGTCGCGGTCAAGGTTGCGCAGCGCGGCAGTCACCACGCGCGCAGCCGAACCCTTGTGGCGCTTGGCGGCAGCAACGGCGTCGTCCAGACGTTGCTCGCCCAACGGCCGCAGAACGGCTTCGATGATCGGGGTGATGGCGGCGCCGGCATTCTTCAGGAACAACGCGCGCAACCCCACCAACAGCAGACCGAGCGCGCCCAACACCAGGATGATGTAACCGATGAAGCCGCCCTTGCGCATTTCGCTGACAAGGGTTTTGACCGCGGGTTCGCTGACCGCAGCATTGGCGCTCTCGAACAGATAGATGCGCAATGGCGACGACAGTTGGTTCTTGGCAAGCGCCTGCGCGGTGGCGGCGGCATCCTGACCGGGTGCGTTCCACAACCGCAACTGCCCGCCACCGGCCGGCACCAGCGCACCGCTGCCCTGCGCGGAGACTCCCCACGCAGCGATGTTGCCCCAGCGAATCACCGTGCCCTGAACCTGGGTGCCATCGGCGAGATAGAACGGCTCCTGCGCCTGGCGCAAGCGGTTGAGCTCGCCCAGCGTGCGCGTGGCGGTCGTGAACACGCTGGCAAGCTGGTCGGACTCGCTGCGCTCGGCGAACGCAGGCTCGGCAAGCTCGCTGGCGCCGAGACCGCCCAGCGTGGCGCGCGCCTGTTCGATGGTGACATTGACCAGCTCGCGATTGTCGGCCGCCGCCACGCTGAGCTCGTCGGCGCGCGCCAGCTCATCGCTCAGCGCTTCCGCTTCGGACTTGGCGGCCAACGCGCGGCCTTCGAGGGCATCGATCTGCTTCTGCAATCCGGCGCGATTGCTGTCGAGCTGTTGCCGGGTTTGCGCCACTCGCGCGGTAAGCTCGCGCTTCTGCGCTTCCAGCAGCGCGTATTCCTTCTTGTACGCCTGCTCCACCGACACCGCCGGTGCAGGTGCGGGCGCAGCGGCCGGCGTCGCCGGCTGAGCCGCCGCCGCGGGCGTGCCTTTGTCGTCCGTCTGTTGCGCGCGCAACGTACCGCCGCCCAACAGCGCGATCAGCAGCGCAATGGCGATGGCGCGGTTCATCGCACACCTCCGGCAACCGCAACCGGCAGTTCGAACCAGCCCTGGCGAATCTGCTTCCTGAGCGCGTCGTAATACGCAGCGATTCGCGCCGCGTCGTCCTTGTCCTCGACCACGACAAAACGCCAACCGTCACCGCCACGCACCGCCTGCCCCACGCGGCCATCCTGGGTGTTGAAATACAACGCCATGGTGCCGACCTTGGCGACCTCCGCCAGCACCCGCTCCTCGCCCAGCGCGATGGTCTGGCTGTACACGCCGTTCTCGTGGGTCATGCGGAACTCGTCCTCGAAGAACGCCCACAGCCGGTTCACCGCCCGCTGCGGTGGCAGGGTTCCGTTTTCGACCTGAACCTGGAACGCATCCATTTCGCCAAGCCGCTCATCTACCTTGAACGGCAGCCCCGCCGCCACCTGAGTGCGCAACACCGCCAGCGCCGCCAATACCTGCGGCTTGAGACTGTCGCCCGCCAGGCCGGCATCGGCCTGCTCGGCACGCTTGGTCGTCAACTTCTCGCGCAACTCGCGCGCGGCCAGTTGCTGGCGTTCGACGCTGGCGCTCAACTCGGCCTTTTGCGCATTGAGCGCGCTCAGGGTGGTTCGCTGCTCGTCGCGCAGCAGCGTCAAGTCGCCATTGAGTTGCTCCACCTCGGCACGCAGGCGGATCAGTCGCTGTGCCAACGCATCGGGCTCGGCCGCATAGGCCGCGGTCGTGCCGCAAAGGGCCACACCAAGGGTCAGCTTGGCCAATTGCAAGCCAAGCGCAAAGGGGCGCGTCATGAGAAGCTCCGGGATTCGACAGATCACGCCGGGATTCGCCTGCGTGTTGACGAGCTAGCGTATGACCGCTTGGTTACCGGTTCGTGACAATGGAGGGGGCTGGGGACTCGATGAAGCCGGGACTCGGGACTGGGGACTCGGAAAAGCCGGAGCAAACAGCCAAGGCGAGAGTTCGCAAGCTTGTAGTCCCGCGTCCCGCGTCCCGAGTCCCGCCAGCCCGCACAGCACAGCGCGGCCAACGCCACAACACGCTAAAATGCCCGGTTTCCCCGTCCGGATGACTCGCCCGTGAAAGACTTGTTCCGCGAACTGGTAGATCAGGCGCTGCTCGATCTCAAGCGCGACGGTGCGCTGCCGGCCGACATGCCCATGCCCGAGTTCGTGGTGGAGCGCACCCGCAACCGCGAGCACGGCGACTACGCCTGCAACGTGGCGATGCTCCTGGCCAAGCCCACCGGGCGCAAGCCGCGCGAACTGGCGCAGGCGCTGGTGGACACGTTCGGCGAATCGCCGCACGTGGCGCGGGTCGACATCGCCGGCCCCGGCTTCATCAATTTCCACATCAGCACCGCGTGCCGGCTGGCTACCATCCGCCGCGTGCTCGAAGCCCGCGACGACTACGGCCGCGAACCGGAAGCCTCGCGCGAGTCGATCACGGTCGAATTCGTGTCGGCCAATCCCAACGGCCCGCTGCACGTCGGCCACGGCCGCGGCGCGGCGTTCGGCGCATCGCTCGCCAACGTGCTGGAAGCCTACGGCCACAAGGTCCAGCGCGAGTACTACGTCAACGACGCCGGGCGCCAGATGGACATCCTCGCGATCAGCGTGTGGCTGCGCTATCACGAACTCGGCGGCGTCAACGTGCGCTTTCCGGACAACGGCTACCAGGGCGATTACGTGGTGGAGATTGCACGCGCGCTGCGCAGCCGCGAGGGCGACCGCCTGCGCCGCAACGCCATCGAGATCACCGACGGCCTGCCGCCGGACGCAAGCCAGGACGGCGACAAGGAAGCCCATGTCGATGCGCTGATCGCGCGCGCCAAGACTCTGCTCGGCGAGGACGACTATCGCCGCGTGTTCAACGCCGGTCTTGCATGGTGCCTGGCCGACATCCGCGACGACCTCGCCGGCTTCGGCGTGCAGCACGACAACTTCTTCTCCGAACGCTCGCTGATGACCGACGGCTACGTCGAGCGCGCGATCCGCACCCTGCGCGAGAACGGCCACCTGTTCGAGCAGGACGGCGCACTGTGGTTTCGCGCCACCGCGTTCGGCGACGACAAGGATCGCGTGGTGGTCCGCGAAAACGGCGCCACCACCTACTTCGCTTCCGACATCGGCTACCTGCTGAGCAAGTTCGAGCGGGGCTTCGAGCACTCCATCTACGTGTTCGGCGCCGATCACCACGGCTACATCGCCCGTCTGAAGGCCGCCGCAGAAGGCATGGGGCTCGACCCCAAGCGGATCGAAGTGCTGCTGGTACAGTTCGCCATCCTGTTCCGTGGCGGCCAGAAGGTGCAGATGTCCACCCGCTCGGGCAGCTTCGTGACGTTGCGCGAGCTGCGCGAGGAAGTGGGTTCCGATGCCGCGCGCTTCTTCTACGTGATGCGCGGCAACGACCAGCACCTGGATTTCGATCTCGACCTGGCGCGCAGCCACAGCAACGACAACCCGGTGTACTACGTGCAGTACGCCCACGCCCGCGTGTGCAGCCTGTTCCGGCAGTTGGCGGAAAAGCAGTGGAGCTACAACCGCAGCGCCGCCGAAGCCGCGCGCGCCCGGCTGGTGGAGGCGCACGAACTGGACGTGCTCAACGAGCTGATGCGTTTCCCGGAAGTGATCGAATCGGCGGCGCAATCGCGCGCGCCGCAGTTGCTGGTGACCTACCTGCGCGAGCTCGCAGCCGCCTTCCATGCCTTCTACAACTCGCATCCAATCCTGGTGGCCGATGAGGAAGTGCGCAACGCCCGCCTCGGCCTGTGTGCCGCCACCCGGCAAGTGCTGGCCAACGGCCTGAAGCTGCTGGGCGTTGGCGCGCCGGAGACCATGTGATGGCAGCCCGACGCAGCAAAAAGACCCAAGCCCGCCGCAGCGGCGCCCCGCGCGGCGTGCCCAGCCTGCTGTGGTTGCTGGGCGCGTTGCTGCTGGGCGCAGTGCTGGCCGGCGTGGTGCTGATGCGCGATCGCCTGGGCGACAGCCTCGGCATGCCCAAGCCCAACCCGGCCGCCAAGGCGCCGCCGCCGGTCGAAGCGCCGGTGGCGCAAAAGCCCGCGCCCAAAAAACCGACCTACGACTTCTACAAGCTGCTGCCGGAAAAAGAAGCCGTGATCCCCGACGCCGAACTCACCGCCACCGCCCGCGCCGAACGCGAGCGCCCCGCGGCGGCCCCGGCAGCGCCAACCTCCGACTCGCGCTACCTGCTGCAGGCAGGCGCGTTCAGCGACTCCCAGCGCGCTGAAGAAGTGAAAGCCCAGATCGCCTTCACCGGCGAATTCGCCCGCGTCGAAGCCGCCACCATCAACGGCAAAACCGTGCACCGCGTGATGCTCGGCCCCTACGCCAACGCCCAATCCCTGGAAAGCGCCAAGCAAAAGCTCAGCACGGCGGGCATCCCGTCAGTGGCAGTGCGGGCGCGTTGAGCGGGACCACGGGACCACGGGACCACGGGACCACGGGACCACGGGACCACGGGACCACGGGAAAAGCGTAAAGCCCTTTGGGTCCGCCAAGTACGCAAATAGCGCAAAATAAAAACATGCATCCATGCATTTGTGGCACTTGCACATCCATGTGCTGCGTAATCTTGGGTGGCGCGATGTGACAGTCGGGTGGGTGGCTGCCCCGGATTACGCGCCGCGCGCCAATCCGGGCCACGACGCACATGTTCCCGATGCGACGGCGTTGTGCGTAGGCTGGTGGTGAGCGCAGCGACCGAGCGTAGCGAAGGCGTAGCGAAGGCGTAGCTCGCGCAGCGAGCGCTGTCGCGATGCGACCGAACCCCAGCGCCGTTGCCGCATTGAGAAGCGCATGCTGGGGTTCGCTGCGCTCACCGCCAGCCTACCGCATGGTTGGTGCCATCAAGAACGCACCACTACCCTGCTACCTGAATTTGGCAGCGTTACGTCGCGAAGCGGAACAAGTCCGTGAGAATCGGCAAAGCGACCGTTCGTAACGGTGTGGTTCCGGATCCCGGCTTTACGGCCCGCGTTTGCGCAAGATCAGCGCAGAGGTGTCCGCATCGCCGTGACCGGCGTCGGTGAGGGCGGCGTAGTTGGACCGTGCTTGGTCGATCACGGCAGTGCTGGAGCCCACCGCGCGCGCAACGCTGTGCGCGATGCGACATGAGATGAATGAGACGATTCACCTCTGGCGATTCGAAAAGGTCGTCCGCGCGTCATGGGCGCGACAGATGTGGAGCGGTTCGTGCCGGATTCTGTGGCAGGCCCGTAGAAGGCCTTGCTTCGTGGCTTTGCGCTTTCGCTTCGGCAGGCGTTGCGCGAACATCGACAAGACGCCTGCCCCAATCGCTCCCAGCCACCGGACGAGACGCCCCATGGACCTTCACCTGCATCAAAAAGTCGCGATCGTCACCGGTGCCAGTCGCGGTATCGGGCGTGCGATCGTGCGCACCTTGGCTGCCGAGGGCGCGAGGGTGGTGGCGGTGGCGCGCTCGCGCGAGGCGCTTGATGCGCTGGCAGGCGAATGCGGCGACGATTGTCTGGTGCATGTGGCCGATTTGCGCGAGCCGGACGCGGCAGCGGCGCTGATGGCGGCAACGCTGGCGCGCTTCGGGCGCATCGATGTGTTGGTCAACAATGCCGGCGCCACCGTGCGCGGCGATTTCCTGGCGCTCGACGATGCGCAGTGGGCGGATGGTTTTGCCTTGAAGTTCTTCGGCGCGATGCGCTGTTGTCGCGCTGCGTGGCCGCATCTGGTCGCCAGCGGCGGCGCTATCGTCAACATCGCGGGCGTGGGTGGGCGCACCGGCAGCTCCGAGTTCGCCATCGGCGGCAGCGTCAACGCGGCCGTGCTCAATCTCACCAAGGCGCTGGCCGATCGCGGCATCGCCGACGGCGTGCGAGTGAACGCCATCAACCCCGGCTCGATCGCCACCGCGCGCCTGCAGACGCGCATCGCCAACGTCGCGCAAGGCGAAGGCGTCGATGCCGAATCTGCCGCTCGCAAGATGGCGCAAAAACTCGGGGTGGCGC
>JANRIF010000243.1:0-14676 GCA_033765245.1 Lysobacteraceae bacterium
CATCGCGGCGAGGGGCGCTACTGCAATGGCGGCAGGAAAGCGGTGTGGCATTGCGGCGCTTGATCGCGTGCCAAGCGATGCAATCACAGCATTAGGATCATCTAATTGTTAGGCCGATGATATGATCCGCGGCGGACCCGATCGCGTTCCCGGTCCTCGCAGGAGACCCCGCCGCATGAGCACCGAGGTGCCTACGCCGCCACCGGACGCCGCGCGTTGGTTCGCGCGCCTGCGTCGTCACATCGGCTGGATGTTGCTGGTCAAGTTCGCCCTGCTGGCAGCGCTGTTTGCGCTCTTCTTTTCTGCCGCGCATCGCCCCGACGTCGATGCGGCAAGCATCTCCGAACGACTCCAACTTCAAGGCGACAAGCCATGATCGATCCACATGTTGTAGACCTGTCACGACTGCAGTTTGCTGTCACCGCGCTCTACCACTTCCTGTTCGTGCCCTTGACGCTTGGTCTGGCGTTGATCATGGCGATCATGGAAAGCGTGTACGTGATGACGGGCCGCGTGATCTGGCGCCAGATGACGCGCTTCTGGGGCGTGCTGTTCGGCATCAACTTTGCGATGGGGGTGGCCACCGGCATCACCATGGAGTTCCAGTTCGGCACCAACTGGGCCTACTATTCGCACTACGTCGGCGACATCTTCGGCGCGCCGCTGGCGATCGAGGGGTTGATGGCGTTCTTCCTCGAAAGCACGTTGGTGGGGCTGTTCTTCTTCGGCTGGGACCGCTTGAGCAGGTTGCAGCACCTCGCCGTCACCTGGTTGACCGCGCTGGGCGCCAACCTCTCGGCCTTGTGGATATTGATCGCCAACGGCTGGATGCAGAACCCGGTGGGTGCGCGCTTCAACTTCGAGACCATGCGCATGGAAGTCACCGACTTCTCGGCGGTGGTGTTCAACCCGGTGGCGCAATCGAAGTTCGTGCACACGGTCAGCGCCGGCTACGTCACCGGCTCGATCTTCGTGCTGGCGATCAGCGCCTGGTACCTGCTGCGCGGCCGCAATCTGCAATTCGCCCGACGCTCGATGGCGGTGGCGGCCAGCTTCGGTCTGGCCTCGGCGCTCTCGGTGGTGGTGCTGGGCGATGAGAGCGGTTACACCGCGTCGGCGGACCAGAAGATGAAGGTGGCCGCGATCGAGGCGGAATGGGAAACCCAACTGGCGCCCGCCAGCTTCACCCTGTTCGGCTTCCCCGATCGGGACGCGCAGGAGACCAGGGCGGCGGTGCGTATTCCTTGGGCCTTGGGCCTAATCGCCACGCGCTCGCTCGATGGGGTGGTGCCGGGCATTCGCGAGTTGGTGGCGCGCAACCGGCAACGCATCGAGAATGGGATCGCCGCCCACGCCGCATTGCAGGCTGTGCGCGCCGACCGTACCAGTGTCGCCAAGCAGCAGGCGTTCGAGGCACTCGCCGACGATCTCGGTTATGGCTTGCTGACGCTGCGCTACGTCGATGATCCGGCCAAGGCCGATGCCGCGATCATCGATCGCGCGGCCTGGGACACGGTGCCCAACGTGCCGGTGCTGTTCTGGTCGTTCCGGATCATGGTCGGGCTCGGGTTTTTCTTCATCGCCCTGTTCGCGACGGCGTTCTATCTGTCCGCAACACGCAAGCTCGACAGCCCGCTTTTCCTGCGCATTGCGATGTGGAGCCTGCCGCTGCCCTGGGTGGCATCGGAATTGGGTTGGGTGGTGGCCGAGTACGGCCGCCAGCCCTGGGCGATCGATGGGGTCTTGCCGACCTTCCTTGGAGTGTCCAGCCGTAGCGCGGGCGAGGTCACTCTGAGCTTGCTGGGCTTCGTGGTGCTCTACACGGTGTTGGCTGTGGTCGACGTGGTTCTGCTCCGGCGCACCATCAAGGCCGGCCCGGACGGGCTCGGCCACTGGCCGCGCAAAGGCCACGACCCCGCCACCACCCATCCCGCCATGACCGATTGAGGGAGCAGATCATGTTCGACTATGGAACGATGCGTGAAATCTGGTGGCTGCTGTTGGGGGTGTTGCTGATCGGCTTCGCACTGACCGATGGCTATGACCTCGGGGTGGGCGCGATCCTGCGCCTGCTCGGCAAGGACGACGTCGAGCGGCGCATGGTGATCGAGGCGATCGAGCCCAACTGGGAAGGCAACCAGGTGTGGTTCATCCTGGGAGGCGGTGCGATCTTTGCCGCCTGGCCGGCGCTGTACGCGGTCTCGTTCTCCGGCTTCTACTTCGCCATGTTGCTGGTGTTGCTGGCGTTGATCCTGCGGCCGGTGGGTTTCGTGTTCCGCAACAAGCTGCCGAATCCGGCCTGGCGCAATACCTGGGACTGGGCCTTGACCATCGCCGGCGCGGTGCCGTCGCTGGTGTTCGGTGTGGCGTTCGGCAACCTGTTCCTGGGCGCGCCGTTCCAGTTCAGCGATGACATGCGGGTGAGCTACGATGGCGGCCTGTTGGACTTGCTGAGCCCCTTCGCCCTGCTCGCGGGTGGGGTGAGTCTGTCGATGCTGGTGATGCATGGCGCGAGCTTTGTCGCGATGCGGGTAGAGCATCCGATCGGCGCGCGGGCTCGGCGCATCGCACGCATCGCCGCCGCCGCGACCGTGGTGACCTTCGTAGCGGCCGGGGTCTGGTTGCTGCGGCTGGATGGTCACGTCATCACCAGCGCGATCGATCCGCTGGCGGCGTCCAATCCGCTGTACAAGCAGGTCGGCATTGAACCCGGCGGCTGGCTCGGCAACTATCAGAGCTATCCGTGGACCATGGCCGCGCCGATCGCAGTGGTCGTCGGTTTGCTTGGCGTCGTGCTGGCGCGCCGACCCGGCCTGGCCTTCATCGCCAGCGGGCTGAGCGTCACTGGGGTCATTCTTACCGCGGGCTTCAGCCTGTTTCCGTTTCTGCTGCCCTCATCCAGCCATCCCGCGCACGGGTTGACCGTGTGGGACGCTTCGTCGAGCGAGCTGACCCTGAAGATCATGCTGCTCGCCACCGCAGTACTGCTGCCCATCGTACTGGCTTACACCACCTGGGCGTTCCGGGTGATGCGCGGCCAGGTCACTCGCCAACATGTCATCGAGTCGGAGGATGCGTACTGATGTGGTACTTCTCATGGATTCTGGGTCTCGCGCTGGCGTGCAGTGTCGGCATCCTCAACGCCATCTGGTACGAGGTGCATTCGGATCAGGCGCATGGCCGCACGGGTCCGTTCAAGCAGCCTTGAGCCGGTAGTGTCGCGTACCTCAACGCACTTATCGTTGGGCAGGCTGGTGGTGAGCGCAGCGAACCCCAGCATGCTCATCTCGATGCCATAGCGGCGCTGGGGTTCGCTGCGCTCACCGCCAGCCTACTTTCGGCGAAGGGGTGCGGCGTGACTCAGCAACCCGCGCAATAGATGCCATGCAGGGTGTGGATGATCGCGCTCACCGGGCCCGGCGCCAGCGTGTAGTAGACCGTCTGCGCGTCGCGCCGGGTTTGCACCAGCGCTTTTTCGCGCAGCACCGCCAGGTGCTGTGACAGCGCCGATTGGCTCAGCTCGACGTGCTGGTTGAGTTGACCGACCGACATCTCGCTGTCGTGCAGCAGGCACAGAATGCGCAGCCGCTGCGGGTTGGCCAGCGCCTTGAGCATGTCGGCGGCGTCTTCAGCCCTGCCGGCCATCTCTTGCGCGGCGCTGCGCGTCGAATCCGACGCCGGCTGTTTGCGGGGGCGGGTAGCCATGGTTATGCCGCGCCCTCCACGGCGCCACCGGCCTCGGTCCAGCCCATGAAGCCGCCGGTCAGCGACAGCGGCTTGCTGAAGCCCAGGCGCATGAGCGCTTCGGCTGCCAGCGCCGAACGTCCGCCGCTGCGGCAGTACAGCACGACAGGTTGCTCGCGATGGCCGAGGGCGGCGTCCTTGTAGCAGTTCACTGCGGGATGACCGTCCACTTCGAACTCCAGAACCCCGCGCGGGATGTTGATCGCACCGACGATGCGGCCGGCGGCGTATTCGCCCGGCTCGCGGACATCGATCACGGGTACGCCGGCAGCTTGCAGGGCGCGCAGGCGCTCGGCGTCGATCTCTGTGATGACGGCCCTGGCTTGGGCAACCAGTTGCTGAGCGGTAAGGGACATGGCGAGGCTTCCACAGGATTCGATGCTTGACATGATACGAGAATCGTACTTAAGCTACAACTAATTTAGACAATTGGCGAGACGGCGTTCGGGAGGGCTGAGGCACGGCGCGGATCTGTGTGCTGGGTGCAGGTATCGGTGGCATGTGTCTCGCGTGCGAATGCCCTGCCGGCCTTGGCAGGCTTGCGCAAGATCAAGACCGGCAGCATCGGGCCGGTGTATGAGGAATGCCTGCTCAAGGCGCTCGGCATCGCGCTTGAGGTCCTGAGTTGTGGCTGTGGTCCGTTTGGAACGGAACAGGAGTTCGCTATGAACATCGATCGTGCGGTGCTCGCATTTGCCGGCATCATGGTGCTGCTCAGTGTGGCGTTGGCGCATTGGCTGTCGCCGTGGTGGTCGTTGTTGACCGTTTTCGTGGGCGCCAATCTGCTGCAGGCGGCGTTTACCGGGCTGTGCCCGGTGGCACGCCTGTTCGCGGCCTTGGGTCTCAAGCCCGGAAATGCCTTCCGATGAATACGACACGGCGGGCGGTGGCATTGGCGCTGGCGTGTGTGCTGGCGGCGTGCGGGCGCGCCGCGCCCGATGCGCCGGTCGCGAGCGCTGCTCCGGAGTTGGCGGCGCTGACGCTGCAACCGGAAACCGCGCCGCGTGAGCGGATCTGGGATGGCGTGGTCGAGGCGATCAACCAGGCCACGCTGTCGGCGCAGACCGCTGGGCGGGTGGTGGAACTGCCGTTCGACGTCAACGACTATGTGCCGGCTGGCGAGGTGGTGGTGCGCTTCACCGCGGTCGAGCAGCAGTCCGGTCAGCGCCGGGCGCAGGCGGGCCTTGCGGCGGCGCAAGCCGCAGCCACGGAAGCGGAAGCCAACTATCGGCGCATCGCCGATGTCTTCGCCAAGAAGCTGGTGGCGCGGGCGCAACTCGACCAAGCCACCGCGCAGCGCGATGCCGCGCGCGCGGCGCTGGAGTCGGCACGTGCAGCGGTGCGCGAGGCCGGCGAGCAAGTCGACTACACCGTCATCCGTGCGCCGTACTCGGGCATCCTCACGCAACGCCATGTCGAATTGGGTGAGACGGTGAGGCCGGGCCAGCCGTTGGTGTCGGGGCTGTCGCTCAATCAGTTGCGGGTCAATGTGGAGATACCGCAAAGCGACATGGTCACCGTGCGCGAACACGCCAAGGCGTCGGTGCTGCTGGCCGACGGCACGCGACTGGCTGCCGCGCGCATGGTGGTGTTCCCGTTCGCCGATCCGGCGACGCACAGTTTCAAGGTGCGCCTTGACCTGCCGGAGTCGGAGACCGGTCTGCAACCGGGCATGACGGTGAAGGCGGCATTCGTGATCGGCGAGGCCGAACGCCTGCTGGTGCCGCTGAGCGCGCTGGTGCGGCGTAGCGAGATCGCGGGAGTCTATGTCCTGGGCGAGCGCGGTCCGCAACTGCGTCAGGTGCGCCTTGGACACCACTACGGCGAGCGCGTGGAAGTGCTGGCGGGACTGGCGGCGGGCGAGCGCATCGCGCTCGACCCCAACGCCGCGCGGATCGCGCTGAGCCCGCGCGCGGAGCCCAGTCATGACTGACAAGCTCGGTTTTTCCGGGCGCATCGCGCGGGCATTCCAGGGCAATCCGCTGACGCCGGTGCTGGCCTTGGCCGGTCTGTTGCTCGGGTTGGCCGCGGTGTGGGTGACGCCGCGCGAGGAGGAGCCGCAGATCGATGTGACCATGGCCAACGTGATGGTGCCGTTCCCCGGCGCCAGCGTCGAGGACGTGGAGAATCTGGTCAGCTATCCGCTGGAGCAGGTGCTTTCCGAAATCGAGGGCGTGCGCCACGTCTATTCGGCGAGCCGGCCCGGCATGGCCGCGCTCACTGTCGAGTTCCAGGTCGGCGTGCCGCGCCAGACCGCGATCGTGCGGTTGTACAACCAGGTCTATGCCAATGCCGATTGGGCACCGGTCGGGCTGGGCGTCGGTCAGCCGCTGGTGCGGCCGATGGGCATCGATGATGTACCGGTGATGGCGCTGACCTTGTGGACCGAAGACGCCGAGCGCGGCGCCACCGAGCTGGCCGAAGTGGCGCATACGCTGGAGACCGAACTCAAGCGCGTGCCCGGCACGCGCGACGTCTACACGCTCGGCGCCCCCGATCGCGCGGTGCTGGTGCAGCTCGACAGCGCGCGGTTGGCCGCGTACGGGCTGGCCGCCGAGGATCTGGTAGGCGCGCTGCGTGCCGCCAACGTGGTTACCCAGGCGGGCGAGCGCATCGGTGCTGAGGGTGTGGTGCCGGTGACCGCCGGAACCTTTCTGGCCGATGCCGACGAGGTGGCGGAACTGGTGATCGGCCTGCGCCAGGGCAAGCCGGTTTACCTCACCGACGTGGCGCAGGTGACGCGCGGCGCCGATCTGCCGACGCAATACGTGTGGCACGGCGCACCAGCGCATCGCGTCGGCCCTGCGGGGATCGCCCCGGCGGTGACGCTGGCGATCGCCAAGCAGCCGGGACGCAACGCCGCCGACATCACCAGCGCCATCGCGCAGCGGATGCAGACGCTGCGCGGCAGCCTGATTCCCGAAGGCGTGCAGTTCACACTCACCCGCGATTACGGGCAAACCGCTACCGACAAGGCGGAGAAGCTGATCCACAAGCTGATCTTCGCTACCTCGGCGGTGGTGCTGCTGGTGCTGGCGGCGTTGGGCTGGCGTGAGGCAGTGATCGTCGGTGCGGCGGTGGTGATCACGCTGGCGCTGACGCTGTTTGCCTCCTGGGCGATGGGATTCACCCTCAACCGGGTGTCGTTGTTCGCGCTGATCTTCGCGATCGGCATTCTGGTGGACGATGCCATCGTGGTGGTCGAGAACATTCACCGCCACGTCAGCGCGGGCGCGCGCAGTCTGCGCGATGCGATCGCGCCGGCGGTGGACGAGGTGGGTGGGCCGACCATCCTCGCCACATTCACCGTGATCGCCGCGCTGTTGCCGATGGCCTTCGTCAGCGGCCTGATGGGCCCGTACATGCGCCCAATCCCGATCAACGCCAGCGTGGGCATGGTGCTGTCGTTGGCGGTGGCATTGGTGGTGACGCCGTGGTTATCGGCACGGTTGCTGGCGGGACAAGGCGCCCATGCCGGTGCGTCCGGGGGACGCCAGGCGCAGATTGCGCGGCGCGTTGCAGGATTCTTTGAACGCTTGTTGCGGCCGTTCCTCGACGCCAAGGCGGGCGGCACGCGGCGCAGTCGGTTGTTCGCGGCGATGGCGGTGTTGGTGCTGCTGGCGGTGGGCTTGGTGGCGGTGCAGGCGGTGGTGTTGAAGATGCTGCCGTTCGACAACAAAAGTGAATTCCAGGTGGTAGTGGACCTGCCGGAAGGCAGCACCCTGGAAGACACCAGCAAGCTGTTGGCGCAGATGGCAGCCGCGCTCGACACCGTGCCCGAAGTGCGCGACTACCAGGCCTATGCCGGCACATCCGGGCCCATGACCTTCAACGGCCTGGTGCGGCAGTACTACCTGCGACGCGGCGCCAACGTCGGCGACCTGCAGGTGAATCTGGTCGATGCACACGCGCGCAGCCGCCAGAGCCACGCCATCGCCCATGCGGTGCGGCCGATGCTGGCGCAGATCGGCGCCAAGGTCGGGGCGTCGGTCAAGGTGGTGGAGGTTCCGCCGGGGCCGCCGGTACTGGCACCGATCGTGGCCGAGATCTACGCGCCGACCGCGGCCGACGCGCGCGCGCTTGCCACCGCGATGCGCGAGCGCTTCGCCGCCACCGAAGGCATCGTCGACATCGACACCAGCATGGAGGCCGATGCGCCGCGCGAGATCGTGGTGGTGGATCGCGCCCGCGCCGCGCATCTGGGCGTCAGTCAGGCCAGCATTGCGCAGACTCTGCAACTGGCGCTCGGCGGCAACGATGCTACCTATCTGCGCGATGGTGCCTCCAAATACGCCGTGCCGGTGCGCCTGCGATTGCCGGCTGGCGATCAGGCCAGCATGGATGCGCTGCTGGCGCTGCGGGTACGCGCCGGCGACGGCGGCCTGGTGCCGCTCTCGGAACTGGTGCGGGTACAGCGTGCCGGTTGGGAGGGCGCGATCCTGCACAAGGACTTGTTGCCGGTGGTGTACGTCACCGGCGATGAAGCGGGCCGTAGCGACAGTCCGTTGTATGGCATGTTCGATCTGGTTGGGCAGGTACGCGCCGAGGCGCTGGCCGGCCATCGCGTCGAGCAGCACTTCATCGCGCAACCGCTGCGCAGCGACGTGTTTGCGGTGAAGTGGGACGGCGAGTGGCAGATCACCTACGAGACCTTCCGCGACATGGGCATCGCCTACGCGGTGGGCCTGGTGCTGATCTACCTGCTGGTGGTCGCTCAGTTCCGCAGCTACCTGGCGCCGCTGGTGATCATGGCGCCGATCCCGCTGACCGTGATCGGCGTGATGCCCGGTCACGCGCTGCTGGGCGCGCCGTTCACCGCCACTTCGATGATCGGCATGATCGCTCTCGCCGGGATCATCGTGCGCAACTCGATCCTGCTGGTCGATTTCGTCAACCATGCGTTGGCAAAGGGCCAGGCGCTGGAAGACGCGGTGATCGAAGCCTGCTCGGTGCGCGCGCAGCCGATCGTGTTGACCGCGCTGGCGGCGATGCTGGGCGCGTTCTTCATTCTCGACGATCCGATCTTCAACGGCCTGGCGATCGCGCTGATCTTCGGTCTGTTGGTGGCGACCGTGCTGACCCTGATCGTGATCCCGCTGCTGTATTACGCCATGCTGAAATCCCGTCCACCCGCAGGAGCCAACCCGTGAGCGAAGGCGCCCAGATTTCCGTCACCCTCGAACAAACCGGCGATTACGAGTTCCGCATCCGTTTCGACGGAAGTGCGTACGACGACCTGATCACCGACGAGCCGCCGCCGCTGGGCGGCGATCATGGGCCGAATCCGTCGCGGCTATTGTTGGCGGCGGTGGCCAACTGCCTGTCGGCGAGCCTGCTGTTTGCGTTGCGCAAGTTCAAGAACCAGCCCGGCGCACTGCACACCACTGCCACCGCCAGCACCGGGCGCGACGCCGACGGGCGCTGGCGCATCCCGCGTGCCGAGGTGGTGCTGCATCTGGCCGAGCCGGCGGCGCAGTACCAGAATCTCGAACGCATCCTTGCGCAGTTCGAGAACTTCTGCGTGGTCACCCAGAGCGTGCGCGCCGGCATCGCGGTGGCGGTGCGGGTGTGCGATGCGAAAGGCGTTACGGTGCACGAGGTGTGAGCGGGATTTCGCGCGGCGGCGTCGCGGTCCTCAAGAAAACGACCCCGCGCAACATCGGGCCGACGAAGGCTGGCGGCACATCAGGAATGATCGTGCCCAGCGCAAACGCCCCTCACGGCCAGAGCCGGCTCCAGACGGATTCGGTGGGATAGCGCTTGTCCTTTGCGCGCAGCTTGCCCAGCACTTGCGTCTTCGTTTCTTGCGCCAGCGGCGCTTCCGCAGTGGCATGGGTGGTCTCGATCCCGTGGTGGGCCACCACCTCCAAATCGTGCCAACCTTCGGTAATGGTGTCCGAAATCCCCAGCGTCAGGGTGACGTTGTCCACTGTGTAATCGGCGTCGCCATAGCCGCACCCGTTGCTTCCCGATGTGATGCTCCACAGGCTCATGGGCAGGTTTTGCAGCACCGGCTTGAGCGTGGCGCCATCCTCGACGAACAGCGTCAGATAGTTGCTTTCGCCACCCTCGGCGCATCGTGGGCTGTAGCCGATGTTCATGCGCACGCCCAATGCGCGCACGCCTGGCGCCAGGTTGTAGCGCGCCGTATCGATTTGCAGGCTGAAATCGCTGACGCGGATGCTGGCGTCTTCTTCGATGGTGTCGCGGTAGATGCGGTGCACGTGCTTGCGCTCGACATCGATCACTGCATAGACGAATCCTTTCCGGTCTTCGATGTATTCGTGCTGGGCGTCCTTCAGATCGTGAAACAGCGCCACGAGGGTTTGCTCCGGATGCAGCGGATGGGGCTTGCACACCACGCCGATCACGTCGCCGCGCCCCCCGTTTAGCTCACCGCCGCCGAAGTCGAGACCCAGCGTGTCCGCGAGCACGGTGCCGACCAATATCGCGTTGCATGCGCGGTCGTCGCCGGGGGGCTCGTCCACTGCCAGCGCCGCGTCGGAGGGTGCCGTCGGGCGTTTGCCTGGCGCACTCCCGGTGTTGACGAAGTACGACAGCACGTCGCCCTGGGCTTCGCCCATCGCCGCTGTCTTGGCGGTGCAGTCGATGTCGCGCTCCAGATCGCTTTCATCGCCCTGGCAGCGGTTGAACGACTCGGCCCACCACAGTTCGAGATGGCCGTCGTCGTCGAGGTCGGAGACGCGCACGATTTCGTTGTAGCGGCCACGGAATCGCGCCGGCACCTCCACCACCGTCAGCTCCTGCGGCGTGATGGAAAGCACCATGTGGGTGTCTTCGTTGCGTTGCAACTCCAGTTCCAGCAACGCCGTGTCGTGGCGTGGATGGCGCCAGACCTTGGCGCCTGTGACCGGGAGATTGGCCTTGCGCAGATCAGTGGCAAAGGCTTGCAGCTTTTGCGCCGCCGAGGCGCTCACGCCGGGCAGCAACCCGGTGAGCCACGTGTCCCGATTTTTCGCGGCATCCTGGTCTTCCGGGGATGACGGCATCGGCAGCGCCGTCATGCGGAATTGCTCGGCGCGGTCCAACGTCAGCCCGCTGTGCGGAAGCCGGAACGGCACCTGCTGCGGCTCGGAAATCCAGGTGGTGCATACCTTGCGCAACCAGTCGGGGGCAGTGCCCTCATGCGGGGCGAAGCAGCTTGCGCCGGTGTCGGTCAACTCGTTCAGCATCCGCTCGCGCAACGCGCCGGAGGCGCTGTGGTCGAGGAAGTCGAGATAGCGCTCACGCTGGCTTGCCGCTTCTTCCTCCTTGCCCTCCTTGAGCCACGTCCAGTCCGGGCTGCCGCAGCGCAGGGGGCGCTTGTCCGTCCATTGCTGCAACGCATAGGCGCTGCGCAAGGCCGCTCCGCCGCGTTGCAGCCACGGCTCGAAGACGGTGCAGGAAACATCGTCGCCGAGCCCGTGCAACTCGGCCATCACCGCCTGTCGCAGCTTGGGATGGGTGTCGATGTGGGTGGCGACGATGCCCCAGGGATTGACCGCTTCGTTGTAGTAATCGAGGTCGTAATAGCTCCAGCGATAGTCGGTCGCGGCATCGATCTTCTGTCGCAGTTGCGTCATCTGATGCAGCGTGGCGGGCAGTTCGGCGGCATCCCATGCGGTGGGTGCGTTCAGCACCGAAAGCAGCTTGGCGCGCAGGAACGCGGCCTGGCGTAGCGCGGTATCAAAGCGGGGTTCGCCTTCCTTGCCGCCCGGGCCGTATTGATCCATCGGCTTTAACAGGTCGGGCAATGCACTGTCGGGGGCGATGTCCGCTTCCAGTCCCTGGGTGTGTAGTGCCAGCGCGGGGTCGTCGGGCGACAGTTCCGCCCACAGGCGCAGGACCAGCACGCAATCGTCCGGTCCGGTTCCCCGGCAGCGGTTCGACGACAGCAAGCGCGCGAACTTGTCGCGTAACACCGGGATGACCTTCTCCGCGGTGGCGTGCATCTCCTCGGTGTTGATGCGCCGTTCGTCGTCGGTCCAGCCGGGCCGGTAGCCGTTGCGTTCACGCACGCAAAAACCGAAGTCGTACTCGCCCGGGCTGGAACTGTGTGCGCCGATGGCAAGCAGCGGCAGGCCGTCGTTCATCCGTCGCATGAAGGGATTGTCGCCGGGTCGCAGCCAGGCCGACTGCGGCATGCAGTTCCAAAGCGCGAGGAATGCGGCGGGCTCGGCCTGCCAGTTGGCAAAGGGTCCATACAGATGGATGTTGCCGAAAAAACGTTGTTCGCTTGGCTTGCGTGCGGCGGCGACTTCCTGAGGGAACCAGGACGCCACCTTGCCGATGACATCGGATGGTTTGTCGAACGTCAGAAGGGTTCCCTGGCCGGCGAAGATCAGCCCGTTCTCGCGTAGCGTCGTCGGCTGGCGCAGGAACTCCGGGGATTGGAACAGACGCTCGATGCGATCCGGCGTGGCGTGTTCCACCACGAAGGCATTCACCCGGCTCTCGTCCGTCTTCACCATCGCTCTGATCTCGCCGATCACGGCGTCCTGCTCGGCTGCAGTCAGCGGCGGTAGGCTGTCGGCATGGGCCGGCCATGCGAAGCAACACGCGATGCCGGAAAGCCACAGGGAACACAGGCGGAGCAGGTGCCTGGGGCGCTTTTGCGCGACGGCATCGGAAATGTGCGTGTCCATCAGGCTTCGCGTGCGTCGTGGATGGGGTGGGCGGGTAACTGCGCGAGGTGTTGTGCCTTGCGCGCCATGCAGACGCAAGTCGCCAGCAGCGACGCATACCGCATCAGGTACAGGCAGACGCTGCTCGCGATCATCGGCTTGGGGGCGTCGCAGGCTGATGCGCGAAGAACAGCCGCAGTCACGCCAACGCCAGATGGATGTCAAGAAACAGGATGTGGAAGCGGATGTTGGCGGCGAACTGCAGCCGCGCAGCAGGATCGGGTTCATCGACGATTCCCTTGGGTGCCGCGGCGATTGCCGAAGCCCTGCATTTTTGAGCGCCAGCGGTGTGTACGGTGTCTCCAGCGATGGGCGTCCGCCCTCGGCAAAGCCCTCGCGCAGAAAGCCAAGGCCACCGTTTGCGATTCTACTCCTGCAGGAAAATCCCGAAGCACGCACGGTCGACCAATGCGATCCGGCGCGCAGCCCCTGCTCTGCGCGCCGGGTCTGAGTTCGAGCCGCTCCGGCGCGCGCGTGATGGCCGCGGTACCGAGGCGCGTGTCGAAATTCCGGGGAGCAGGGTGATTCGCGTTGCGCAATGTTGCCGATGCTGGCCTGAGTGGCCAACGACGAAGCGCGTGCGAGGGGTGTGCGTTCGCTTGACGCACCGTCAGCGTGGCATCGACAACGCCTCGTTGAGCAACGCCGCAAGGCGGGCGCCGGCCAGGCGCAAGCGTCTTTCCGCCAGCGGCCGGTGTTTGTTCAGATACCGGCTGCTGATTTTATGGCGGCTCGGGTAGAGCGATTCGGAGCCGATCAGGGCGCACGATTCCAGTGCCCATTCGCGCGCGCCGGTGTGTAGTGGCAGGTCGTTGCGGGCAAGCGCCACGGTGTTGCTGCCGAGGCGCTTGCTCATGCCCTGCCAGCCACCATCGTGTTGCAGCGGTTCGCGCAGGATCAGGCTGTCCCAGGTGCTGTGCAGGTTCCAGCCTTCGCCCATATAGCTGATCTGGAAGTCGTTGCCGCCGCGATCCGTGCGCAGCCCGGCGTGCAGCGGCTGGTGCACGTCGCCGACCAGATGCACCACGAACTTCAACGCCTCGATGCGCTTTTGCCTTGGCTGCGACGCATCGGCGAGCACGCGGGTCTGCGCTTCGATGGCGCCAATCACGCAGTTGCCGTCCGGGCAATCGCGGGGTGGTTGGTAGTCGCAGCCCAGGTCGGGCACGTTGAGGTAATGCCACGGGCCGGTGTGCCGCCACGCCTCGTCCCGGCGGATGTCGTCGGGCCAGTTGGCGACGCCGGCTAGGGTCGGCTCCGGCTCGCCCTTCAGCAAAGCCTTCACTTGTTTGCGTGCGGCCGGGGTCAGCGCCTGCTCGGCCAGTTCGCCGACGACACGGTGGCCATCCGGGCCCCAGGCGCGGGCCGGTCCGATTGCCAGTGGCAGGCAACACAGAACGAGAACGGCAGGTAGCAACAATCGAGGCACGGGTCGTTTCCGGGAGTCGGGTGGGAGCGGTAACATAGATGATTCGAATGAACGTTGCATTCCGCCCCACCCAACGGTAATAGCCCAAGGAGCAGACATGGCCATCAAGGTCGCAATCAACGGGTACGGCCGCATCGGCCGCAATGTCATGCGTGCGTTGTACGAGTCGGGGCGCACCGGCGAGATCCAGGTGGTCGCGATCAACGACCTCGGCGATGCGCAGACCAATGCCCACCTCACCCAGTACGACACCGCGCACGGCAAGTTTCCCGGCACGGTGACGGTGGATGGCGGCGACCTGATCATCAACGGCGACCGCGTCAAGGTGTGTGCGGAGCGCGATCCGGCCAAGCTGCCGTGGGCTGCGCTGGGCGTCGACGTGGTGCTCGAATGCACCGGGCTGTTTGCCTCCAAGGCCAAGGCCAGCGCGCACCTCGCGGCGGGTGCCAAGAAGGTGATCATTTCCGCGCCGGGCGAGAAGGACGTCGACGGCACCTTCGTTTACGGGGTCAACCACGACCAGCTCAAGGCCAGCCACACCGTCATTTCCAACGCCTCGTGCACCACCAACTGCCTGGCACCGCTGGCGCAGGTGCTGCACCAGAAGGTGGGCATCGTGCATGGCCTGATGACCACCATCCATGCCTACACCAACGACCAGGTGCTCACCGACGTGTTCCACAAGGATCTGCGTCGCGCGCGCTCGGCCACGATGAGCCAGATACCGACCAAGACCGGTGCGGCGGCGGCGGTGGGTCTGGTGCTGCCGGAATTGAACGGCAAGCTGGACGGCTTCGCGATGCGGGTGCCCACCATCAA
>JANRIF010000299.1:0-6775 GCA_033765245.1 Lysobacteraceae bacterium
AGCGCGACCTCTCACCCCCATTGCGCGCCAAGAACCACTACTGACTGACCCATCACTTTGTGCTCCGCATGTTGTGCCCCGCCTTGGGGCGACGTCGCTGACTGGCTGCCACGGCCGTCGCCCCCCCTTCGCGGCTTGATCCGACCTACGGTTGGCGCGGCGCTCCGGCGCCACAGTAGCTGGCGAGTCGTTGTGGGAGGCCGCTTGCGGGCGACCGCTGCACCGCCGTCACGGCACACGTCGCGCGCGAGCGCGCTCCCACAAGCGCCATGGACCCCGCTGCTGAGTTGCTCCTCACCGGTCGCATGAAAAAAGCCGGAAGTTGCCCCGGCTTTGCGGAATTATCCGCCTTTTGCGGCGGAAAATCAGGGGCGATCAGCGCAGCAGCGCGAGCGAAAGCCAGCCGGCCAACATCATCAGGCCGCCGATCAGCCGCAGTTGCCGGTTCGCCAGCGCCAGCAACTGGCTCGCGGCGCGTTTCCAGGCGTCGGGCGCAATGAACAGGAATGCGCCCTCCAACACCAGCACCAGACACAGCGCGGCGAGCAGGTCGTCGCTCATGCACTCGCCGCTGCCGTCAGGCACATGGGACGACGCCTGCGCGCGCTGCGGCGATCACCGCCCCCGGCCCGGCTCGGCGAAGTAGCGCAGCAAGCTGGAGTCGCGGTCGAGCACCAACACGCTTTCGCCATCGGAAAAGCCGCGCCGGTAGGTCTCCAGGCTGCGATAAAACGCATAGAACTCGGCGTCGCGTCCATAAGCCTTGGCATACGTATCGGCCGCGTCGGCATCGCCTTCGCCGCGCAGGCGCTGGGCGTCGCGCTCAGCTTGCGCCAGCAGCACGGCACGCTGGCGGTCCGCATTGGAGCGGATGGTCTCGGAAATCTCCGAGCCCTGCGCGCGCAACTCGTTGGCCACGCGCAGGCGTTCCGCGCGCATGCGCTGGAATACCGAGGAGATCACCTGGCCGTCCTCCGGCAGGTCGATGCGCTTGATCCGCACGTCGAGAACCTGCACACCCAGGCTCTTGGCCGCCACGTTGGCAACCTCGACGAAACGCTCGGCGAGGTTGGTGCGCTGGCCGCCCACGACGTCCTGCAGGGTGCGCTGGTTGATTTCGTTGCGGATCGCTTCGGTCACGATCGGCCGCAAGCGCTGCAGTGCAGTCAACTCGTTGCCGGCCTGATAGAACTGCTGCACGTCGCTGACCCGCCACTTGACGAAGAAATCGACATTGACGTCTTTCTTCTCGGAGGTGAGGTAGCGCTCGGGCTGCGAATCCAGGGTGAGGATGCGGCGGTCGACCTTGATCACGTTCTGTAGCAGCGGAAGCTTGAAGTGCAAGCCGGGCTTGATGTCGCTCTCGACCACGGCGCCGAACTGGAAGCGGATCGCCACTTCGCTTTCGCCCACCTGATAGATCGAGCCCATGGCCAGCAATGCAAGCAGCACGGCAAGCACTGGAATGAATGGTTTCATCAGCGCGACTCCTCTCGGGCGGTGCGCGGCGGGCGCGGGCTACGCGGATCGGCGGCCTCGACCGCCTTCGCGGCGGTGGTGGCGGGCGGCAACAGACTGACCAGGTTGCCGGTGCCCGGCGCGCTGGCGCTACCGGTAGCGCCGCCGGACAGCGGCAGATACAACACGTTGCCGCCATCGCCGGCGTACACCTTGCGATTGCCCATCAGCACCTGCTGCATGGTTTCCAGATACAGGCGGGTGCGGGTGACTTCGGGCGCCTTGCGATACTGGTCCGCCAGCAGCGTGAAGCGCTCG
Organism: Lysobacteraceae bacterium; assembly: GCA_033765245.1. Taxonomy (GTDB): domain Bacteria; phylum Pseudomonadota; class Gammaproteobacteria; order Xanthomonadales; family Xanthomonadaceae. The sequence goes on from JANRIF010000299.1 coordinate 1,777, forward strand.
GCGTCGCCCTGCGCGCGCGCCACCGTGGACTCCTTGTAGCCTTCGGCCTCGGCACGGATCCGCGCCGCGTCGCCGCGCGCTTCCGGCACTACCTTGCTGGCGTAGGCTTCGGCCTCGCTCTCGATGCGGTCCTTGTCCTCGCGCGCGCTCACCGCATCGTCGAAGGCTTCGCGCACTTCCTGCGGCGGCCGCGCGTTGGGGATGTTGAGTACCGAGACCTGCAGGCCGGTGGAGTAATTGTCCAGCAGATTCTGCAGCTTGACCCTCGCCTGCGCCGCCAGTGCTGCGCGCTCGCCGGTGAGGATGGTGTCCATCGCGCTGGTGCCGATCACGTCGCGCACCGCGCTCTCGGCCGCCTGCTGCAGCGTGGGTTCGGGATCGCGGGCGCCGAACAGGAACTTCTGCGGATCGCTCACCAGATACTGCACGTTGAACTCGATCTGCACGATGTTCTCGTCGCGAGTGAGGATGCGCACCTGATCGGTAAACGTCTTGATCTGCGTAACGTCCACCTTGGTCACACTCTCGAACGGGCGCGGCAGCTTGAAGTTGGGCCCGGGCTCCATCAGCCGGTCGAACTTTCCGAAACGCAGCACCACACCGCGCTGGCGGGCGTTGATCACCTGCCAACTGTCGAACAGCAACCACACCACCAGCACTGCCGCGATCCAGCCCAGCGGATTGGCGCCGCCGCCCGCGCCGCGCTTTGGCGGCGGCCCGGAGTTGCCGAACATGCGCCCGAGGTTGGCCTTGAGGCGGGCAATGAACGCCTCGACGTCGCCGCCCGGATCCTTGTCTTCCCAGGGATTCTTGCCGCCCTTGCCGGGCTCGTTCCACGCCATCGCATTGCTCCGTGGCGCCGGCGGGCCCGTTGGTGCCGCCCTCACCCCGGGAGTTGGGATGCGAGTCGGAAGCGGGGCTCCGGCGCGTGTGTGGGGGGTCGGGTATCTGCCAGTGGATTGTAGGTAGGGGCGCCGGGTGCAGCAAGCAAGAGGGGCGGGGGGCGCAATGCGCTCAGGACGCTTCCAGGATGTGGTGCAATGCGTCGCCGCCCGGCTCGGCCGCCAATTGCGCCGCCAGCTCGCGTGGCAAGTCCAGGGTCATGTGCCAGCCGCCATCGTCGCTGTGCTGCTCATCGCGCACCGCGCCCAGCGCGTGCAGGCGCGCGTGCAACCGTGCCGCCTGCGGCGGCAGGTCGAGCTGCGCACGCATGCGTTCGCGCCCGCAGCGCTCGGCGATCGCATCACGCAATGCCTCCAGCCCGGTCTGCCGCTGCGCCGACAGCCATACCCGTTCGCGCACCGACGTCACGGCATCGCGGCGCGGTTCGGCACCGGGCAGGCGGTCGATCTTGTTCATCACCAGTATCTGCGGGATGTCGCCGGCGCCGATTTCCTCCAGCACGGCATCCACCTGCGCGGCGCGCTCGTCGCGCAGCGGGTCGGCGGCATCGATCACGTGCAACAGCAGGTCGGCCTCGCGCGCTTCGGACAGGGTGGAACGGAACGCCGCCACCAGTTCGTGCGGCAAGTCGCGCACGAAACCCACGGTATCGGCCAGCACCAACGGGCCACAGGCGAGGCCATCGAGGCGACGCACGGTGGGATCGAGGGTGGCGAACAACTGGTCCACCGCCAGCACGCCGGCGCCGGTGAGCGCATTGAACAGGGTCGATTTACCGGCATTGGTGTAGCCCACCAGCGCGACGCGCGGCAACTGGTTGCGCACCCTCGCCCGCCGCATCTGGGCGTGCTGCACTTCCACCTTCTCCAGCCGCTTTTCCAACATGTCCATGCGCTTTTGCAGCAGCCGACGGTCGGTTTCGAGCTGGGTTTCGCCGGGTCCGCGCAGGCCGATGGAACCGCCGCGCTGGCGTTCCAGGTGAGTCCAGCCGCGCACCAGACGGGTCGCCATGTGCCGCAATTGCGCCAGTTCCACTTGCAACTGGCCTTCGTGCGAGCGCGCGCGCTGCGCAAAGATGTCCAGGATCAGGCCGGTGCGGTCGACAACCCGGCATTCCAGCGCCTTTTCCAGGTTGCGTTCCTGCACCGGGGTGAGCGCGTGATTGACCAGTACCAGGTCGGCATCGAGCGCTGCGCGCATGGCCTTGGCTTCGTCGAGTTTGCCGCTGCCGATGAACAGCGAGGCGTTGGGCGCGTCGCTACGCGCGCGCAACGTACCCACCACAGTGGCGCCGGCGGAGCGCGCCAATTCCTCGAACTCCTCCAGCGCCTCGTCGAAACTGGCGCGTTCGCTGGCGCTGGCGCCAATCGGCTGGATCAGCAGCGCGCGTTCACCCTTGCGTGAGCGTTCAAACACCGGTAGCTGCGGCCTCCGGTCCCGGCTCGTCGTGATCGTCGTCGCTGCCGCCGATGCGGACATTGCGCGCCGGCACCACCGTGGAGATCGCGTGCTTGTAGACCATCTGGCTGACGGTATTGCGCAGCAGCACCACGAACTGGTCGAACGACTCGATAGTGCCCTGCAACTTGATGCCGTTCACCAGGTAGACCGAAACCGGCACCCGCTCGCGGCGCAATGCGTTCAGGAAAGGATCCTGCAAAGATTGTCCCTTGGACATGTGGTGCTCCTGCTCTTGTTATTGTGCGATGCCCGCGCCAACCACACCACCCGCAGCGACATCGCGGTTGGCGAACTGCTCATGGTACACAGGCCGGCCCCCTGCGGCGAGCATGTGTCTGCTTGCTGTTGGGTTTATGGGATGCGACACGGCTTCGGGACTGGGGACTCAGCACCGCGCTTTTGTGGGAGGCCGCTTGCGGGCGACGGGGATCTCGCCCGCTTGCGGCATCCATCGCGCTCAAGCGCGCTCCCACTAAGGATTGCCGTGCGCATCGCCTGACACACCCCGCCATCACTCCAGATAACGCAATATCGCGGTATTCAGGGCCACATCATCGCGTTCGGGGTCGAACCAACGCGCATCGAGTTCGCCGCGCAACCAGGTGAGCTGCCGCTTGGCGAGCTGACGGGTCGCGGCGATGGCCTGCTCGCGGAATTGTGCGGCATCGGTTACGCCGTCCAGATGCACCCATGCCTGGCGATAACCCACCGCACGCATCGCCGGCAGTTGCGGATGACAACGCGGATCGGCACGCAGCGCGCGCACCTCGTCGAGAAAGCCCGCCGCCAGCATGGCATCGAAACGTTGCGCAATGCGCGCGTGCAGCAACGCGCGCTGCGACGGTGCGATCACCAGCTTGAGCACACGAAACGGCAGCCGCTCGCGTCGCGCCTGCGCCTGCCAATAGCTGATCGGGCGGCCGCTCAGCCGCCATACTTCGAGCGCCCGCACGATGCGCTGCGGGTCGGTGGCATGGATGCGCGCCGCCGCGAGTGGATCGACCTGTGCCAAGTCGGCATGCAAGGCGGGCCAGCCGCGCACCTGGGCATCGGCTGCAATACCCGCGCGCAGCTCCGGATCGGCCTCGGGCATCGGCGCCAACCCTTCCAGCAGGGCCTGGAAATACAGCCCGGTGCCACCGGCCAGGATCGGCAGCTTGCCGCGCGCGACCAGCGCATCCATCGCCACGCGCGCATCCGCTGCGAATTCTGCGGCGCTGTAGGTCTGCCAGGGCTCGCGCAGGTCGAGCAGGTGGTGCGGCGCCTGCGCCAGCGTGGCGGCATCGGGCTTGGCGCTGCCGATGTCCATGCGCCGATACACCAGCGCCGAGTCCACGCTGACGATCTCGCCGCCAAAGCGCTGCGCCCATTGCACCGCCAGCGCGGTCTTGCCGGATGCGGTGGGCCCCATCAGCGCCACCGCCAGCGGGCGGCGATCACGCATGGTTCATGCAGCCCGGTCGAGATGATCGTGCACGTTGGCGAACACCTCACGCATCGGTCGCGAGGGCACGCGATCCAGCACGCTCGCCAGCACGATGGCGACCGTCGCCAGCAGCACCCCCGGCACCATTTCGTACAGCCCGGTGCCGAGCTGCTTCCACCCGATCACGGTCAGCGCGCCCACCACCATCCCGGCCAGCGCGCCGTTGCGGGTCATGCGCGGCCAGTACAGCGACAGCACCACCACCGGCCCGAACGCCGAGCCGAAGCCGGCCCAGGCATAGCTGACCAGCCCCAGTACGCGACTCTCGGGATTGCTCGCCAGCGCGATCGCCAATACCGACACCAGCAGCACGGTGAGCCGGCCCACCCACACCAGTTCGCCCTGCCCGGCCGTCTTGCGCAGCATGCCCTTGTAGAAGTCCTCGGTGAGCGCGCTGGAGCACACCAGCAACTGGCAACTCAGGGTGCTCATGATGGCGGCCAGGATCGCCGACAACAGCACTCCGGCGATCCACGGATTGAACAGCGCCTGTGCCAGTACGATGAACACGCGCTCCGGGTTCTGCTGCACGCTGCCGGCGAGTTCAAGTTGCGCCTGGAAATACGCGATACCGAAGAAGCCGACTGCCATCGCCCCGAGCAGGCACAACACCATCCAGCTCATGCCGATGCGCCGTGCCGCCGGAATGCTGCGCGCGGAATCGGCGGCCATGAAACGCGCCAGGATGTGCGGTTGCCCGACGTAACCCAGGCCCCAGGCCAGCAACGACACGATGCCGACCATGCTGGTGCCCTTGAACGGGTCCAGCAGCGCCGGATCCGCCGCCGCGATCAGCGTGGTAGCGCTGTCGAAGCCACCCGTTGCCACTACCACCATGATCGGGGTGAGGATCAGCGCGAAGATCATCAGCGTGGCCTGCACGGTGTCGGTCCAGCTCACCGCAAGAAAGCCGCCGACCACGGTATACAGGATCGTTGCCGCCGCGCCCACCCACAACGCGGTGGCATAGGGCACCTCGAACACGCTCTCGAACAGGCGCGCACCGGCCACGATGCCGGAGGCCGCATAGATGGCGAAGAACACCAGGATCACCAGCGCCGACAGCACCCGCAGCACCCGGCTGGTGTCCTCGAATCGATGGGTGAAGTAGTCCGGCAAGGTCAGCGCGTTGTGGCTGTGCTCGGTGTA